>CAYZFJ010000022.1:0-17749 GCA_964477705.1 uncultured Myxococcia bacterium | reverse complement strand
CGACGAAAAGATGGCTCTCTTGGAGCGCATAGCCCGCATCGCCATTGAGGTGCTGCGGAATGATTCCGAGGCCGTCGCTGCCTACGAGCAGATCTTCACCATGGACCCCAACAATGTGGAGGTGGCCAGCTTCCTGGCCCCCGTGTATGAGCGGTCCGGCAACTGGCCCAGATTCACCGCCGTTATGGAGTCTCTCATCACCAATGGGGATGAAACCGAACGGCCCCTCAGGATGAAGCGTCTCCAGCAGGTCTGGGAGAACAACCTGCGGAACCCCAATGAGGGCTTCAACTGGGCAGCACGCTTATACCAAGAGCAACCTGATGAAGATGCAGCACGAGAGTTGGCCCGGCTGGCCGAGACAACCGACCGCTGGGAAGAGCTGGTGCATCTGTACAGGCAGGCTCTGGATCACAATGTAGTAGTGGCTGACCCCCAGTTGGCAGTGCGCACCCACCTGAACATTGGTAAGACCTGCATGGAGCGCCTGGGGTGGGTCGAGGACGCCATTGAGAGCTACAAGACAGCCTTCCAGATGGATATGGAGTGCATGGAAGCACTGGATTCCCTGGAAAAGCTCTATGCAGCATCCGAGCGATGGGAAGATCTGGTGGATGTCAGCAACCAGAAGGCTGACCTGGAGACAAGCCCCGAAGCACGCACCGCTATCCTCATGCAAGTGGGCAACATCTATGAGAATATCCTGGACGAAATCTCCAGGGCGGTTGATGCATACCAGCGGGTACTCGACATCGACCCATATTTTGCAGATGCCCTCAAGGGCCTTACCAGGCTCCATGAGCGGGGAGAAAACTGGGACGAGCTGGTCTCAACCCTTGAGAGAAGGATTGCCACCACCTCCGATGCGGCAGAGCGCATAGAGCTCACCCTGAAGCTTGGCCAGGTTCACGAGGAGCGGCTGGACGCCTGTGACCGGGCCGTGGAGCTCTATGGTGCAGCCCTTGAGCAGTCCCCTGGCAACGGGGAGGCAGTGGCCCGGCTGGAGAACCTGTTCACCGCCGACAGGGAGAAGCTGGCCATTGCCAGACTCCTTGAACCCCATTACCGCAAGATTGAGGACTGGGAGAGCCTCACCGTGGTGCTCCAGGTTCTGGCCGATGCCTCCATCGACCCCGAATTCAGGGTGGAATCATTCAAGGAGATGGCCAAGATCTGGGAGAACAAACTCTCATCCAGACCGAACGCATTCCTGGCTATGCAGAATGCCTTTGTGGAGCAGGCCGACAACAAGGACATCTGGGACGAACTGGAGAGGCTGGCAGCAGCCACCAATGCTTGGGGAGCTCTTGCCAACCTGTTCGCCACCGCATTTGGCGAGCCTGCCGACAGCTCTACCCTTGATCTGAGCCTGAACATAATGCTGGGCGATGAGGAGCGTGTGGCCCTGGGGCTGAAGCTGGCCCACATCAGGGAAGAACATCTGGACCAGCTTGATCAGGCAGTGCTCACCTATGAGAGGTGCCTGGAATCAGTACCCGATTCCATGGAAGCTCTCGATTCTCTCCAGCGGCTCAATTCCAGAATGGAAGACTGGGCTGCACTGGTGTACACCCTGGAACGAAAAGCAGCCCTCACCAACGAGCCGGAAGAGCGTCTCACCATTCTCTTCCAGATGTGTGATCTGCTTGAAGAGATGCTCGATGAACCAGACCGAGCCGTGGATGTGTACGGACAGGTTCTCGACATGGTGCCCGACAGCATGCAAGCCCTGACCGCCCTGGAGCGGCTCCACGGCAAAGCCGAACGGTGGCCGGACTTGGCTGAGGTCCTCAGGCGGCAGGCTGAGGCAGCTACGGTGGAGTCTGAGCGGACCGAGGCCATGTACCGACTGGGGCAGACCCTGCAGCACAAGCTGGAGAACGTGGACGAAGGCGTGGAAGTGTACAGGCAGCTCCTGGACAAGACTCCGGCGCACCACCCCACTATTACTGCCCTTGAAGATCTCCTGTCTCATACCCCTGACATGGTGCTTGATCCGGACAGCACACGCAGGCTGATTACTGAAATTCTGGAGCCGGCTTACAAATTCCTCAACGAGTGGAGCAAGCTGGCCTGGATCTACGAAATCCGGCACCAGTTGACCGATTCCACAGGCGAAAAGATCGAGCTTCTCGCAGCCATCGCCTCTCTCCACGAACGAAATCTGGAGAGGGGAGGAGAGCTGGCCATAGCCTTCGATGCCCAGGCCCGAGCCTTGTACCTGGAGCCGGAATCGAAACAAATCCGCAAGGAGCTGGAGCGTCTTGCTGGACGTATCGGTGATCCAGGTCTGCTCATTTCTGCGTACTCCAGCGCCATCGACTCCGTCAACATCGATCCGGACTCGGCGGCGTGGTTGCTCAAGAAGGCGGCTGGAATCGCAGCCGAGGCGCTTGGCGATACGGAGATGGCCATTGGCTTCTGGCGCAGGCTTAGAGACATGGCTCCCGAAGACAGGGAGTGTCTGGACGCTCTGGAGATGCTCCTCCTCTCCCAGGAACGGTTTGAGGAGGTGGTGGAGATCCTGGAAGCCAAGATTGCCATATCGGAGACCGATGAATCCCGGATCGCCCTCCTCATGCAGCTTGGTGATCTGCTCCAGACCAAATTATCCGATTATGACCGGGCCATCGCCACATACAGGAACATCCTGGATGTGAACCCGGCCAGCAAGGATGGTCTGGACGCCCTGGAGAGCCTGTACCTCAGACTGGAGAAGTGGGATGACCTTGTGTACATCTACCAGGCCCGTATTGATGCTGCCACCGATGATGCAGCGCGACGGGAGCTCTACCATACCCTTGCTCTGCTCTGGGACGATCGTCTCTCCAACCCGGATGAGGCTATCGCAGCCTACATGACCATTCTGGACAGTGACCCCACCGACTATGATGCGGCACTGGCTCTGGTCAGGCTGTATGAAACCGGCGAGCGCTGGACTGACCTCCTGGACGCATTGGATCGGCAAGCTGATCTGCTCACCCACGATCAGGACAAGGCCGTAGTGCGCCAGAAGCAGGGCATTATCCTCAGGGACAACCTGCTTGATCCCATGGGCTCCATCGACTACTTCACCAAGGTACTGGAGCTGACCGGCACCAGCGAGGCAGCTATTGAAGCCCTGGAGAGCATGAAGACCAACCCGGATGTGCGTGCCCAGGTCGCTGGGGTGCTGGAACCGGTCTATATCAAAGCCGCAGCCTGGGCCGAGTTGGCATCAATCATTGAGGTTCGTCTGCTGGACGCCAATGATCCTGACGAGCGGATTGAGCTCTTCTGGAGATTGACCGATCTTTACGAGAACAAGCTGGACGACAAGATCCGAGCCTTTGAGAGCCTGGCAAGAGCGCTGTCTGAGCAGCACTCTAACGCCATGATTCTCAAGAACCTTGAGAGGCTGGCAGCAGAAACAGGCCACTGGTCCGATCTAGTCTCACTGCTTCTTGAAGCAGCCCTGAGCGAGATGGATGGTGACACCCTCAAGACCCTCTATCTGACCGCTGCCCGATTCGAGTACCGGGAGTTGAAAGACGCTGAATCTGCCAAGATTCACTTTAATCAGGTCCTTGAACTGGATGCCGCATGCAGTGAGGCACTGGATACTCTGGAGACTATCCACGCACAAACTGAGAACTGGTCTGAGCTGCTTGAGGTGTTCAGGCGAAAAGCCGACGTGGCTGAAGCCGACTCCACCAGGATCGAGCTCTACTTCAAGATGGCCGACCTGCAGGAGGAGGTCCTCCAGAATCCTGATGGTGCCATTGAAGCGTACCAGTTCATCCTCAACATGGAAGAGACCAACGAGGACGCAGCCGACCGCCTTGAGGCCCTGCTGGCCCGTGAAGGAAGAGACTACGATCTGGTGGCGCTCCTGAGCAACAGGCTGGTACTGGCCCAGGACTCCACCACCATGAACGAGGATGAGAAGGGAATCAGGGTTGATGACATCCGGTACCGGCTCGGCATGGTCCATGCAGAGAGGCTGGGCGATGTGACTGCCGCTCTGGAAGTCTTCGGCGAAATTCTGGAGCAGAACTACCGGCATGCCAAGACCATTGAGGCCCTGGAAGCAATCAGCGGAGCCGGCAACAATGTGGAGGAGATTGCGGTTCTGCTGGAACCCATCTACCGGAAGACCCAGAAATGGAGCCAGTTGGCGGGTGTCCTGGCTACCATGATCGGTGCATCACACGACCCGGAAGAGCGCAAGGCACTGCTGCTTGACCTGGCCCATATTCAGGTGAGCCACCTGACCGACCATCGGGGCGCATTCGACAACATGGCTGTGGCCTATGGCGAGGATCCCGATGATGAGAGCCTGAGGAACAAGCTCGAAGGTCTGGCCGAGGAGATTGGGGCGTGGCCCGAGTTTGCTGATATTCTTGATGCGTCGGCAGATTCCATTCTCAACGGAGATACCCGCAAAAACACCCTCAAGGTGCTCTCCAGGGTTTGCGAAGACCGGCTGGCTGATTTCCACCGGGCCGTGGACAACTACCGAAAAGTGCTGGAGCTGGACGACAGAGACAGCAACGCCATCGGTGCCCTGGAACGTCTGTATACTAGGCTGGAAGAGTGGTCAGAGCTTGTGGAACTCTACTTCCACAAGGTTGACCAGTTCAAAAATGCTGAGGAAAAGACTGAGCTCTACCTGAAGATCTGCAACCTGCTGGAAGAGGTGCTTGATGATCAGGAGCGGGCCGTCAACACATACTACACCATCCTTGACATGGAGCCCACCAACAAGGCTGCCATCAAGAATCTGGAACGGATTCTGCAGGCTGGTGACCGGTGGGATGACCTGTCTGACCTGCTTCTGCGACAGATGGACTATGCGGAGGATGATGCAGCGAAGGTCAACCTGCAGTACCGGCTCGGCGATCTGGCTGACAAGAAGCTGGAGCGGCGGGAACAGGCAGTGGACTACTACCGGGAAGCTCTGGCCATGGACCAGGACTTCCAACCGGCAATCACTGCCCTGGAAAACATGCTGGTCGCTTTAGAGATTGACGACGTGGATCAGCGGGCACTCCGTCTGACCATCGTGGCTATCCTTGAGCCCATTTACCAGGATCAGGGTGAATGGTTTAAGCTCACCAGTCTGTTCGACATCAAGCTAGAACAATCGGAGGATCTGGAAGAGCAGATTACTCTTCTCAGGAATATCGCCGGATTGCAGGCCAGAAAGCTTGGAGAGCCGGAAGCGGCATTCAAGAGCCTGAGCCGGGCCCAGTCACTGGACTTCAACAACATGGAGGTCCGGAGCGAGCTGCTGGCTCTGGCTGAGGTGCTGGAGAACTGGGATCAGTTCGCAGCCGTGTTTGTTGACGGACTGGAGACGGTGAGCGACGCAATGGTGGCCAGCCACATGCTCACCACTCTGGCGAGAGTCTTCGACGAGAAGATGGATAACAAGCACAACGCCATCGCCTGCTACAGAAAACTGTTGGAGATCGACAACACCAACATGGCAGCCATCAACGCACTGGAGAGGCTGTTCACCCAGACCGGAGACAGTCTGTCCCTGGTGGCAATTCTAAAGCTGAAGGCGGATTTAGCTGTTGATGTGCTGGAGCGTAAGGAGATTCTCTACCGAATCTGCGAAATCTGGGACGATCAGCTTGTGAACCCGGAGGAGGCGATTGGCGCTTACCGGGCCGTGCTCGAGATAGATCCCGAGGGTCTGGATGCCATCGAGGCTCTGGAGCGGCTCTACCAGGATACAGAGGACTGGACCTCCCTGGTGGCCCTGCTGGCCGACAAGACCGAGCTGATGGACTCGGAAGAAGGACGAATCCGAATCCTTAACCAGATCGCCATGGTGCAAGATCAGTACCTGGGGAATGTGGATGCGGCACTTGATGCCTACCGTTCCATCCTTGATATGGATATGGGCAATGAAGGTGCCATGGCCTCCATGCAAGGCCTGTTCCAGAGGGAGGAGCGCTGGCACGAGCTGCTGGACGCATACAGAACCGCTCTAAACAGTGCTGAGGACACAGCGGCAAGAGCCTCTATCCGAACCAGGATGGGTGACCTGCTCCGCATCCGGCTGGATGAACCTGAGAGTGCCCTGGACGAGTACCGGGAAGTGCTGGCTGCAATCCCCGGACACCAGGAAGCAATCATCGGTCTGGAGCATCTGCTCATGGATTCAGGTAACAGGGTCGGTGCTGCTCGCCTGCTGGAGCCCTGCTACCAGAACCTGGAGCAGTGGGAAAACCTGACCATTGTCCTGGAGATCATCCTGGAAGACACCTTTGACCCCGAGACCAGGGTGGCAACCCTGAAGAGAATCGCTTCCATCAAGGAAGTGAAGCTGGGAGACATGGATGGAGCTCTGGATGGTCTAAGCAGGGCGTTCAGAGAGATGCCCGGTGATGGTGAGCTGCTTGAAAACCTGGATCGGCTTGGCGAAGCTACCAGTCAGCTCTCAGGTCTTGCCGAGCTGGTGGCAGAGATGGCAGGCTCGTCATCAGAACCTGCGACCATGAGAAACCTGACCCAGTTCAATGCCAGGCTGTACAACACCAGGCTGATGGAACCGGAAAAAGCTATCGAGTGGTATGTCCGCCTGCTGGAACAGGATGATCTGAACACAGAAGCTCTGGAAAACCTGGATTTGCTCTATACAGGAACCGAGGCCTGGGAATCTCTTGGAGAGATCCTCGACAGGCGCATTGCCATTGCGGAGGGCGATCTGGCCGCAGAACTGAGATTCCGCCAGGGTGCCCTGCAAGAGAATGTGTTTGGTGACGTGGCGAGGGCCATTGAAAACTACCGGGCGATCCTGTGGGACAACTCCAGCCACGGTGGAGCCAGAACTGCCCTCCTGGGACTGGCCCAGGAGCATGCGGAACACCGGATTGTGATCTGCGAGATCCTCGACTCCATTCTTACCGCTGAAGAAGAATGGGATAACCTGATCAGCCTGCTCGACGGCAAGTTCCAGATTCTGGATTCGCCTATGGAGCGGTCTGAGCTGGCGGCCAGGATCGGAAAGATCCATGAAGAGGGCCGGGGCGATGCAAGGAGTGCCTTTGCCTGGTACGGAGTCGCACTGAACGAGGACCAGAGCAGCCTTGCTCCCCTCGCTGCCATGGAGCGTCTGGTGAGTGATCTGGATGCTTGGCAGGATTATGCCGTCGCTTTGGAAAAGGCGGTGGAAGGCAACTCTGATCCGGAGACTAGCCGCAGCCTGACCATGAAACTGGCCAAGATTCGCCTCAGCCGGTTACACGATCTGGAGAATACTGAGGCCCTCTATCAGGGACTCCTGGACAACAATCCAGAAGACATGGAAGTGCTTGATGCTCTACTCAAAATGTATGAGGGCAGCGAGAACTGGATCGGAATGCAGAGGACCCTGGAGCAGAAGGCAGAGATTACTTTCGAGGTCGATAAGCGAAAGGCCCTCTACGGAAAGCTGGCTTCCCTTGCAGAGAACAGGCTCAATGACCCAGTGAAGGCTCAGGAAGCATATCAGGGCATTCTCGAATTGGACGACAGGGATGTGAAGGCCATGGATGCCTTGGAACGTCTCTACTCTGCCGGCAACCAGATAGATGAGCTGATTGACCTGCTGAGCCGCAGAGTGGCATACACCGCTGACAACGATCTCCTCCCGCTTCACAAGCGCATCGGCGCCCTGAAGCAGGAAGTGGGAGATGAAAATGGTGCCATTGATGCTCTCCGCATGGTCCTGGATCTGGACCCGGATGACCGGGAAGCCTTGAACGCCCTGGATGTGCTCTTTGAGGAATCCGGACGGCATATGGATCTGTATGAAATCCTGACCCACAAGCTGAACCTGGTGACAGGTAATGACAAGGACGAGGACGAGGCAGGTGTAAAGGTTGGGCTTCTAAAGAGGCTGTCCGTACTGGCCTCCGAGCACCTTGATGACTATGAGGGTGCTACCGGATACCTGAAGCAGGTGGTAGCCCTGGCCCCTGAGGACCGGGAGGCGGATGTGCTCCTGGAGCAGATGCTTGCCAGGCACCAGCGGTGGGAGGAACTTGTAGAGCTGCTGGAGACCAGGATGGACAGGCTCACCACCCAGGATGCCGATGGGGCTGAGGGCGAGGGTGACGGTGAAAGGGACGGCGCTGGGGCTATGGCCGCCGATGAGGAGAGAATCCAGATTCTGCTCAAGCTGGCCAGGATCAGCCAGGAACAGCTTGGCGATTTAGATGGTGCCAGGACCCGTCTTGAGATGGTGCTCAGTACCCAACCGAACCACATCGATGCCCTGGGCGTGCTCGGCCAGCTCCACAGGTCTGAAGGAAACTGGGAGGAGGCGCTCGAGGTGATGGAGCGACAAATCAGTCTGGCCAGCCAGAACGAAGAGACCTCCACCACAAAGCTGGCCAGCATGCTGGAACAGAAGGCTGACATGGAGCTTAATCAGCTCAATGCGGTTGAAAGTGCGGCTGAAACCCTCCGTCAGGTGCTGGAACTGAATCCCGGTGCCACTAAATCTGCTGATACGCTCTTGCGGATTCGTCAGGATGCGGAAAACTGGGAAGGCTGCCTGGAGCTGCTCAGGCTGAAAGTGAATCAGATCTCCGGGAAAAATGCCCAGGAAGAGAAGCTGGCCATTCTAAAGCAGATGGCAGCCATCGCCACTGAGAAGATGGGAGATCCGGCAACGGCTGTCACCTTCCTTGAGGAGGCTGCAGCCTTGGATGCGGACGATCCAGAGATCAGCCGACCGCTGGCAGAGGCTTATCTGGCAGCGGGTGAGCTGGACCGGGCCAAGCCCATGCTGCTCAACCTGGTAGATACGCTCAAGAACGCACGGCGGTTCAAGGAGCTCCCCATCTATCACCATCAGTTGGGAATACTGGCTGAACGAATGGGAGATGAAGATGAAGCTCTCAGGCAGTACTCGGCGGCCCATGAGCTGGATGCAACCTTCCTTCCCAACCTGGGAAGCCTTGGTAAGCTCCACTTCCGCAGGCATGAATGGGACAGGGCCCTGAAGATCTTCCAGACCATGCTTCTGCACCAGTCGAGCCTGAAGAGCAACGATGACAAGGTGGACGTTTATTACCATCTTGGTCAGGTCAGGCTCCAGATGGGCGATTCCAAACGAGCCCGGGATATGTTTAACCGTGCTCTGAGCATCGACCCATCCCATGAGCTCAGTAAGGACGCTCTCGAAATTTCTAGGGACTGAGTCTAGCTACTCGCAAGCAAGGCCCTGTTGCTTAATTGCAGCAGGGCCTTTTTTTCTTAAGGTGGGCCGGCTACTCTGTTACAGCCGGGTAACCATTGGCGACTGGGCATTGAACAGGAAAAATTTGAATTGGTTGCCAACTTTACCCAACATGATAGAATTTCATGATTGTCAGGTGGCATTTTTCCTGTCTGGATTATTCCAGTCAACTAAATATATAATTCGCACAATTTTGCTTCTCCGAGGCGTGTTGAAATAGGATTATGAAGGAATTTAGCAGCCTCTTATATAGATGTGGCATCTCCAATCAATCAACCACGAGAAGGATACACCAATGACCGAACTACTGACGGCCCCCAAAAAGGAGGCTAGAAAACGAGGTTGGATCGCCCTTGGCGGTCTAATCATCGGCAGCGGGCTGCTCCTGGCGGATTGTACCAAAACCGGCGCAGTGATTTTGGTGCTCACCATCTGGCTTGTGGGTAGGTGGCTAACCTACCGCGGCAAATGGGGGCTCAAGTTTTAAGTTCTAGTGGGTTATTATTATGGATGGTAAACAGAATATAATGGGCAAGGTAACACTGGGTGATAGACTCCTGATTGGCGGGCTCGGCCTTGTTCCCAAGAATGCCTTGAGTCGCATGGTGGGAAGGATCGCCCGTACCCCCATTCCTAAACCGTTGCGCCAGTCAGTCATCGCTTCACTCTCCTCTCTATTCGGCATCAAGACCGCTGAAGCTGAGCTTCCTCTGTCCGAGTACCGCTCCTTTGCAGATTGGTTCACTCGAAGGCTGAGCTCTAATGCCCGCACCATCCAGGCAGGGCCAGGAAACCTTGTCAGCCCATGTGATGGTACTGTGGGGGAGTATGGACCAATCGAAAACGGACGGCTTGTACAGGTAAAAGGGCGCCCCTACACCATTGAAAAGCTCCTCATAGACCAGGACTTAAAAAGTATCTTTCAAAACGGATGGTTCATCACCATCTACCTCAGCCCATCCAATTACCATCGGGTCCATTCTCCCATCGACGGGAAGGTTACCTCTTCCATGCATATTCCCGGCCACCTCTGGCCTGTGAACAGGGCCGGCGTGCACCTTGTAGACGAGCTGTTCGCAGTCAACGAGCGTATTGTCACTGTCATTGACGGCGATAAATCGCAGGGTATGGGCAGAGTGGGCATAATTATGGTGGGGGCCACTTCTGTAGGCCAGATGACGGTCACATATGATGACAAGATCGTGTCGAACACTAAGACAGATTACTCCCATACATTAAAGGAGTACTCCAACCCGTCACATCTCAAAATGGGAGATGAGCTGGGGGTTTTTAATCTTGGCTCTACTGTTATCATCCTGCTGGAACATAGTAGATTTTTACTGACCACTGGGGGGCAAGGAGCGGCCATTCAGATGGGTGATCTTATCGGGACAGTGGGGAACCAGCCTGAACCGGACGAAGGGCATTCCATTTCCACACAAGGTTGAGTTCCAAGATTGACGACTGTGTGCTGCTGACATGAAGATGGGAATTATCTATTACTGCAAAATATTATATAGTGTGGCTTGACAATTATACCGTCAATTTAAGGAACTCCAACTGACTGACAGACGGCAGATCAGGAGCAACTTTGCACCAACAATACACCGAACCCAAGTTCACTTCCGTTGGACAGCACACATCAGAGCCCCATCGCCGCCCGGGTCCTCCACCTCCACCTGCACCTGCACCTGAACATACACAAACGGGGCAACCTCCTCAAACTCCCCAGGCTGAACCAGCGTGGTACCTACGGATTTTCGATAACCACTACATCCGTTCTGTACCCACGGTCTCTGATCGGATTCTTAATATTCAAGCCAAGTTCTTTATCTCAGGACTGGGTCTGGACCAGAAGAGCCACATCCTGGATCTTGCGTGCGGCACTGGTTGTCATACATGGAGGCTGACCAGAGGTGGCTTCCGGGTGACTGGCCTGGATTATTCTCAGGCCATGCTGGAAGAAGCGAAACGAGAGGTGGCAAGCAGACTGCCTGATCGGTTTCCCCGCCCTACCCTGCTCAGGCAGGACATGAGGCACATCGACTTTCAGAGTGAATTCGATGGGGTTCTTCTGGCAGGTACATCGTTCGGTTATTTCTCTCACCAGGAGAACCTGAATCTGCTCCAGAAGATCAACCAATCCCTGAAGAGAGGTGGCCGCCTCCTTATTGAAACCGTAAACCGGGACTACATCCAATCTGAGCTGCCCAGCCATAGTATATGGCGTAGTAATGACATACTGGTCTCCGAGGAGGTCAATTTCGATTTCCGAACCAGTGTCCTCGATTCAGTGCGTCAGATGGTCTTCGATGATGGCAGGACCAGGGCTGACAGTATCTCAATCAGGCTGTACTCGCTGCATGAATTTGGCCAGATGCTTGCTTCGGCTGGGTTTATTATGGAGGCTGTCTCCGGAGGGATTTCCTGCGGTCCATGGTTCCCGGGGTCCAATTCGCCTCGTTTGGTGATGGTGGCTAAAAAAGTCAAAAGCTGAAAGATATCCGTTATCAGTTATCAGTGGGCAGTAGGCAGTAGGCAGTTCAAGACTCAGAGAGCAACGACAGGGGTGGTTGCACCTTACAGTTTGATGGCCTCACACGAAGGCACGAAGGGCGCGAAGGTAGGGGAAGGTGAGTGCGATGTTTGTGGGGTTGTGGTCCTGTTTTTAGGGATGTGGTGATGACCCAGCCGGTACATGTTTCTCTTGTTCCCACTGCAACTTGAGGGCAAGCTTCGCACATACGTGTCCTTTTAAGGCAAGTAGATTTCCAAAAATTGTTTAGGGCGAGTTGGGTGCACCGCTGACGAAGGGCACGGCATGCCGTGCCCCTACAGGCGTTGGGAGGGAGGTGTGGCGTGGGAGGGAGTGTGGTACCAGATCCATATCGGAACAGACATGATAAGGTGCTTAATGGCTTGTTGGCATGGAGTTGAAGCTTAACCGAACACACATTCAGCATGCCGTGCCCCTAGCCCGGAAGCGGGAGTTGGAAGCAGCGTTCAGGCAGGGTACTTTCTGTTCCTCTTGCTATCTCTTTTCGACGACCTTCACTATTTCTTCGGCATCCAGCAAGCCTCGGCTGTTGAGGAATCCATGCATGGACTGACGAGAAAAGGTGCCTGAAACCTGTAGCTTTGCACCAGGTACCAGCTCCTTGTGAAATTCATCATCTTCCTTGAAAGTGCTCACCACCATCAGACGATAATCGAGGTCAGCCACGCCATCAGTCATAAAAAAGTGGGGCTCATCACAGGGGCTGGTCCCCTCTGGACATGCATAGACTGCATCAACCAGGCCGGTTACCTTCACCTTGGAATCCAGGTATTTCTCATCATATCGCATGACACCATAAACAGACAGGGTGCCATCAGGCCAGGTTACCGGGATCGGATCATCACCCAATCTGGGCGGAGTGGGCAAGTCTACTCTTGGAGCCGGGAGATTTGCTTGAGCTTTCTCCTGATCAGACAGGTCACCCTTTTGTCCACTATCACCGCCACATGAAGCCATCAACAGCAAAGAGGCAAGCAGCCCCCCATAAAGACAACAAGTTAAAACTATCTTTCGAGCTTGGCGATTGAACATTCGGGCAACATCCCAGGAATCAAAATTGGGCAAATGCATGTGTACTCTCCAAAGCACTATTTTTAGAAGATAGCATAATGCATGAAAAGATGCCTTGTTGGAAGGTCTAATTGAATGAGGAGCCGCAATCTGTGGGGAGCTACAGCTCTTGACACTGTGACGGGGTGTATTAACGGCCATCGTTTTCCGATTTTGCTGAGCGGACAAAAACATATCTAAGGTACCCCCTGAGCGCTCTGGTGAGATCATCGTCTTCCATTGTCCGGGTCAGGGTTTTAGCCAGGGCATCAGCCTGTTTCAGCTCAGCAGATGAATACTCTGCTTTTCTATCATTACGGGCACCACTAGTATCCTTCCTGGCACTTACTCCACTGGCTGTGACTCCCCTCCCCTGACTATTCCCCCTTGTCGCACCCTGTTTTCCCGAGTATCCCTCTTTTTTATTGTACAGGGACTTGCTCAGACTGATCTTGATGCTCTCCACAGCCTGCCCTTCAGGGTGAGCCTTAACCTTTTCAAGCAATTCACCAGCCATTAGATTCAACCGTTGAACCATCAGGGAGTCGGCAGCCTGCACCATGAGCACCTTCCCCCGAACTTTGGCGCTGCAATGAGTTGCCATCTGCTCACCAACCACAGAAACCCAGAGCGGGGTCAGCTTCTGAGTCACAGCAGGGGGAACAAGATGATCAAGCAGGGCTGAAACCCGTTTCAGATTTGGGTTGTAATTGGAATGACAAATTCTCATATCCAGAACATACCCCGAATGAATTAAGACCGCAAGACCATGAAATGTTAGGCATGGCAAACAACATTTAGTTGGAGTGGAACCTGCCAGCCCCCTTGAAGTGGTTAGAGACAGAATCCATTGAATATGCGACACGATGTTCCAGCGTGGACCATGATTGTGTGAGGAAAAAATCCGATCAGAGGAAGGGTATTCAGCAATCGTTTTCTATTGACAACATGTGTCCATACTGTTACAAGTTCACGTTCAATGGTGGGTTGATACATTATTGTGCCTGCCGGGGGAGGCTTTAAGCCCTTTGTGAGGGCGTAAACAATCCATGAATGTAATATAGGAGGAAGGGCAATCGCTAGAGAGTTTCGAGTAAACAGACGAATCCGGGCACCATTTGTGCGAGTTATCGGACAAGAAGGTGAGCAACTAGGCATCATGTCCGTAGATCAGGCTGTACGCCTGGCGGAAGAAGCAAATCTCGACCTTGTGGAAGTAGCTGCCAGAAGTGATCCACCTGTTTGCCGCATCATGGATTTTGGCAAGTACAAATATCAACTGAAAAAGAAAGGCCAAGAGGCCAAGGCGCACCAAAAATCTTCCAAGCTCAAAGAAGTTAAGTTGCGCCCCAAGACCGACGAACATGACTTTGATGTCAAACTTGGCCACGCTAAACGCTTCCTCGAAGAAGGCAACAAAGTCAAGGTGACTATGATGTTTCGAGGGAGAGAGATCTTCCACTCGGCCAGAGGTCGAGAGCTGCTCATGAAACTGGCTGCCGGCGTTGTTGAATCGCAGGTTGGAACCGTTGAGCAGGAACCCCAGATGGAAGGTCGCAACATGCATCTCATTCTCAGTCCGGCTAAGAGCTGAGTTGTGCACCACCATGCGGTATGAGTGAATGTATTCATTTTGTCATTTAAGACCAAAATATTCACTACCGCATGTATGACACAACACAAAGCACACAGCCAATTGTGTCATGCCTGATGATAATGATGATTCATGTAAAATAATGAAATATCACCTTTCAAGCAGATAAATGAGCTAATATTCTGATTCCCTTTGCCTGCCCATCTAATAAATGTGAACGGAAACAAAGGAATCATTGATAGAAGAAATGAGGAGCAGGCCATGCCCAAAATGAAGACAAATAGAAGCGCAGCAAAGAGGTTCAAGGTTACGGGCTCTGGCAAGATTGTACGCAATCACGCCAACAAGAGACACATCCTGACCAAGAAGAGCCGGAAGCAAAAGCGAAGGCTGAAGGTATCCGCTATCCTAAGAAGTGTAGATGCCAAGGGCGTAAGGAATCTCATTCCATATCTTTGATCATTGGAATAGTTTATTACGGGTGCTTTCCCATTGACCCCGTACAATGAAAACGAGTCTAAGCTTGTCTTTCATAAACCAATAGGGAAGGCACATAATATAAAATAGAGTAATCAGAACGTACCCCTTTAGGGACGCAAGCAATACAAGAGAGGCCTGAGATGAGAGTGAAGGGTGGACCGGCAAGCCGGTCAGGAAGAAAAAAGACACTCAAGCTGTCCCGCGGTTACCGTGGTGCCAGGAGTAAACTGATCAGAACAGCGGTAGTGGCAGTTGAAAGAGGGCTGAAATCTGCTTACCGTGACCGCAAGATGAAGAAGCGTGATTTCCGCTCCCTCTGGATCGTGCGGATCAATGCAGCTGCCCACCAGAATGGCATCTCCTACAGCAAATTGATGGGTGCAATTAACCGTGCCGGCATCAACCTGGATCGCAAGACCCTTGCAGATCTGGCAGTAAACGACCCAACTGCATTCAGCTCAATTGTCAACCAGGTACGCAACGTCTGATCCCTGCAGAGACTGCCCTCTACTCCGCAGAGTACCAGTGGCACGTGGCATGGAAGAACCAACGCACCAATATATGACTGATTGAGCGTGCGTGCATGCGTGCGTGCACTTTAATTGCATGGATGCGGTAAAGTATGCCTTGTCTTGCTGCACCATACCCGACAAGAATTGAGTGGTACGGCTTTTCCAACCAAGACCGGTCAAGGCAAACCTGCCAAGTATACTACTATGCGCTTGTGCAGGCTGCTGCTTCCCCATCTCCATTTGATGCGTTTCAAGTAAACTAAATTATTAAATTTATTAATTAATCTGATTTTTGTTCAAAGACAAAATGAAGTGCATTACACTTGCAGATTGCAATAAAATCCACATTTCCTGAAATGCACCACAAGGAACAGCTAACCTCCAGTCAAACGGTGCTACAGGCATTTTTCAGAGGTAACATTGGAAGAACTAGAATCCGGCAACACCTTCAAGAAACTGCTTGACGAGCTATCCGAGATGACCCAGAAGGCTGTTACTGAAATAGGTCAGGCTGACAGCGAAGACGCCCTGCTGCAGGCAAAGGCAAGATACATAGGAAAAAAGGGGGCCCTGCAGAACATCCTCAGGAATCTGGCCAACTTGCCAGGCGAAGACCGACCGGCTGCAGGCAAGGCTGCCAATGACGCCAAGACATCCATACAGGATGCGGTGACGACCAGATCAGCACAGCTCCTCCAGGCTGCCCAGACCTTGGAACTAGAATCGAACAGGATAGACATCACCCTGCCCGGCCGAAAGGTTCAGTCCGGTGGGAGGAACCCTATTCTGATGGTGCTTGAACAAATCAAGGATATCTTCCTGCACATGGGTTTCCGCATATCATCCGGTCCTGAAGTGGAATGGGAGAAGTTCAACTTCGAGGCACTGAATTTTCCTGAGGAACATCCGGCACGGGATATGCAGGACACCATCTTCGTCAATCCACAGGTTGTCTTACGCACCCACACCTCTCCAGTTCAGGTGCGGACCATGCTCTACCACGAGCCCCCCATTAAGGTCATCTGTCCGGGCCGGGTTTTTCGGTCAGACACCCCGGATGCCAGCCACAGTCCAGTGTTTCATCAGGTAGAAGGCCTGGTTGTAGGTAAGGATATCTCATTTGCCCAGCTCAAAGGCACCCTGCGTGAATTCGTTAAGCTGTTTTTCGGTACTGATGAATTGAGATTCCGACCATCATTTTTCCCATTCACAGAGCCAAGTGCTGAAGTAGACATGCGCTGTGTTTTCTGTGGCGGAGGCGGATGCAAGGTGTGCAAGGGGACCGGTTGGGTGGAGATCCTGGGTGCGGGCATGGTGGACCCCAACGTTTTTCTCTCTGTAGGTTACGATCCTGATCAAGTAACCGGCTTTGCATTCGGTATGGGCGTTGAAAGAATGGCCATGCTTAAGTACGGCGTTCCTGACATCAGATTGTATTACGAAAGCAATGTCAGGTTCCTTCGCCAGTTTGGTAATTGACCTGTTGATAGCTCAGCTTAGCTCAGTTCAGCTTAGCTCAGGCAGTTACCTTTTTTGGGGTCTTTTTAACCGTATTTACGCATGTGAGAACAGCAGACACTACCCCTCAAAGGGGATAGGGGATGAGGATACTGAATGAAAATTTCACTGGAATGGCTCTCGGATTTCATTGACATTGCTGTCAGTCCCTATGAACTTGCCCAGATAATGTCCATGTCCGGTATGGAGATCGAATCCATAGAGAAACCGGGCGATGGCTGCAGAGGCATTATTTCGGCTCGAATAATGGGGGTTAAACCCCACCCATTGACTGAAGGAGCGGGGTTATCGCTGGTGATGGTGAAAACCGACACCGCAGAGCTGGAGGTGGTCTGTGGAGCCACCAACTGCCGTGTGGGTGACACTGTTGCGCTCGCATTGGCCGGTGCAATTCTGCCAGACGGACACACCACTGTTACCACCCAGGCTGTGAAGGGCGTGGAAAGCCACGGCATGCTCCTCTCCGAGAGAGAGCTTGGCATTTCAGAAGACCACTCTGGTATTGTCATTCTGGAACCTGACCTGGCTCTTGGCACCGACCTGATTCAACACCTCCATCTGACTGACACGATCATGGAGGTCTCCATAACCCCTAACAGGCCCGACCTGCTCAGCCACTACGGCATAGCCCTCGACATTAAGGCCCTTCACAAGGGCAGCATTCTCAGGAACGGCCCCCCCATTATCAACAGGTTCATCCCCCTGGCGAGCAATATACCACTTAACCTGACAGGCGAACCCGCACCGGTACAGGTTGAAATTTTAGCACCTGATGCCTGCCCCAGATACACAGCCCGAGTAATCAGCGGAGTACAAAT
>CAYZFJ010000021.1:0-29387 GCA_964477705.1 uncultured Myxococcia bacterium | reverse complement strand
TTAAGGCTGTTGACGGAAAAATTATCTTGGGCAGGAGATGGGGTAAGAGTCGCCAGCCGGTAGATAGCGCTACTCTGGCCAGTGCTGGGGTACTGGTGGACCAGGTAAGGACAGGGGGGCTGGATGCTGCGGTGTCGATCGGGTGCAAGTTAGGTGACCTTAAATCAGCGTCGGAGCTTATTTTTCTGGGGCGGGAGTGCCTGGATGAGGCAGTAGCTTCCCTGCCCGATGAGATCCGTTCATTGCTGGAGAGGACTGCTGAACGAATCAGGACTTTTGCTCTAGCCCAGTTGAACTGGTTGACTGGGGGAGAGGGGGCAGGAGCCGGGGCGTGGTCCGCTGCCAGTGCAGGTGTCAATGATGGCCTGGAGAACTGCCCAACAGACATAGCCAGATTTATCACTATACCCGGTGGAATGGCCGGGCAGACCATAACCCCTGTGGGCAGTGTGGGCTGTTATGTGCCAGGGGGCCGTTTCCCACTACCATCCACAGCTCTGATGACCGTGGTGACAGCCAGAGCTGCGGGCGTACCCCGGGTCTGGGTGGCCTCTCCCCGGCCTGGACCAGTTCTCCTGGCAGCCGCCGGCATAGCCGGTGCTGATGGTGTGATCGCCCTGGGCGGCGCCCAGGCAGTAGCTCTGATGGCCTTCGGATGTGAGCACCTGGAGCCCCTTGATATGATCGTTGGTCCGGGTAACCGTTGGGTCACGGCAGCTAAGCAGCTCTTGTGCGGTCAGGTAGGAATAGACATGCTGGCTGGTCCATCTGAGCTGGTCATTGTGGCTGATTCCAGTGCGGACCCGGGCACAGTGGCCGCTGACCTGCTCGCCCAGGCAGAACACGATCCGGATGCTATGCCCATCCTGGTGGCTCTGGATCCAGCTCTGCCCGATGCGGTGGAGCGGCAATTGGCGTTGCAGCTCGTGCAGATGGAAGGGAAGGTTGATGTGGCTTCTACCAAAGCTGCCCTCCGAAACGGTTTCCATGTGCTTGCCGCCAATCTGGAGGAAGCTGCCGCCCTCTCCAACCGAATAGCGCCGGAACACCTGCAGCTTATGCTTGATGACAAACTGCTGGGCGTTGCCTGCAGCGGGGAGGTATGTGCAGGTAACATGGCGCCCGTTTCCTGCGTGGCCACTCTATTTGATAACTATGGGGCAATGTTTACAGGGGGCATCGCCTGCGAAGTTTTGGGTGATTATGGAGCAGGCCCAAACCACGTTCTGCCTACGGGTGGTACTGCCAGGTTTTCAGGCGGTCTCTCAGTGGGGACTTTCCTCAAGACTCGCACATGGTTGAAAATTGATGACCCGGCTAAGGCTGGGGGTATGGCAGCAGATGCGGTGGCTCTGGCGCAGATTGAGGGACTCTACGCCCACGCTGCTGCTGTCTCCCGCAGATTTTAATTTGGATGATTTTGGATTGAGCTTAATGGATAACAATACCAATAGTGAAATGTCTTCACTTACCGCTAACATTACTAACACCACCAACAACACTATTGCCGCTGTCACTAACAGAGTTGTTAAAGACGCAGGCTTGGTGCCTGTAAAGCGAGTGCTGATCAGCACCGCCAACAAAGACGGACTCCTGCCATTTGCCCGCAACCTCAAGGGGCAAGGGTGCCAGTTGTTCAGTACGACAGGCACTAAACGGTTCTTGGAAGAGGGTGGGGTTGAATGCTCTGATGTGGCTGCCCTTACTGGCCAGGATGAGGGGTTCGGCGGCCGGGTGAAGACCCTCTCCTTTCAGGTGATGGCCGCCCTGCTCTATGACAGAACAAGGGACAAAGTCGAAGCGGAGGCCCGCCAGGTTAAGCCCATAGACATGGTTGTGTGCAATTTTTATTCAATGCCTGCAGTAGAAGGGGGTGGAGCAGATCAGTTGGAAACTTTTCTGGATGGCGTGGATATTGGTGGTCCAGCCATGCTCAGGGCTGCAGCCAAGAATGGCAAGTGGGTGGCGGCCGTATGTGATCCCGCTGATTATCCGGCTGTGGGTGCTGAACTTGTTGTCCGTGATGGGTGCTTATCCATGGAAACCAGAATGGCGTTGGTTGCGAAGGCATTTAATGTGGTAGCTGATTATGATGGGGCGATCGCTTCAGTAATTGCCAGTCTTAGAGGGCAGTTGTCGTTACGACTGGCTTATGATCAGGTTAAGTCCCTGCGCTATGGGGAGAACCCCCACCAGAAAGCCTGTATATTCGCAGCCAGGGGAGCTGACTCAGGGGCGATTGGAGGACTGGAGGTGCTGGGGGGTAGTAAGGAGTTATCCTGGAACAATTACCATGACGTGTTTGCCGCCATCGGGTGTGTTGATGATTTACCCCGGAACGGGTGTGCTGTGGTGAAGCATGCTAATCCTTGCGGAATGGCCATGGGCTCTGATCAGCGGTTGGTGTTTCAGGCCGCCTGGCACGGAGATCCGGTCTCTGCTTATGGTTCGGTGGTTGCTTTCAACAGTCCGCTCACTCTGCAGGCGGCCAGGTTTCTAAACTTGGATGATCAGGTTCGTTCCAATCGCAAGTTTGTGGAGGTGGTGGCTGCACCTGAGTTTGAGCCTGGGGTTATTGAGTATCTGTCAGGTTTGTCATCCTTGAGGGTGATTCGGTGGAACCTGACCCCCGCTGGAGATGGGGCTGGGTCTGAGTTTGAGTCTGGGGCTGGTGCCAGGGCCGGTGCCAGGGCCGGTGCTGGTGTCGGGCACACTGGATGGACCATGGATGAACTGGCCAATTCACAAGTATATCTGGTGCGTGGAGGGGCTATGGTTCAGACAAAGGATGTAGGCTGGTGGAATGAATTGCAGGTGGTTACCAAAGCAGCTCCGGGTGATTCTGAAAACCTGGATGAGGAGCTGCTCAAGTTCGGAGTGACAGCAGCCCGTCAGGTGAAGTCGAATGGAATCGTGGTTGTCCTGCGCCGCAGTGAAGATGGGGTATGTCAGCTCCTCGGCATGGGGGGAGGGCAGCCCAATCGGGTTCAGTCAGCCCAGTTAGCCTTGGATGGCGCTATGCGGACTGTCAACAGCCTGGGTGAACAGGAAGGAGTATCCGCTGCCTGGCTCATCTCCGATGGGTTCATCCCCTTCCCTGATACGGTGGAACTGGCTGCCCAATATGGGGTTAAGAAGATTCTGCAGCCTGGAGGCTCCATCCGGGATAGTCAGGTTGTTGAGAGATGCAATGAATTGGGAATTGGCATGGTATTCGCCGGCCTTCGCCACTTCCGTCACTGAAAAAGACCCAGCACCGGCTGTCCCTTGCCCGAAATTCCCAATTGACCGCTCAACCACCCAATCTCAGCTAAAGCACTCTATTACACCACCCACCCCAAACCTCCCTCCCAACACCTGTAGGGGCACGGCATGCCGTATGTGTGTTCGGTTAAGCTTCAACTCCATACCACCAAACCATCAAATCACCACCTCCTCCCTCCCAACGCCTGTAGGGGCACGGCATGCCGTGCCCTTCGCTAGCGGTGCACCCAACCTGCCCAAACAATTTTTTGAAATTAAACTGCCTCAAAAGAACACGTATGCGGAAAGGAAATAGTAATCAAGCGGAAAAAAGTAAGAAATATAAGGGATTAAATACTTCTCCTCCCTGCCGGAATAGGTCCAGAATTTCCCCTTGTTCTACAGCCAGGTTCTTGTCTTTTGCCATAATGCACTTATTTTGTGTCCCGGCCGCCCTTTGCCTAGCGCAGAGCCTGCCCTGTATGTTCAACACATACAACAATAAATGGCATGCACCAGCGACAACATAACACCGTTAAACACCCGTTGCGGCAATTGTTAGAGGAACAAAGAATGAGCAAGAAAACCTTTCAAACAGAAGTCTCCCAACTACTCCACTTGATCATCCACTCGCTCTACTCAAATAAAGAGATCTTCATTCGGGAGCTTATATCCAATGCCTCCGATGCGTTGGATAAACTGCGCTATCTCACCCTCACCGACGATGCTTACAAATCCATGTCCTTTGAACCATCCATTCAGATTCAATTCTCTGACAAAGACCCGAAAACCCTTACCATTATCGATAACGGCATCGGCATGAATCAAGAGGACCTGGAAGACAACCTGGGCACCATAGCCCGCTCTGGGACCCGCAACTTCCTGGCCCAACTCACCGGCGATGCCCGCAAAGACTCCTCCCTCATCGGCCAGTTCGGTGTGGGGTTCTACAGCTCCTTTATGGCTGCGGATAAGGTTGAAGTACACACCCGCAAAGCAGGCGAGGAGAAGGGATGGCTCTGGAAGAGTGACGGTAAAAGTGAATATGAGATCACCGAGTTGCCCAAAGAAGACGGCCACGGGACTCGTATCACCCTTTATCTCAATGATAATGGGAGTGAGTTTGCCACCCAGTGGACCATTCGAAGTGTGATCCGCAAATACAGTGACCACATCGCATTCCCCATCTTTCTCCATTACGAGAAGGCCGAATACGATGACAAGGGAACGGAGACCGGCCGAAAGCAGGAGACAGAGCAGGTCAACAACGCCTCAGCCCTGTGGAAAAAGTCGAAGTCTGAACTGAAAGACACGGATTATACAGAGTTCTACAAAACCGTCTCCCATGATATGGACGATCCCCTCTTCCACCTTCACACCAAGGCCGAGGGGGTCATGGAATACACCACCTTGTTCTATGTGCCGAAAAAGGCTCCCTTTGACATGTACCAAGTGGACTACCGGCCTGGAGTGAAGCTGTACGTAAAGCGAGTCTTTATCACAGACGATGCCAAGGAGCTTTTGCCCCCATACCTGCGATTTGTGCGGGGCATCATCGACTCTGAGGATTTGCCTCTTAACGTGAGCCGCGAAATTCTTCAGCAGAACGCCATCCTGACAAATATCAAGAACAGCTCGGTTAAGCGGCTCCTTGGAGAGTTTGCCCGGATTGCCGCAGAGGATAAGGACAAGTATCTGGAGTTTGCACGAGAATACAATCGCCCCCTCAAGGAAGGCCTATACACGGATTTTGCCAACAGGGAGACCCTTCTGGATCTGATCCGGGTCAAATCCACCAAGACCGAAGGGGACCAGCTCACCAGTCTGGCCGAGTATAAGGAGCGCATGATCCCCGACCAGAAAGCTGTCTACTATATTACGGGTGGTAGTGCAGCAACCCTGGGCAGCTCTCCGCTCCTGGAAGCTTATCGCAGCAAGAATATAGAGGTGCTGATACTTGACCATGACATTGATGAGATCGTCTTCCCCATGGTTGGCAAGTACAAGGAGCTTGAGTTCAAGGCCGTTAACCGGAGTGATGCCGGTGACGAGCTGTCCCAGACCAAGGACCAGAATAAGGAAGATGCCATCAAGCCTGTCCTTGAGAAGATTAAGGCTGCCTTGGGAGAGCAGGTTAAGGATGTTGTGGTGTCGGTGCGTCTCGCTGAGAGCCCTTCGTGCATCGTGGTAGATCAAGATGATCCCACATTCCAGATGCAGGCCATGCTCAGAGCAATGGGCCACCAGGAAATGCAAGAGGTCAAGCCAATCCTTGAGATCAATCCGGACCATAATATTGTGAAAAGTCTGGAAAAAACGGAAGATGAGTCGCTGGTAGCGGACATCAGTCATCTGCTCCTCAATCAGGCCATGCTGGCTGAAGGGTTGCAGGTGAAGGAGCCCGCTGATTTTGTGAAGCGCTTGAATCGGGTCATGGAGCTGGCTCTGTGATACAACAGATGGCATGTGTTTGTGTGGCGAGCGAGCAATCCCAGTTGTCTTGTCTTGCGTGATGCCTTAGTCGATGGTGGCGACCTGAGTTGACTAGACCCAACTCAGGTTGACCCGGCTTGGCCCGGCCCAACTTGACTCAACCTTCACTTACTCACTCAGTCCAATCTAATTAATCGAATCAGATGCGAATTTGAAAACGACAACACACTTCATCACCACCAGGAACATCCTGCTGATCAATCCTCCTGTAGCCAGACCATGCGAGGCTCCTGCCGGACTGGCTGCGCTGGCTGGTGCCCTGCGTAGTCGTGGGGTGTCTTGTGTTTTGTGGGACGCTAACCTGGAAGGCTTGCTCGACCTCGTTTATCAGTTGCCACCAGTCTCGGTAGCAGGACCGGATGCAATAGGTCAACTTGCTCTGCCGGGGAGAGCTGAATCGTGGACCAGGAGAGCTCTTAATCAGCGGGATGCCAATCTGGAGTATCTGCGTGGCAAGGGGGCACAGCCCCTAGGCCATAAGCTCCAGCCACAGCCCCAATCCCGGCACATCTCTGTGGAATATGGTTCTCTGGGGAGATATATAGCCGCAGTGAAGGACCTGGACCACCTGCTGACAGTGGCTTCAGCCCAGGCAGGCGTGACGGTGTCACTGGCTAACTACCAGGATCCGGCTCTGCAGCCGGTCCGTAGTGGTGACCTGCTTAACGCCGCAGAGCACCCGGAAACCAACATTTTTTATCCCTTCTTCACAAAGAAGCTTCACCAATTGATGCAGGGCCATGGAGGACAACCAGAGCATTCGGTGGTTGGATTCTCCATTAATTACCTTACCCAGGCCCTGTGTGCTTTTGCTATGATCGGGTTTGTTCGTCGTCATTACCCATCTGTTCAAGTAGTGGTTGGTGGCGGCCTGATTACTTCCTGGTGCAGCAGGCCAGGCTGGCGTAATCCATTCGGCGGGTTGCTGGATGATGCCCACATTGTGGCTGGGCCGGGAGAGGAGAAGCTTCTGGCTATCTGCGGTGTGACCGGCGATGAGGGAGTATTCAACAGTGGTGGTGCTGGTCCAGCAGGCGAGTCTGTGGGAGTGGATACTGGCGTGGTGGCTGAGGCAGGAGCAGGCGTTATGGTTCGTTCCCAGCCTGTTGCCAGTCGCCTGTTCCCAGAGTTCTCGTTCGAGTCACTCCCTATGGAGCAGTACCTCTCCCCCGGAATTGTACTCCCAATCCCCGCATCGTTGGGGTGCTGGTGGCGCAAGTGCGCCTTCTGCCCTGAGAAGGCGGAGGGGAACCAGTACCGCACCATGCAGCCCGCACAATTGCTGGAGATGCTGTCAGCTCAGATAGACAGGTGGAAACCATCTATGGTTCACCTGCTCGATAATGCAGTCAGTCCAAGACTGATGGAGAGCATGATTGCCACACCACCTGCCGCCCCATGGTTCGGGTTTGCACGGTTCACTCCCCATCTGGAAGACCCGGCATTCTGCCGGGACCTGGCCTCATCAGGGTGCGTCATGCTGCAACTGGGACTTGAGTCAGGTGACCAGGGTGTGCTGGAGCAGATGGGCAAAGGAATAAGCCTGACCTCGGCCAGCCGCACTCTGCGTAACCTGAAGGAGGCAGGAATCCTTACCTATGTGTACCTGCTGTTTGGCACCCCATGGGAGAACCTGGAAAAGGCGAAGAGGACCATGGAGTTTGCTGCGGTTCATGCGCCTTTTATCAATTATCTTAACCTGGCTGTTTTTAATCTGCCAGCCTGGGGAAGCGATGCGGAAGAGCTGGAGACTGTCGACTTCTATGAGGGAGATCTGACCCTGTACCGGTCTTTTAAGCACCCTGAGGGGTGGGGTAGGGGCCAGGTGCGTCATTTTCTGGACCGGGAGTTTAAGCGTCATCCAGCCTTGGGAGCAATCATTCGCAGGGATCCCCCAGTGTTTACCTCCAACCACGCCCCATTTTTTCCTTTCCCATAACTCCTCCCTGTTGCCGTCCCTAAAATGGTGCAGGGGCGAGCGGAATTCGCCCCCAGAGCTCTGTGCTGGCCATCTGGCCTGAACCCAAACCGGTGTTGTAGTGCCGCATGTCTCACCCGCTGATGAGCCAATTACTCACGCCAAACTTGCCCGTATCCTTTGGCATTTGAACTTTTAAGGTATGGTGGGGGGAGTGTGAAAATCAAGCGCCGTTGGCGGAGGCGCGAGAGCCAATTGGTATGTAGGGGCACAGCATGCTGTGCCCTTCGCCAGTGATGCACCCAAATCGCCACCCATATAGGCCCTGAACCCCTATAAAGTCTGGTATCCTCGGCCCCTTTTAGCTTTCAACTTTTCCCTTGTACCTAGCACCTGCCACACGGCGCCTTCTCCGGGGCGGTCCAAAGGGGCCAAGGTAAGGACGGTATCAGGTCCGGGTTGGGTGCTCTGATTGGGGTGTTGATGGAGATTCTGAAAATGTGTGGTGTGGTGGGGCGGTGAGGGGGAGTAGGGCGACTATAAACTGGGATCTGCTGTAATAAAATTACAGATTGATGTCACCACCTGATGCAGCAGGTGCTGCTGGAGCCTGAGCGGGTGCGGCAGGAGCGGCAGGAGCCTGGGCAGGAGCAGCAGCCGTACCACCAACTGTGATGTTGGCCCGGATTTTCTCCAGGGTCTTTTTGCCAATACCCTTGACCTTGGTTAGATCATCAACAGTTGCGAATGGACCATTAGCATCGCGGTATGCAATGATGGCTTTTGCCTTTGCAGGCCCGATGCCCTTGAGGGTATTAAGCTCGCTCACAGAGGCGGTGTTGATGTTGATTTGACCGTCTGCGGCGCTGGAGTCTGTTGTGGCAGCCAGGATGAACAGTCCTGCCACAGCGGCGAGTGCGAATTGAAGGGCATGGTTCGAAAGCAGTCTGACTTTTGCAAACATTTTCTTTCCTTTCATGATCTCCATCCATCTGATGGAGCTTGTCCAGTGCAGGTGGCATCATCATGCCGACCTGAAATCTATCTGTCAAAAGCGTCCTCTTGCTGCTACTTAGCAGAGGCGCCACCTCCAACACTACCCCCAGAACCATTCATTGCAGGCTGGGCAGGCAATGCCACCTCTGGCCGTTTGCTGCTGCTGATAGAGAACTTCTTGCCATCTGTCCGCAGCTTGATACTGCCATCCAGATCAGTACGCAACACTGTAACGCCAAATTCCTTCAACCGCTCAAGGGTTAAATCAGAAGGGTGATCATATCGATTGTTCTCACCCACAGAGATGACTGCCACAACTGGCTTTACTGCCTGCAGCAGGGCTCTTGTTGTTGAAAATTCCCCGCCGTGATGAGCGATTTTCAAAACAGGGCATGAGATCCTGTCTCCGTTCGCCACCAGTGCCTCTTCTGTTTCTGCTTCAGCGTCACCAAGCATGAGCACGCACACATCGCCCATATCCACTCTGGTGATGGTCGAGTTGGCGTTCACGTCGGAGCGAGTGCCGCTGATGTGGGATTGGCCCGGGAGAAGGACCTCCAGGCTGGCATGATTACCCACGTTTATCTTGCGCCCTCTTTGAGCTTTGATGTAACGGATGTTGTTGGTCTGAACAAACTCCAGCACGCCCTGATATGTGCCGCTGGGGTGGGCAAAAGCCGGATCCATATAGTTGGTGATGGGGAGTCTCTCTGCCACCTTCTTAAAGCCGGCCACGTGGTCTGAGTGGCCATGGGTGATGACCAGCAAATCCAGTTTGGCAGCTCCCAGCGAGAGCGCTTCAGTGATGATCATGCCAGCTTTTCCTGAGGTAGCCGTGTCGATGAGCACATTCTTGTTTTCAGCGGTATGGAGCAGGATGGCGTCGCCCTGGCTCACATCAACAAAAACCATCTGGGCTGTTGGTGTTCCCACTGGACCGATCAGTTTAGCGAACTGGTCAGGAGTGACTGCCTGGGGGGCATCGATCTTGGCATCGGCGGAGGCTTTGCCTTTAGCCTTGGCAGCATCGGCACCGTAGGCTGTTGCTGATGCAAGCGTGGTAATGGCAAAAATGGAGATAAAGATGGTTGCTATGGCCATGTTAGTTTGGCTCTTTATCTGCGGCCTTATCACTGTATTGAACAAAGTAGTCATCTAACGCTTCCTGTTCCGGTCTGTGCTCTTGTTTTTGAAAAATCCCTGTTTACGCACCATACCCTGCAAATATTCAAAATTGGAACAAAATAAAGCCTTCTACAGGTCAAACGCCCCTGAGTGCAGCTTTACTTTCCATGATTCAGATTTGGCATACTAGCAGTTAAATTGTCTCGATTCAATGTGATTAAGAAGGGTGAGGTGAGGGATAAGTACAAAATGTACCGAATGGGGCAGAGCGCAGAGGAAAGTGGTATTACTGGTACTGGATAACTTTCCACTTTTCACTTGCAGCTTTATTACTTACATCCTCTGCCAGTCATCGGGTTGGCCGTCGTTGTTCAAGTCCTTGCCGATCTGCTTGAAGGCGCCATCTTCATAAATCTCCCACACATCAATTCGAGCATCGTTATCCGTGTCTCGCTCGATCCGGATCAGGGCATTGTCTTCATAGTACTTAATCAGGTCTGGCGCATCGTCGAATTCAGTGTTGATCTCCCGACTGGTGATCTTCCCGTTCTCATAGTAGGTGCGGATGTCCATTCGGGAGTCGAAGTCCGTGTCCATCTCATCCTTGACGATGCGTCCACGGTCGTCGAAGTACTGCACCATGTCGATCTGACCATCGAAATCGAGATCGGATTCCTTGCGAAGCAGTTTCAGCTTCTTGTTCTCTTCAGAATATATCTCCCATACATCGGGAACCCCGTCTCCATTCAAATCATAGCGTTTTACAATCAGACCGCTCTGGGTCAGCTGCCTGATGTCTCGCTCATGGGGAGCTATGACTGTGGATGCGTTTCTGTTGGCAATCAGTCCGCATCCTGAAAACATAAAAGCGGTAGCCAGCAGAGATGCCGTCAGCAATAACCCCACGAATGCCCAGGACTGTGTCATGGGAATAGGGGTGGTGTTCCAAGGTGATGATTGGGGAAAGAAAAACTTCTTCATGCCAGATTTATTCTATAACTTGGCTTGGATGTCAACTCATCTGGCCCCTGTTGGAGGAGGATTTGGTGTGGGAGATGGTTGGGGTCTGGTGAATCGGGCGTTCAGTTTGGTGATGGTTCCTTGAACAGACACGCCATAGAATCCATCCCGCTCTGCATTCCGGAACTGTCTGGCCTGCATTATGGGTGACAGGTGGTTGCGGCTCACAAACCCTTCTTTCAGTTTGAATTTTAGGTTCACATCCGGTCTGGAGAAACGCACATCTGGGAGCAGGGTGATATAGCCTGCGCCCTGAAGGGTTAAATCCTCGCTATCCTGATCGATCTGCTCGATATGGAGAACATTGGCCCCTTGGGGAACCGGTATTCTTGGTCTGCTGGCGACAACTCCTTGGCCGGCGTTCTTGCCCTGGGCCTGGGCCTGGGCGCTGTTGTCACCTTGGTCGGTGTTTTCCTGCTCACCCAGTCTCAGGGCCAGTTTCAGATTGCCCAGACTGGTGGGACTGGTCAGGTCGAATTTTGAAAACATCATCCCTGGGGGCAGAGGGATGCTACCCTGGCCCAATTTACCATTCTTCAGCTCTATCTGGATGCGGCCCGTGGATTTGGTGGAGTCCTGCCGGTTAAGATTCATATTTACATCTGCATCAAGGGTCCCCTCAAGGGGGAATCCGATCTTCTCTTTGAGCAGGATCAAGGTGGCCATGTTCAAGCCCTCCAGTTTCACTGCGATAGACTGGGATTCAAATGATGTCAGTCCTCTTATAACGCCATTAGCATGGCCACCCAGCCCGTCCAGCTCGAAGCCCAGATTCAGTCTGCCTATTAGAAGGGGTAGTATTCTGACTCTGGCTGAGATCTCATTGATGAACATGAATTTGGGGATAGCTGGGCTCTTGGGCTTGGCGGCCGCTACTGTTTTTGCTGAAGCATCGGTACTCGTCCCCGCCCCCGCCCCAGCCCCAGCTTCAGTGCCAGCCCCAGTGCTCGAACCCGAACCAGAACCAGAACCAGCAACAGCACCGTCACCACCAGGGCTGTCATCTGCTGCACCCGGAATGACTTCACTTGAACTAGTGCGCCCGGTTGCTTCACCACCACCTGCTGCAGAATCGCCTGTGCTTCCAGTAATGCCCCCTTCGCCTCCTGCCACAGGTTGGGCCCCACTTTTCCCGTCTGGCAACCCTTGTTTGCTTGCTTCGCCGTTAGGAGCGCCACCGTTTGCAGTCTGTTCTGCTTGGGGGGCCGACTCCTGTCGCAGCGATTGGGTGGAAAACAGCCTGATCCCGCTGAACCTGATGCCGGTAAGTCCATAGAATGAGACATCGTCGATCAATACCTTCATCCCGGTACGTGCCTGAATGGTGTGCTCTGCAAAATCTTTCAGCCGATCCACAGGAAAGAAAACAGAGAAACCAATCAACACGGCAGACACCAGCACCAGCACATATATAGCGGTACGGAGTAATTTGAACCTCAGCCCTTTAAGCAAACTGAGCATGTTAATGTTTTTAAGTTTATTTAAAAATTTCAGCATAAGGTCATGCTTTCTTGTATGTAGATACCGTCATGGTCACGTCGATTAACGACTTGTTGCTCCACTGGGTACGCAAGCTCAGTTTTTTGATCACAGCCAGATCGTGGGAGCTGTCTATCAAGTCCAGGAAGCCAGTCAATTGGGTGAGAGTGACCTTCCTGAAAGTGACAGTCAAAGACTCTTCGACCATGTCGGGCTTGTTCTCAGGGTTATTGCCCTGCCTGCCTCCCTTGTTGTTGCCAGCACCTTGCAGCATGATGGGAGTTCGCCGCTCATCGTAGTTCTCAACGGTTATTCCCACCCTTTTGGCCATCTCTTCTACAAATGGGGTGAGCCGGAGCTGATTGTTCTCAACCTGCTCCATGGATTGGCCTGATTCGGTCTTCTGGGCCAAAAAGGCGTCCTTGTTCTTCATCAGGGTCTGGAGAGCCTGCCTGTTGGAGTTGTTCTCCTCCTCCATCTGAGAGAGGGTACTCATCACCTGGAAGAAACCGATGAACAGAATGAAGATTAGAATGGCCACAACCATCCCGCCCACCATGATCTTCTCCCTGAAGGAGAGCCTGTCTATGGCGGCTGCAGCAGAGTCCATGATTCCTGTCAGCTTTTTCATCTAGCACTCCGTATCAATGGAGAGAACGAACAGTTGCTTGCCGTCAGTGCCCTTCTCGTTCCGGTCCCTGTCAACTTTCTTGAAGCATGGGTAACTTTGTAGTCGATCCGAGATGGTCTCTACGGAGGTGGCGCTATCGGTCCGCCCTCGCATCTCGACCTTGTTGCGCTCCCGGTCGATCTCAAGCATCTCCAGGTCAACCACGATGTCTTCACCGATTCTGTTTGATATCTCATAAAACAGGTCATAGGCGTTCACTGTCGGGATATTGAATCGATTCTTCTGGTTAGGTTTGATGGTAACCATCCTGGCTGCTGTATCAAAGTCGGTCAGCTCTTTGCCGAATACGAGCTCGCTCTTGGCCTTCAACTCGGCAATCAAGGCGGTCTCTTCTGACCGAAGGAGCGAGAATCTTGATGCGGCAAGCAGGCCGAGAGCGGCCAGTATGGTAATCAGGGCTACGGAGATTGAGAGTATCTTACCTCGCAGGTACTGGAAATCACCCTTGTATCCCATTTCGCCCTTACGCAGGTCGATGCGGGGTACATTTCCTGCCGCCGCCATCTGGCGCATGGTCAAGGCCAGGGCCTCTGCGAATCTCGGATCAACCAGTTGCTCTTCCAGCGTGGCAGTGGTGTTGGCCGGGATGGTGATGGAGCCAGCAGTAAGTTCGCTACCCCAGTCATCACGGTTGTTGGAATCTACGGGGCAGGGGCAGGAGCATTGACTGTTGTCTGCGAGACTTTTAGGGGCTCTCTTGTCAGCAGTTGGCAATAAGAACATGCCACTGTATAGCTCATTAAGATTGCGTACCTTGACAGAGAGCTGCTCCTCCAGCAGCTCCCGGAGCCCCTTGAGTTTGGATACTCCACCGGTAAGGAAGATCTCGAATGTGTCATCACTGTATATGCTGTCCATACTCATGAGAGTCTGCCGCAGGTTACGCAGCAGTATGGCCAGGGCATCCCGGACGGCAGCCTGCACACTCATGGTTATGGTGTTGTTGTTGTTGTTTGTGGTGCTGGTAGCGCTGGTAGTGCTGGTAGTGCTGGTAGTGCTGGCGCTGGTGCTGGTAGTGCTGGCGCTGGTGCTGGTAGTGCTGGCGCTGGTGCTGGTGCTACCGCTTCCACCATGGTTGTCGTTCCCCCCTCCGGATATGGCGCTCTCTGCCTGGTCGGAGATTGACAGCTCCCCAACAAGGTTTGGCAGGGGAATGGGGGGAGGTGACTGCGGTGGTGGCGTGGATGGGGATATGGGTGCAGGTGCCGTTATGCCGCTGGCAGAGTCCGCTGGTCTGCCAATGGTGGTTAGCCCGGCGATCAGTTTTTCGGCCTGTCCATGTTCCAGACCCAGCTTTTCAGCCACCGCCTCAATGAGGTTGCGTCCGCCAAATTGGAAAGTTCGCCAGAGCAGGGTGCTCTCTTTGTTCATGATTGACACAGTGGTCTGCTCATGACCCATATCCACCACTGCCACAGGCCATTCGGTCGGGGCTTTGTCAGGGGAACGGCGCACCACTTGTGACATCAGTCCGGATTGGGATAAGCCGGTGATACTGACTACTCTGGGGTTTACGCCCACGTTTCGCAGGCCGCTCAGGAATGAGGTTATCTGCTCCTTGTGAGCGGCTGCCACCAGGATGTGGGCCCCTCCGTTTTCGCTGACCTTGGCAATCTGGTAGTCGATGACCACGTCCTGGAGATCGTTGAATGGTAGGGTGCCTTCCAGTTCTGCGTAGAGGATCTGGTCGATCATCCGGGGGTCAGAGAATGGCAGCTCGGTTATCCTGCTGGTGACCCGAGTTCCCGGTATGGCGGTGATGATCACCTCCGCACTGAACTGGGGGTCGCTGAGCAGGGTGGCCGCAGCGGCAGCGACTCTCTCTTCCCATTCGGAGCTTGTGTGGTCTTGGTCATTGGCCGGGAATGGTATCTCCCGGGCTCCAAGAAATTCCATCTTCTTGAAAGAACTGGAAATCTTGACCGCCTTAATTGATTTGGCACCTATGTCCAGACCCAGAATGGTTTGTCCCATCGGTCAGTATTCCCTCCAGTAAAGCATCTTCCCCTGCGATGTAATATCTACTACAGCATGGATTCGTTTGATTGTGTTCCCGATTCGACCTTCGGCGTGGAGGCTGAAGATATTGGGGCTCTTCACTGAGATATTCTGTGCCAGTTTTTGCCAATCTATACTCTCAGTGGGCACAGGTTCGAACAGGAAAAATGGAATAGAACCTTGTCCATTCCGCATGAATTGCATGAATGCATCTTTAGAGGCAAACGGTGTCATGAACAACATCTGCCTGAACCGGCGCTCCATTTCGATGGCGGTAAGCAAGTCCATCAATCTGAGCGGGTTGAATGGATCACAGAGAGGATCCATGGGGTTCATCAGATGTGAACAGACGAGGACACCCAACAATTGCCGGTTTGCCGTGTTTATGTTTATGGCCGGAGAAGGATAAACGGTCAAGGAATCTCCAAAGGCCTCCAGCCAGTCATCATTGATGCCCTTGACCAGCATCACCTCCTGGATACTGTCCATGGGGGCATTACGTGGCATGATGTTGCTGCCGAAATCCGAATACCTGTTGTCCTCCTGACCAGGTCCAGTGGGGGCATAGGTACCATCAGCGCCCATGGTGGTGAGGTCCTTGTCCGCATCCACCCAGTCAATCAGTGCAGAGACGATGTCGGAGATCTCCTGGTAGTCTCCACCACCGGAAGATCCGATGGAGAACATGCTGTTGGTGGCTGCGGGAGCCATCAGGTGGCTGAGCCTGGCAATGGTGGCATCCCGCTGTGCGCCGGGCGTGGCCAATGCGTTAATGTTGATCTTCCCATCCTCGGGCACAATCTCAACGTCAAATGCACCCTTGAGCCCCCCAAGGCCAGAGATACTGCCAAGGTCCACCGAGGCCATGGGAAGGTCAATCCGCCCCGCATTGAATGCACCCATGAATTGGTTTACAAATTGCCAGAGTTGGATGTTGGCGTTCATGCCAAATGATTTGCTCAGGTTATCAATCTGTGTTTGCAGATTCAGGGCCAGCCTGGCCAAGTCCATGCCACCCTTAGCCAGGTGATAGGCACGTACCTCGTCCCTGATGTTGGCTGCCATGTGCAGCTCAACCCTGGTGTTATACACAAAATCTACTACCACGGTGGTCATAATGGCCACAGCTAGCAGGACAACCACCAGAGCTGCACCCCTGCTGTTGCGGGGGCGTCGTCTGCGACCTCTGCGCACCAGCCTCCTTTGTGTGGGGGCGGTGGCGCCGATGGGGGCAAGCGCCTGGGCTGCAGGCTGAGCCTGAGCTGCCAATTCGGCTTTTTCCGGTATCAAATCAATCATTGAAACTGGAGCGCCTCCTTGAGCATGGGCCTGGTCTCTACCACCCAGCTTTCGGTTTTGTTACCCTTCAAAGCAGGGAACTCCAAAGTGATCTTCACCCTCTCTGGCAGGTTGGGGAACCTGTCTCCAACCGAATTCTTCTCCTGGCAGGCATCCCACTCTTTGACCCACCCGTCATCACCGATTTCCCGGGTTGGATCCCAGTATTCAAATGTGATGTCAGTCACATTCTCCGCCATGATCTGGGTAATCCCGCCCCTGAGGGGCTCCATGTCAAGGTTGGGGTCCTCCCTGCGCATCAGGCATCTGACCCGGTCCCCGTTCATGGTCTCCGCATAGTCGATGTAGTAGCCTATCTCCGCCTGGTCGGACTCCTTGGCATCCCGCTGCATTCGCAGGTGCGACAGGCTGGTGAAGGTCAGTTTATCCTCTTCGCCCCGAAAACAGGTGGTGGTAGTCTGCTCAACCACAGTGTTGTGGTGTTTGCTCAGATAGGCCATGGAGATCTCGCGAGCCATCCGGTGCATAGACATACGGACGTCCCGGTAACGATCATAGAAGTCCTCTACCTGGGTCCGCACCCTGAAAGACTGGTTGAAGGCCCCGTAAATGATGGTACTTACCGTCGCCAGCAAGGCCATGGCCACCATCATCTCCAGCATGGTTAGGCCAGCTCTTCTCAGTCGAGCTTTCTTTTTCTTCGTTTTTAGCAGCGACCCATTGGGGCTGTGGTGGAGCCCCTCCCTGTCTCTGATGGTGGTACTCATGGCGCCCTCCGGGTGCCAATACCACCAAGCCCGCCCGCCCCCATGTTCCCACCCGTACTGTATGGCGGATTGGCAGTACCAGTTCCGTCCTGCTGCTCATCCAGATTCCCCCCAATTTGAGGGATTGGTTCCATGAACACCATGTAGGTGGATATATCCAGGGAACGCTCCCGTTTGCCATCGGGCCAGGTAATGGTGAGGGTGACTCTGCGCATGTGCTGGCCTAGCATGTCGATGAGCATGGGCAGATACTGGACCGCTTGCAGAGCCATAGTGGGGTTGATGGGCAGGCTCGAGAAATCCATCCCTGCCAGAGCCGGCATGGATGTGAGCTGTTGGAGGGCAGCGTCCTTGTCAGCAGGAACCTGACTGGTCAACTGTTCAACAGCTCCATCTTCAACCTCCAGTTTCTCAAGGAGAGCTTTCCACTTAAACTTGGGGTGGCCATCTTTGCTAAAATCCCCGGACAGTTCTGTGTCGAAGTCATCCAGCCCCTCATCTTGAACATAGTGCTCAAGCCGGATCATCTGGGATTTGGCGAGCAGGCTGGCGATGCTCACATCGAGGATGTACCTGTTGACCACTATTGAGCTGCTCTGCGCTCCAATCAGGGCAGAGAATGATGTGGCCAGGATCGCCAGCGAAATCATCACCTCAAGCAGGGTAAAACCGGCACCACGAATGCCTTTGGGAGCGTGGCCATAGCCGTACTGGTAACGGACCGAACAGTCTGCGTCTTGCTGGGTACCACCGCAGCCCCGGTTGATTGCTCTGGTTGTTGGCACGGTTGTTGGCACGGTACCCATGGCCCCGTCAGCACCAAGGTGGAACCCATGCCGAATTGGCATAAGAACAGTACGCCACTTAGAACGACCCTTCATACTTCTCCTCCTCGTCGAAGTCTCGGGGTATTTCCACCTCGTACGGTTCTATTACGATTCTGCCCGTAAGGGGCTGGGTCATGATGGTGAAAGTCTTCGTGCCGTCGCCTATGTATATGTATGCCCTCTCAACCATGCCATTGGGGAAGAAATAGATGTAGGCATTGCCCTCTTCCCGGACCTCCCGCTGGTGGCCAGTCATCACCCCATCAAAGCTGAGGTTGCGTGACAGGGTCTCCCTCTTGACCACCGTATCCTTACTCTCTGTTGCAGGTACTCTGTGCATCCTGGGGACGCCGGATTCCGGATCGTCCTCTTTTGCCATACCAGGAGCATTATCAATCCTGTAGCCACCTCCCAGCTCCAGTACCTTGGCTGCCTGCTTCCATTTATCGTCGCCTTCTTCAAGCCGGTCTTTCAGCTCGTCCTCTTCTTTGGCTGCTCCAATCAGGAACCTGTTCTCTGCCTGCTCCACCCAGTACTCACCACTCTCCAGGTCCAGAACAAGGCGCAGGTAGAGGTTTCTGGTAACAGCTTTGGTGAATGTGGAGCGCATGGTGGCTGCCAGCCGGTTGGCATTGGATCTTAATTCAGCCTTGGTGACATTGCGCACTGACAGAGTGACAGTGGTTATCAGTAGGGCAGCCAGGGCAAGTACGCCCATAAGCTCCAGGATGGTAAAGCCGCGCACACTGCTATGCAACCTGCGGCAGGGAAGCGAACGCAGAATCCCCTTGGCGGCAGCACGGGATGACCGGCTGCAGCAGCAACTCCCCGCTGGGCGGCATTCGCCAGAAGATTGCTGGCTCCTGCCTGTTGGAAAGTGGCTGATAATGGTCAAGCTTCCTCTCTCTGCCAGTGTTCATCAATCAGTCGTTGTTGCAAATGTCGTCTTCTGTTCCTTCCCGTTTATCGGGCCCTGAAGAACAGACATCATATCCGTCCGAATTCCGTCGTCCTGGATTTTGATAGTAATAGGGGGTGTTCCAGGGGTCGTCCTTGATCTTGCCACCAGAGAGGTAACCTGCCGCAGCACCTATACCTTCGCTCTGGTTCGGGTATTCCCCTTCGGTCATGTAATACATGTCCAGGGCTTGAGCCAAGCTCTTGATGTCTGTCTTGGCGGTGTTCTCCCTGGCGTTGTCCATGACCTTCACGACCGACACTGAGACGGCTGTAGCCATCAATGCCATGATGGTGACCACCACCATGATCTCAATCAGGGTCATGCCCCGCTGGCCTCTTCGGGCAAGCTGCACTGATGTTGCACGCCTGAAAGACTGTCTTTTCATTCTCCTACTCCTCAAATTTTGGCGAAAGGCCGAAAGACCCCAACTCAGTCTGTTTGACCACATGCCCCCGGTTCCCTCCTGTACTGGAGCCGGTATCTTTGGCAGCGATATTGCTCTTACTGATCACAACTGCTCTGTTTTCTCTGACAACCATGATCAGGGCAAGGGCAATCCCTGCAAAAATCATTAAGTCCGCCAGATTAAAGGTGGGGAATAGCGTTGCACTTCCTCCCCACCACCCGATCCTGATGTCGATAAAATCGATTACGGCTCCACGCCACAGCCGATCAATCATGTTCCCTGCTGCCCCGGCTGTAATCAACATCAGCGGTGTAGCCGCTGACACTCCTCTGGGCAGGGCGGTCCACAAAAGGATCGGGGCAATCAGCAGCGCTCCCATAGTCATGACCACAAGAACCGGAATTCGTACCTCAGGCGGGAGTCCACTGAGAAGACCGAATGGCCCCGCTGGGTTCTCCCTGCAGATAATCCCAAGCCAATCTCCCAGGACTGTTACCCTTGAGACATCAACCTGCAGCATGGTGTAGACCAGGTCTTTGGACCAGAGATCCAGAAGAATCAGCAGGCTGAACCCGGCCAGATGGGTGGGCTTGTTCTTCATGGCCTCAAATATGGCCGTCAAGCTGAAACAAGGTCTGCTGTGGGAGCTTACCACTGAGCTGGGCCCTGCTCCTCCTGCCCATGCTTCCTCACCCCTGGTCCCGGTCCTGGTCCTGGTTCGTCTCATTGAATTGACTCATTGATCTTGAGAACTGGGAGCAGTACTGCGAACATGATGAATGCCACCATGCCTCCCATGAACAGGATCATGATTGGCTCCAGCAGGGAGGTAAGCGCATTCAGCTTGGAATCCACCTGATTGTCATAGGCGTCAGAGACATTTTCCAGCATCTCTTCTAATTGGCCTGATCGCTCACCGACCGCAATCATGTGGGTGACCATGGGGGGAAACTGCCCGCTGCGCTGTAGGGGGGCAGCAATGGATTCGCCCTCCCTGATTGCGATAATTGCGTTATTCACTGCTTCCATCATGATTACGTTGTTGAGCACATTCTTGACGATCTCTAACGACACGATCAGGGGAACACCGCTGGTAAGCAAAGTAGCCAGAGTTCTCGTGAAACGTGATACCGCCATCATCTGGTTCAATGAGCCAAAGACAGGCATCTTCAGCTTAAATCTATCCCACCACTCCCGACCATCGGGTGAGGCTAAATATTTACGACTTGCAAGAACGATGCCAACTAAAGCAATGATCACCAGCCACCAAAAACTACCCAAAATATCAGAAAAGACGATCAGTATCCGGGTAACTAAAGGCAGCGAAACTTCCAGGTCGGTCAAGATAGTGGTTACCTTGGGGATCACATATACAAACAGGAAAGAGACGATGCCGATACCGATCAGGGTCATGATGGCCGGATAGGCCATCGCCGAAGAGATCTTGTTTCTTGTCTTCATCTGAGAACTGGTAAACTCAGCCAGACGTTGCAGGACCACATCAAGGGTACCAGAACTCTCTCCGGCCTTGACCATATTCACATAAAGGCGGTTGAAGACCTTGGGGTGCTCGGACATTGCATTGGCCAGGCTGGTACCCTCGTTCACATTCTCTTTAACCTGGGTAAGAACCTTTTTCAGGTTCTCCTTTTCCATCTGGTTGGCCAGCGCATCCAGGGCATCAACCAGGGGAATGCCCGCCTTCAGCAAGGTGGCAAGCTGACGGGTGATCATGGCCACATCCATCAGCTTTACCCTGGTGAACATCTTCTTGAAGTTCACCTCTCGGGTACCGGCTCCAGATCCAGATGTGGAGCCGAGCCGCTGGGCTGTTTTTTTACCTGAACCGGAGCCAGATTCTTCCTTGGCCTCTGTCAGGTACAGAGATTCCCTGCGCAGCATGGTAGTGAGGACTTTGATGCTGTCCGCTTCACGGACTCCACGCACCTGTTTGCCCTTTGAATTTACAGCTTTGTATTCGAATACGGGCATAGTGGCCTCACATCATCACGATCATCCATCAGGAGTTATCCTCCTGAGTAACCCGGAGCACCTCTTCTATTGAGGTGACACCGTTGAGAATTTTCTTTGCACCATCAGTTCTGAGGGTTTCCATACCGGCAGCCATAGCTGCCTTCTTCAGGGTACCCGCATCGCAGCCCTGCATTACCAGAGAACGGATCTCGTCGTTGATAAGAAGGAGCTCGTAAATACCGGAACGTCCTTTGTATCCCGTATGGAGGCAAGCCTCGCACCCTTTAGCCCGATAGATGGGGTTCTCGGCAAGCTGGGAACGAACGGTGGTCGGGTCCAGCCCCAGATCGAGCAGCTCCAGGTCTTCGGGAATGTAGGGTTCTCTACACTTCTTGCATAAGACACGGATCAACCGCTGGGCCATGGCCATTACCAGGGTGGACGAGACCAGAAATGATTCAACTCCCATATCAGTGAGCCTGGTAAAGGCCCCGGCCGCATCGTTGGTGTGAATGGTGGAGAAAACCAAATGGCCGGTGAGGGATGCTTGAATGGCAATCTCAGCGGTCTCCACGTCACGGATTTCACCAACCATGATCACATCCGGGTCCTGGCGTAGAAAGTGACGCAAGCCGGTGGCGAATGTCAGGTTGATTTTGGGGTTGACCTGCATCTGGCTGATGCCGGGGAGCTGGTATTCCACCGGGTCCTCAACGGTGAGGATGTTTTTGTCTGGGCTGTTAATCCTGGACAAACACGCATAGAGCGTAGTGGTTTTTCCTGAACCGGTAGGTCCAGTAACCAGGAGGATTCCGTGTGGTTTACGGATCACCTTGTCCATGATGGTCAGGTGTTCCTGGCAGAATCCCAGGTCTTCCAGATCGAGAAGAATAGACGCCCGTTCAAGCAATCTGAGTACTGCTCTCTCACCATGGGAAGTTGGGATGGTGCTGGCACGGATGTCGATATCTCTGCCGGCGATCTTTACCCTGATCCTGCCGTCCTGGGGTAACCTCTTCTCTGCGATGTTCATTCCAGCCATGATCTTCAGCCTGGAGAGGATGGGGGCCTGAAGTTGCTTAGGGGCCTGCACAATTTCTCGCAGCACACCATCAACCCTGAACCGGATGGCAAAGTATTCTTCTGAAGGTTCAAAGTGGATATCTGACGCTCGATCTTTAACCGCCTGGTGCAGGGTAGAGTTGACCAGTTTGATGATTGGGCCTTCATCTGTGGCATCGATGATGTCCACGATGGTGTCTTCAAGGCTGTCAGAGTTTGACTTGGAAGCCACATCAGAGATGGAGATCATCCCGCCAATTTTGTTGAAGACGCCATTGATGGCATTCAGCAGTGAAGAAGGCGGTACAACTACCGGCTCAGGTTTGGCGTTGAGGAGCAACCTGAGATCATCCATGGGGAAGGGGTCGAACGGGTTGCTGGTGGCAATGGTGAAGGCCGTGCCTTGTGCATTGCGCATAATTGGCAGCAGACCATGGGTTTTAAGATAATCAACCTTCAGGTTCCTGACCAGATCGAGATCCACCTCGTCCGGGTTAAGCACTTCCCGGTAAGGGAACCCCAGCTCCTTCGCTACTTCTTGGTAGGCGGCTTTTTCGTTGATAATGCCCTGATTATCAAGGATCTCTATCAGGCCTGTTTCAGAGTTTTTGCTCTGTGTCACCAGCGCCTCTTCCAACTGTTCTGGAAGAACGAGGCCCCTGGAAACCAGAATCTGTCCGATTACTCGGTCAGTCATCTGAAGGTACCTCGTTTTCTATCATGTCATCTGTTAGACCGCCTCCCTCAACGGCTTCTATACCAGCGCCAGCCCCGGTTCCTGGTCCTGCTCCTGCTTCAGTTCCAGCCCCGTCCCCGGCCCCCGGCTGCCCTTCATTGACCGAGCCATGGGATGTGGAAGGAGCGCCGCCCTCTTGCGAGCCAGTGGCCTCTATCGCCTCCGCCGGGTTGGTGTCGGCGCTGGTGTTGGCGCTGGTGTCGGCGCTGGTATTGGCGCTGGTATTGGCACTGGTATTGGCACTGGTATTGGCACTGGTATTGGCACTGGTATTGGCGCTGGCCCCATCACCGGTGACCGGTAATTGATCGGTCTCGGTCGGGTTGCTTTCATCATCAATACTCATCGGACCCTGGTGGAACATGGACTCCTCAAGTGAGCGCTCCAACTCATCAATCTTCTGCTGTTCGTCACGGGCAGTCCTGATTGACTGGTTGATCTCCTCCAATAGTCCGTGTTTCCTGGAGTAATCCACGGGGATGTTCAGGTTCACTTCCCTGGACGAGAACTGATCCACAAACTCCTGATGCTCCTTCATCTTCCGTTCAAAGATACTCCTAAAGTCACTGGGATCCCTGATGATGTAGGGCGTGAGTAACAGAAGCAGATTCTGTTTCTCCACCTTCTTGGTGCTGTTGCGGAACAGATAGCCCAGGATTGGAATGTCTCCAAGGAAAGGCACCTTCTCCACACCCTCGGTGATGTTGTCACGCATCAGGCCGCCGATTACGATGGTCTGCTGGTCTTTCACCACCACGGTGGTCTTGGCCTGTCGCTTGGTGGTTGTGGGCCCGAGGCCGGGATTTTGCGCTCCCAATTCCTCGATGACCTGTTCCAACTTCAGCCTGACGTAATCACTCTCGTTGATCTGGGGAGTGAGACGCAGGGTCAGAGCCACATCCTGGCGCTGGACGTTGTAATATGGCGAATATCCATAGCCGCTCATGCCACCCATCAGACCGGTAAGAGCAGAGGCTGAGGATCCTGCCAGGCCGGCCAGGTTGCCCAGACCACCCAGGTTGCTCATGCCACCCATACCAGAACCGCCGGCGATGAAGGGCACATTCTGCCCAACGGTGATCTCCGCTTCTTCGTTGTCGGTGGTAAGGATGTGGGGCGTTGACAAAATGTTCACATCGTCATCGGTCTGCAGTGCGTTGAGCAATACGCCGAATGATGGAAGACGAACGCCCAGCAAGGATTCAGCACCCTCAATTGCTGGTCCTTGCAGACCTACTGCCAGACCCATGAGGGATGTGGGGTTAAGCAGGATGGATGAGAGACCTCCCTGTTCAAAAGTGGTGCCACCCAGGACCGGAATGTCTTCACCACCGGCGCTGCCCATATAACCACTGTGGAGAGCCATGCCGAAGTCCCGACTTTTGGATAGGTTCACTTCCAGAATGATCGCTTCTACAAACACCTGTGGCCTACGGATGTCGAGCATCTTGATCACGTTAGACAAGCTGATGTAGTCCCGCCGTGAGGCGACGATCACCAGGGAGTTTGTGGCTTTATCCGCACTGAGCTTAACCTGGCCTTCAAACAACTCGCCTGCTGCATCAGCGGCGGTGGCTCCTCTTCTTCTGCCTCCTCCCCCGGCGCTGCCTCCTACCAGGCCCTGGAGAACGCTTGAGAGGTCGTCAGCAGCGGCATTCTTCAAGTAATAGACGTGAATCTGCCCCTCGCCGGGGATTGACACGTCCAATCTCTTGATCACGTCAGAGATCTTCTTGAAAGATGTCTCGTTGGCGACAACTACGAGTTGGTTGGTGCGGTCATCGGGGATGATTTTAGATACGGAGACTGCCATCTCCTCAGTGCTCCCTGTTGGGGTTGGCTGGCTTGCGGTTGCAGCAGCACCACCTGTGCGCCTTCGCGAAGCAGAAGAGGTTCTGGAAGAAGCGTTTTGCTGTTTGTCTGCCTCGAAGATTTGCAGCACAGTCTGGGCTACGTCTGCGGCGACTGCGTTCTCGATCTGGTAAATCCAGATCTTTTCCTTGCCTCCTGGCACGTCAAGCTTCTCAAGGATTTTTCGGAACCTCTCGATGATGGAGCCATAATCAGTGACAATCAGTGTGCTGGTACGCTTGTAGGGGATAATATCGCCAATCTTCGATTTCAGGTTGTTGAGCACATTGGCGATCTCATCCACATCTACGTTGTTGACAGTCAGAAGTTGGGTGACCACCCGATCATCGGTAGGGATGTTCTCTTCTTCAAAGAAGATTGGTGTGGGCTTAGATTTAGCGTTGCCGCTCTCTTCGATTTTCATGAACTTGCCTGCAGGCACGATAGTCATGTCATTGACTTCGAGGGCTGACAGGAAAGCTTTATATGCCGCATCAACCGGGATTGGATTCGGTGCGATGATGGTCAGGCGCTTGCCCCGGCGCAGGGTAGAGGGGACAATGAAGTTCTGGCAGGTCCACCCTGCGATAGCCTGAACCACTTCGAACAGCTCTGCGTCCCTCATATCGAAGGTAACCTGTCCGCTGCGAGGCACTGACTTGCACTGGAAGTCCTTGCCCAGAGTCCCGCCTTCAATCTCCAGACCCTCAGGGAAGCCGATTACTACTTCTTCTTTGCTGCTTTTCCGGGGGGGCGAGGTTGATTTAGCCGTCTGCCCGTCACCAGCGGTGCCTGCCTGTGCGGTCTTTGGGGTTGTCGTGTCTGGAGTGCTCTTGGTTCCCTGTGCCGTGCTGGTCTGGGCTGCATCAGGGGTAGCAGTATCAGCAGTGCCTGCGCCTGTGCCTGCGTTGGCTTTAGCTTTGGCTTTGGCTGTAGTGTCCGTGGCGGTGGCATTGGCAGATGTGGCCTCTTTTTTGGCCAACTGAGCTGATGGGGGTGTAGCCAGGTTCCCGCTCGGCCGGTTCAAAGAGGACGTTGTCACTTTCGGCTTCGGTTGTTGCTTGAGTGCAGCGGTGTTAATGCCGCTTGCATTTAGCAATTCTTTTGCCGACACACGGGGACCACCACCCACAGTGGGCATTGGTCTGGCTGTTACACCATTGTCGGGTGGTTGTACCCTGGGCTGTCCAGCATTGTCTGAAGGTGCAGCCAAGGCCACAGCGCTGTATGTCAGAACTGTGAATGCCACCACAAACAGGGTTAATAATTTATTGGCGGGTAAATAGAAAAACCGCATCTGGGTCAGCCTCTCCTGCTCACCTGATCGAATAATTCAGGGATTGACGTTGACCCCTCCGTTCGAGGTCGATCGTGATGTTGCTACTGTTCTGTAGACGCTGGTATAGCTCCAGAGCCTTGTTCGGGCTGTCGATAGCCTCTCCGTTGATCCCCTGGATAACGTCGCCGCTGCGTATCCCGATGTGGGAGAAGATGCTTCCTGGTCGAACGCCTACGAGTTTGTATCCTGAAGCCTTACCATCCTTATAGTTGGGAACGATTCGTGCCTGACTGCCAAGGCGGTTCAGGTCTTTGAGCTGTTCGTCAAGCATACTGCGGTCGATTTGAAAATCGTTCTCGCTCACCTGCTTTACGCCTGCGGCAATGGCATCGTTTCCTGATAGGGCTTGGGCTTGAGAACTGGTTACAGGCTTGGATCTCACTGCCGGATCTTCACCGGCGGGTGTGGATGGAGCGGCACCAGCCTGGGGCGGACCAGCCACACCTTCAAAGGCAATTACCTCTAGCCTTCCATTATTCTTAATATAAATTTTCTCTCGACCGATGGCGTAGACCTCTGCTTGTCCTTCGACCATCGAACCTTTTCGGACCACGTATGTATCTTTAGCGTTTGCCAGTACGGCAATGGACCACTCCGGGTCTTCCGAGACCATGGTGATTCTTAAAGTGACCGGGATAGAAGATGTGACTATGTTCATCCCTGCCAGATCGCTATCATCGACGTCCAGAGTGCCACCCTCTCCTGGGATGCCATCAAAGCTGGCACCCAGCCCGTTGGGTCCCATACCTCCAGCGGCAGCTTCGGCAGCAGCCTGTCGGGCCGCAGAGTCGAAAAGGTTGCGGCTGTTGATAAGCAGTCCCCTCTGGAGGTTGTCAGTATTGTCCCTGGTACCATCAGATTGTTTTTTGATGGTGACAGGTTCCGGAGGATAATCGGACAACCTGGACGCCACGAAATTGGCCGCAGCACTACCCAACAGAAGTCCGACGAAGACCAGAATGACGATCGTAAAGGTCCAAAAATATTTCCTGAAAAAAAGCTCCATTGAACGTCCCGTACTGCTTGATTGCAGCAATCCGGCTCAGGACAATGCACAATTTGTGCCATCCTGGTCAAGTGTTAATTGTCGCAGGATTACCTGCTCTGGGGCGTCTGAAAAACGGGGCATTTTGACACCCAAACAAAATCCGGCACCCGGATAGTGACATTTTGGCAAACAGAACCACTGGGATTGGCCAAGTGTTCCCGAACAAACATTTTCAATCCTGGATCTGTTCAAGGCCAATTCTCTGTAATGCCTGTTGTTACCTGTTTGCCTGATGATTTGCTGATTAATCGTTTTTGTCCACTTTCCTGTAAATGGTCCGGGTTGCGATTCCCAGGAGCCGGGCGGCAAGCCTCTTGTCACCCTTGGTCATCCTCAGGGTCTCACGGATTACCTTCTGCTCAATCTCTTCGAGGGGCGTACCCAGTGAGATGACCATTGCAGGCACTTCCATCTGACCGGTGGTGACGGTGGCTGGCAAATCATCGGGCCCGATCACCTCCTGGCGGGCTAAGACCACGGCACGCTCAACAACACTCTGCAATTCCCTCACATTTCCCGGCCAGTGATATCCTTCTAAAAGATCCATCGCTTCAGGCGAGAAGCACTCCACTTTTTTACCATTCTGCTCGGCAAAGGTCCGCAGAAAATGGGTGGCCAGCAGGGGAATATCTTCGGAGCGTTCTCGCAGGGAGGGGATCTTTACATTAATAACATTCAATCGGTAGTAAAGGTCCTGGCGGAATCTTCCGGCACTGACTTCTTCGGCCAGGTCCTTGTTGGTGGCTCCCACAATTCGCACATCAACCTTGACCGTATTGACGCCCCCCAAGCGCTCGAACTCGCCCTCCTGGAGTACCCTGAGCAGCTTGACCTGCATCTGGGGTGGAATTTCGGCAACTTCGTCTAAGAACAGGGTTCCTTTGTCTGCCAGCGAAAACCTGCCCTCCTTGCGTCCTGTTGCGCCAGTAAATGCGCCTTTCTCATAGCCGAAGAGCTCAGACTCGATGATGGTTTCTGGGAGCGCTGCCAGGTTTACTGCGATAAATGGGTGTTCCCGTCTGGGGCTGATGGTATGTACGGTGCGGGCAAGCAGCTCTTTGCCTGTCCCGGATTTGCCTTCCAGCAGCACTGTGGCCGTGGATGGAGCTGCTTGCCTGATTAAGTCCAGGGTTCGCTTCATGGCAGGGCTGGTGCCGATGATCTCCCGATCTCCCAAAATATGGGCAAGCTGTGCCCGCAGGCTCTTGTTCTCCAGGACCAGGCTCTGCTTCTCGAGGGCCTGTCTGACTGCTTTAACAATCTGGGCCTTACGAAAAGGTTTGGTGACAAAGTCGTAAGCGCCAACTTTCATGGCTTCTACTGCGGTCTCTACCGTGCCGTAGGCTGTCATGAGGATCACTTCTACTTCTGGTGAGATTGCTCTTGCAGATCGAAGCAATTCCAGGCCGTCCATTCCGGGCATTTTCAAATCGGTCACCATGACATTGACCATGTTGCCCCTTAACTGGGCCAACCCCTCTTCGCCGGTAACTGCATACAGAACGCTGAATCCTTCTCTTGAGAAAATCCGGCCAAGTGAGGAGCGGTTTCCTTCGTCATCATCAACGATCAGAATGACAGGGGTTCCCATGCTCATGGTGATGCAAACCTTTCGTTTCGGTTCCTGAACAGAACTAGCGCTGAGTTCATAACATAATTGAACAGATCCAAGCTCATGTTAAATTTCCCAATTGTTCAATCCACCACAAGCATGAATTCTGGCTACAGGTTGTTATCAAGATGCTCCTTGTGGGGCTTGGTATGGCTCTGTGGAGCTAGTGTGATTCATGATGTTGACAAACCACCGTGACCTGCCTTGATACCGCTCGCTGGTGTGTGTGTTCGGTTAAGCTTCAACTCCATGCTATTAGGCCATCAAGCACCCTCTCCACACCTCTCACCCACGCCACACAGCCCTCCCAACGCCTGTAGGGGCACGGCATGCCGTATGTGTGTTCTGTTAAGCTACAATTCCATACCACCAAGCCCCCAAGCGCCCCATTACATCTAGGTCTGGCGCCACACCTCTCACCCACGCCACATAGCCCTCCCAACGCCTGTAGGGGCACGGCATGCCGTATGTGTGTTCTGTTAAGCTACAATTCCATACCACCAAGCCCCCAAGCGCCCCATTACATCTAGGTCTGGCGCCAC
>CAYZFJ010000020.1:0-30202 GCA_964477705.1 uncultured Myxococcia bacterium | reverse complement strand
GAGGGGCAAACCCGCTCACCCCCCCCTCTACCTGGTCCACACGAAGCAGATAATTGGCGCCAATCATCACCTGGGCACCAGGGCTTATCCCCTGCCCCAGCACAGTAACCTCAGCACCACCGGCAGCACTGAGCACACTTGGCGTCACCGATTCCACGGCCATGACAGCGGTATGAGTGAACCCCCCTGACAACACCGAGATTTCCCGCAAGGATGAAACCGTTACATCTACTCTCCCCGCCTCTCGCCTATGGGGCACTACCGCTCTTATTCGCCAGTCATTGACCACATGAAAGGATGCCACCTTGTCGCCGAATCTCACCTCCCTCACATCGAGCAATCGCTCTCCGATCAACTCAACTTCCACATTCCCTTCTACCGGTGCGCTGCTCGGCTCCACCATGGTCAGGAGCAGCTTATCCCCACGCGCTCCACCATCAGGCATAGGCCCAAAAGCGTCACCATCAATGGTTGCATCCAGGCTCCCACCATCACCACGTTCGCCACTGTCGAGTAGCACTCCTAAATCATCGTTATTCGGTTCAAACCCATCGGAACACCCACCCAAGCCCCAGGCAACAGCAACCAATAGCAGCACCGTAAGCAGGAATGCTTTCCCATGATCGGAAGCCAACTCTCTGACCATCCAAAAACCACGCGGAACAGCGCCAAAGCTAAGGCGGAACCTTACTTTGGCCGCCCGAACCTCGCCAAAGGCTGTATTGGTATTGCTGTTCATGTTGCAGCTATTAAACAAAATCGCTTTCACCACCTGACTGCTACAACAGTCAACTTGCAAGGTACAAGGTGCAAGGTGCAAAGTACAAGCTCAGGTACCGGCTAGCTTATCTAGGCACACAATCCCCTTCAACACACCGAGTTGCTTCAGGACAATCCAGATCGGAGCCACAGTAGTTTATCCTGCCCAGATCAAGACCACCGGCAAATCCGTAGGATACATACCGATCAAAGCCATAGACTATTATGCTGAATGGCTCCCCGCTCGCAACCCCGCCAGCCGCATCCAGACTCCTGACCATATGAACTCCGGGCTGGAGCTGTACCCTTACAGCAGTGTAACGGCCATCACCAATGGGCGAAAAGCTATCGAAAGACACAGGCTCCCCGTCGAGTAAAATCCTGTTACCCGCAGGAGTCAGGATGTTGACATAATCTTCCGCATACTTGTCAGGGGTAAGAAAGACGTAATTATCCCTGAACTGCTCAATGGGTACAGCCAGGATAAAGGCGGGATCCCCAGTGTTAGCATCCCCCAACTGACCCTTCCCCCGGGCATTGGGGTGGGGTGCCTGCTCGGCTGCAAGGAACTGCCCCACCAGTATGGGCTTATTAGCCTGCATCTCGAAATCCTGAACAGACTCGAACTCGAACCACTCCCCTCGGTTAAGGACCGGAATCTCAGCCTGCCAGGGGTAAGTATCAACAACAGTGCCATCCACTCCAGCCATCACCCGGTAAACATCCTCTTCTTCCCCCCTGGGAGAGGCCTTGCTCAGCAGATAATGACGTCCCCACGCACTGAGCGGGTAGATCTGCTGTTCAAGATGGTCTGCACAACAGGTGATAAACCGGTAACATTCGGAGTTGTCCATACATTTAGTTTGGGTGCCGTAATCAACCTGTGGATTCCAGTAATCGTAACAATACCCCTCATTTCCAGAGATGAAGGATGGAACACCATCTAGATCAATACAATGGTTGGTATTTGGCGCATTAGCCGCCTCACTGCCACCAAACACGGCAACCGGTCTATTAGAATAAACTTCACTGCCAGTTAAATCAGGCGCATCTTTGCAATAATTTCGATTATTATCTGGGGTACATCTGGTTTCAATATTGAGCACATCATACTGTTGCAGAGTGAAGCTGCGCATTTCACCCGCCTCCATCGGTTCAATAGAGGCGTTGCCCGCACTGCCCGCAATAGTAGGTGCAGCCACTCGGACGATCACATTGGTAGGCCCTTCTTTTACAGCAATTACCGTTATAAATGACCGCAGATTGTAAAAGGTCTGCTCCCTGGTCATGATCAGATGTTCCCTACCCAGGGTCTCCACTGGCAAAAGGAGAGAGGCATCGTTGCTGTAAACCCCCTCATTCTCCAGAGGGTTAAACTGATAAGCGCTGATAGGAACGGAGCTCTTAACCCTGAACGCCTTAGGCTCAATACTGGTGCCCATCACATCACGCCGGGGTAGATTCAGAACCCGCAGTTGGAGGGGTGGAACAGAGAGGGTATCAACACATTCGCCGCCCCCTGTGTTAATGCAGACCTGTTCCACGAAGGCTCTGTCCCCCGAATCATATTTAACTACTGTGCTACACCGTGGTTCCGTATTGCACTTTTCCTCCCCTACCTGACACCATACCGCATCGGGCTGATCAGTGAACGGGGTTCCGGGCAGGGCATCCCACGGTCTACACCAGAGTTTACCATCTGCCCCATCAAGCTCCACCGTAGCAGCCAGAGTACGGTGCACATTGCTCACTATTATTGCATACTGGGCACCTTGGGCATCATAGTATCCAGTAGGACTGTTACCCTCTACAAAGGCATTGTCCAGGTCAGCCGCCCAGTATTCGCACCCCATATAGGAGCTCTCCTTGGCAGCCTTCTGACATAAGGTGATGCACTCCCCGTTCTGACACACAGAGCCAGTCGCACCAGTACGACAATCCTGATACAGACTCCACTCATTCCCGCTCTCATTGCAGATCTCAACCTTCTCCTCGCCAGCACACCGGTGAATATTGGGAATGCAGGCAACCACTCCGGCACAGCCATTTGTATCTCCACAAGTATCTGACTCCTGACACCCCTGCTCCAACACTCTGGTTCCACCCAGATCACATCGTCGCTCTGTAGTATCGTCCACACATTCCACAAACTCCCCAGGTTCACAGACAGAAGGAAAACACTGCCCATCCCGGCAACCATGCCCCTCTGGACACTGCCCCAAATCAAACTGCCCCCCACCATGTCCCGCCCCCATCTCCACACATCTTGCTACCACAGCCGCAGCGATACAGGTTCGCTCCCCCAGACTACACCCATCTGGAAGCTGAACATTGCCGGTCACATCCGCATCCCAATCGGGCTCAACCGGATCAGGGGTATTTTTCTCTTCTGTCTTGGAACATCCAGCCATACCCACTCCCACCGACAGTGATACTGACACCACAACCACCGCTACAACCACCGCCAACCCATGGCTCAGCCCGGCAAACCAACCGTCCACAATACGACTATGTCTACCGTCAGAGTATATATTCATCTTCTTCTCGAAAGGTTTGCGCATAGACTTAAACCTCTGCTTCGCCAGTTTGCCTGCGTCGAATTTGCATGCCATCTATGATTATCTATCGAATGATGGATAATCAGCAAAGCATTATAGTGAGATAGTGGAATCAGGGTCAAGGAGACCACTGCTTATAGGCAAATTACGGGAATCGAAGCCCCAATCTGAACGTTCCATCACCGGTGGGTTGTACTTTGACCCAAAGGGGCCCTATAATTGGTTAAAGTTTTTGGGTTAGGTTGGTGGAAAGGGTCTGTTGGCCCGCCCGCATCTTCCCAAAATCAGATAATAAATATTCCGAAATCACTAATATCGGGGAAAATTATTTCCACATGAACAAAACCAGACGTCTGTTGCTCACTGTCAGCGCCCTGTGCCTGGCATTCATTGCCTCTTTTACATATAAGATCGGTTCATCAGGCTGGGATTTCATCTTTAATGGCACCGTCTCCGACGCCAAGACATCTCAGGCAGCCGAGATGGAAGAAGTGGCCAAGCTGGGAATCCTTGCCAGGGTTATCACTCTGGTTGAGGATAACTATGTGGACCCGGCCAGAATCCAGCCCAAGAAGATGCTACTGGCCGCCCTGGAGGAGATCCAGCGGACCGTGGCCGAAGTGGTAGTCACACCTTCGCCGGGCGAGGATGAGGAGAACCCCGACTCCATCACCGTGACCGTGGGTCAACGGAGCCGCAGATTCGACATCGACCAGGTGTACGATATCTTCGCCATGAGAATGGAACTGAAGAACATGTTTCAGTTCATCCTGCCCAACCTGACCGACACTGAAATCGAGATGAACCGCATAGAATGGGCGGCAATAAACGGGATCCTCTCTACCCTTGATCCCCACAGCATCCACATGGACCCAGACTCATTCGCTGACATGAAGGTGAACACCCAGGGGAAATTCGGCGGCCTGGGAATTGTCATCTCAATCAGGGACGGCGAGCTGACCGTCATTTCTCCCATAGAGGACACCCCCGCAGCCCGTGCCGGGCTCAAAACCGGTGACAAGATCGTCCGCATTAACGACGAATCCACCATCAACATGCCTCTAACCGAAGCAGTGGAAAAATTACGGGGAGATGTGGGAACGGGCATCGACATTTACGTAAAGCGCAAGGGATGGGCCGAACCCCGCAAGTACAGCCTCACCCGCGCCCTGGTAAAGATCAAGAGCGTTATCTCTCACCTGAACGAAGAAGACGGTGTAGGTTACGTGAAAATACGTAACTTCCAGGCGAACTCCACCGAAGACATGCAAAACCAGATTACCCAACTGAAAGAGCAGGCAGAGAAGGCTAAGAAAGCGGGCAAAGGACCAGGTTTCAAGGGCTTAATCCTTGACCTGCGCAACAACCCGGGCGGGCTCTTGGATCAGGCAATCCGTGTGGCTGATACATTTGTGGACGAGGGCGTCATTGTCTCCACAGTGGGTGTGGACGCAGAGGGAACCGGCAAGCCGGATCGGGGCCAGGACCATAAGTACGCCACCAAACCGGGCACCATGAAGGACTTTCCTCTGATAGTGCTGGTCAATCCTGGCAGTGCCAGCGCCTCCGAAATCGTAGCAGGAGCAATCCAGAACCTGAACCGGGGCATAGTGCTTGGACAAACCACTTTCGGCAAAGGATCTGTGCAGGTTCTCTATGAATTACAGGATGAGTCTGCCCTCAAGCTAACCATCTCCCAATACCTAACCCCAGGTGGTATCTCCATCCAGAGCTACGGCATAACTCCAGATATCTCTACAGTGCCCATGGTAGCCTATGACAAGAGGGTGGCCCTTACCTACCGTGAAGACGAGATGCGGGAGGCAGATCTGGATGCCCACCTGGTGAGCGAGAATTCGGTGGAGCCCCAGGACCCGGCCTGGACTGTGAAGTACTACCTGGAGCCCGAACTGGACGAGCTTGCGGTTGAGGATGGAGATGGGGGGGGAGATGAGAACAAAGGGGAGGGAGAGAACAATAACACCAATAGCGATGGGACCAAGGCTGAATCTGGGCATGAAGCGAAAACAGATGATGATGATGACTCCAAAGCACAAGACAAATACAATGAGTATTCCGACAAGTATGTAGAAGATTTTCAGATCAAGCTCGCCAGCAGCATAATTGTCAACGGCGGCACCAACCGCCAGGACATGCTGAAATCTGTGGGACCAATCATCACTAAGAGCTCAATGGTAGAGATGGAGAAGGTGAAGGCCGCGCTCCATGAACTCGGCATTGATTGGACTCCCGGCCAGAACCCTTCGCACATGGATCTTCAGGCTGGCATCACTACCAAGAATGGTGAAAATTCAATCAAAGCCGGAGACAAGGTCATCTTCGTTGGCAAGGTAACAAACCATGGTAGTGATCCAGTTCACCAGATCCGAGGCATAACCGAATCCCCCAATGACCATCTGAATGGCAGAGAATTCGTGTTTGGCAGATTGAACCCGGGTGAGACTAAAATCTGGGAGATAAAACTCGACATCCCCAAGGAATTAAGAACCCGAATGGAACCAATCTCTATGAAGGTGCTCACTGGGTACAACGACGACAAAATCCTTGCGAAAAATACCACGCTGCTCTCCATCGAAGAGAAGGAGCGACCTGCATTCGCCTTTGATTACCGCATTAACGACCAGACGAGTGGAAATGGCGACGGCGCTCTGCAGCCCGGGGAAGAGGTGGAGGTGGGGTTCAAGATCCACAATATTGGCTCCGGTGTGGGTAAAGAGGTGATAGTCAGCCTGTCAAGCAAAGCAGGCAAGAATATCTACTTGAAGAAGGGGCGGGAGACTCTCAAGGGCCTAAAGAAGGACACAACAGAGGAGGTCACCTTCTCATTCACCGTAGCTCCCAATGTACCAGTGGGCGAGGAGTTGGACTTAAATCTCACCATCTTCGATACGGACGTAAGGGAGTGGATTAACGAGAAGCTCCCCACAAAAGTGGTTGCACCCGCGAATATTGACAAAGAGAGCCGCACACTGCGTATTCCGGCTGGGACAACTATTCCTGTGTACATTGCAGCAGACGACTCTTACCCCATCTTGACCAGACTAGGCGGGCCAGCAAGTATAAAAGCAGAAGGAAGTGCGGGGAGCTTCTACAAGATCCAGCTTCAGGTCAGTAGTAAACACGATAATGGCAAAACCACGGGCAAAAATGGAAACAATATTGATTCCGGTTTTGGCTGGATTAAAAAGAGCGATGTGGAGGGGAACAGCCACGCTCAAACTGAAGGTGGCAGCAGGGCTGGCGATAAGCCAGACACTGGCAAAGGCACAACTGTCGACGCTGGAGCCCCTGCCAGTTACCAAACAGCTCCCAAGGGGGGCATCATGTTCAGGCCAGCTTCTATCACTATTGAAAAGAGCGGTCCCCAGAACCTGATCAGTCTGGACAAGACTTATCACCTCAAATCCATGGTCAAAGATGACCAGCATGTAAAAGATTACTGGGTTTATCAGTACAGCAAAGAGGGCAAACGGTTTGACGCCAAGAAGGTCACTTATGTGCCCAACCCGGCCACAGGCAAGAGTCCAGATAGAGTCTATATGGACATCCCCATCACCCTGAAAGAGGGTGTCAACCAGATTCAAATCCATGTGCGCGACAACCAGAACCTGATCACTACCGAAGAAGTGGTAGTGTTCCACCCAAACGAAGAGCTTAAGCCCATTGTGACCAAACTGCTGGAGCAGTACAGGCAGAGCAATAAACAGAAGGGGCATCAGCCAAATATGCCACAGGGCGACAAGCAAAAAGCCGAGACATCCGCTAAGCCTGCAGCAGTAGGGCGTACCAAGTAGACCGGCTCAATCGGACGACTGATGAAACAACATGCAGACAGGCGGGCATGTAGACCGGCAGGCATAACTGACTGACATCTACTGTTTAACCTGTTGTCCGACAGATAGTCTTAGACTGCATACAGTCCCCACAACACCTGCATATTTGCATTGTACATGCAGCTCATGGCTATTCCCCATGAACAGTGTGGGACCAATTTCAGATTGAATGGAGCACCACCCAGCACTATTGGAACTGAAATCTGTATGGTTCGGCCTGATCTGACAGCAATAAATAATCGCCGCTCATGGAGGAGTACATGAAAATCGGAAGCATGGGAATAGGAATCACCAGCCATGCCCGTTACATATTCTCAGGACTCTTTACCATAGCTGCCTGCATTGTTCTGGTTGGAATCAGTTCCGGTTGTTCACATTGGTCTGGCACCAGTGGCAGCAGCAAAGAAAAAGCGGGCAAGGGCACTCCCTTCTGGAGTGCCACTGGGGATCAAATGGACAAGGATAGATCGTCAGGCAAGGCCGGATCAGCAGATACCGGCTTTGCGGGTTCAAAATGGGATTGGGGCGATAGAAGCGAGATTCTGATGGAAGCATCAAAAGCAGGAGCCAAAGGAACCGAGGTGCAGTTCCACGACGAACAGGTACTAAGGGGAGGCCTTGTCATCGAGGAGTATGGCCTCCAGAACGGACTAACCATCATCCTCCTCCAAGATATGGGCAGCCCTATCTTCTCCTACCAGACCTGGTACCGGGTTGGTTCCGGCGACGAGACTCCCGGTAATACTGGCATGGCCCACCTCTTTGAGCACATGCTCTTTCGAGGCACCCATCAGGTGCCCGAGGGGGCTTTTGACCGAATCCTGGAGCTCAATGGAGCGGTGGTAAACGCAGCCACATGGCTTGACTGGACTCAATACATAATCACCATGCCTGCCGGACCTGCAGTAATGCCACCACAACCCCCTCCCCTGTTCAGCGACACGGCTACCATTAGCCGTCTGGAGCTGGCCATCAGACTGGAAGCAGACCGGATGGCCAACCTCTCCTTCACCCCCGAAGCATTGGAAGCCGAAAAGGATGTGGTGAAAAATGAGAGAAAATACCGGGTTGAGGATGACCCAGAAGGCCTGGTCTTCGAGTACCTGTACAGCAATGCACTCAGGGAGCACCCCTACCGTTGGCCCACAATCGGATATATGAAAGACATTTCGAAGGTCACCATGGCCGAGTGCCACGATTTTTACCGAAGGTTCTACACTCCTTCCAATGCTGCCGTGGTGGTTACCGGCCGCTTCGATAGGGGGCAGGTGCTAAAGCTGATAAACCAGCATTATGGCAATCTGGGCTCGGTTGCCGGCGTGGGGCTCGTTAGTGGTAACCATAGCGGCAATAGCTATGGGTATGGCTCCAACAACGCGGCCTCCACTTCAACTGGTCCTGCCGGAGGGCAGCAGCAGCAGGCTCAGACTCCCCTGCGCCCAATAATTACAGAGCCACCACAAGATAAAGAACGATCCGTTTATATAACCCTGCCAATCGCTTCAGAGCGGGTGTTGGTGGGATACCGGATTCCGTCCCTTGATCATGAGGATTACCCTGTTCTGGAGGTCATCAGTGAGCTGCTCACTGGGGGCGATGCCAGTCGACTCCAGAGGAGTATGGTGATTGACGACGAGCTTGCCCTGGACGTGGCTACAGAGGTTAACGCCTTCAGGCAACTGGGCATGTTCGAGATCCTGAGCACAGTCAGGGAAGACCAGGATCCAGAGCAGATTGCCACCAGACTGTACCAGGAGATTGAAAAACTGGCAGCGGAACCGGTCAGCCAGGGAGAGCTGAACCGAGCTTTGAACAGGCTCGAAGCTGCATACTGGCGCGAGCTGGTTGATATGGAAGAGCGGGCAGAGCAGCTTGGCCATTTCCACGCCACAACCGGAAACCATTGGATGGTGTTCAATCTGGTAGACCAATATCGCAAAGTCACCAGCCAAGACATTCAGCGGGTGAGCGCAGCCTATCTTGTGCCATCCCAACGAACCACAGTTATTGCCCGTGCCCGGGAGGAGTGACCATGTCAGGCATGACCATGGAAGCAACTCAAACTAGCAGCCAAACTAGCCCAACCGGATTATTAAAGAGGCTTATTATCATGTTATCCGCAGGATTCACCCTCATGTTCAACCCCATGACAATGGGTAACAGCAGCGCAGGCACAGAAGCAGAAACTGGTGCTGTTGCTGGTACTGTCGCTCACGATGAAGCTGGCGCAAATACAGAAGCCGATTCAGGTGCTGCAGACACAGCCCCCACTCAGCCTGCGCCCATAATCAGCTCTCCCCCACCCCAGTACAGAGCCGAACGTTTCTCCCTCTCCAATGGGGCCCAGGTCATACTTGTTCAGGATCATGCCTTCCCCAGGATCACCTTCGGGATGGCTCTTAAAGCCGGATGCACCACCGATCCAGCCTCTAAAGAAGGCCTGACAGGTTTGACCTTCAATTTGCTGACCAGGGGAACAATGCTCCATAACAGAATGGAGATTGCCGAGGCGCTGGACAATCTGGGTGGTGACCTTGATGTTACTGTCTCAATGGAAGCGGTCATGCTCCATGGTGATGTACTATCTGCAAACATGCAGCGGTACTTGGATTTAGTCGCAGAATTGGTTGTACAGCCCAGATTCGACAAGGAGGAATTCGTCAAGCTGCGCCGGGAGACTATCTCTGAGATTAAATCACGCCTCGACGATGACGCCAGTGTGGCAGGGATCCACCACCGTCGCCAAATCTTCAACGACCACCCCTACGCTAGAGACATGCTGGGGACAATGGCCTCAATGCACTCCATCACCCGGGAGGACGCCATTGACTGGTATTCAAAACACATGACCGCACGCAATCTGATCTTCTATGTTAGCGGAGACACAACAGCGGCAGAACTGAACAACGGACTGGAGCTGGCTTTTGGAAATCTCCCCCCCAACAGTATCGACCATGGCACAATCAGAGCCACCCCAGAGGCAACTACAGCGGCAATGGCACCACAGCTCGCCCCGGGCCGGAACCTGGTCATTGTGGACAAACCTGAGAGGAGCCTCTCCCACATCCTCATTGGCCACCCCACTATTGCAGCCAACCATCCAGACCGTTACGCCATGGAAATTCTCCTGACCGCATTCGGCGGTCCGGTCAGGTCACGACTCATGGAGGAGGTTCGCGAGAAGAGGGGGTGGTCATATGGAGCCTATGCCAACCTATGGCTGGACCAGAAAGGAGGCTCAGTCAGCATGTGGACTTTCCCATCTGCTGATGACACTGTTGAGACCGTGGAGCTGCTTCAGGACATGTTCAGCAAGCTGCATGAGCAAGGTATCAGCCAAGATGAAGCTGATGCAGCCATGCTCTACCTGTTCAACAGCTATGCATTCAGGGGAGCTACAGCAGAGCAACTAGCAGCAGCCCTGGCCAAAAATCAGATCCTGAACCTGCCCGACGACACCTACCAGCGATATCCTGAGCACCTGCAGGCTGTCACTACCGCAGACCTGAAGCGGGTTGCTGCTGAACACATCCACCCAGATCACCTTGCCCTGACGGTGTTATGCACCGCCTCACAACTGAAGGCTCGCCTCTCTCGCCTATCCTGGCTCACCAGCCCACCCAGAGTGGTTAAGTATAACCATTAGAGTAGATCTCGCCCACACTCTCCATACATTATATATTCGCATCCCCGACAGCCCTGAACAGGGACCAGCCCCCCGCCAAACAAAATAGAAGGCTTTATTTAGTACACCCCCCCACGAATATTTTCTTTTGCCACTGCGTAGGATTTAATGAGAGGTGACAACAGCCCGAACATGGGCCGAGAACAATCCAATCACCCAATGAACAGCAATAGAATTTCAATAGCACAGGAGACCCCATGAACAGTAATACTCAAATAACACCATCAGCCAGCAGTCAGGATCAGGCCAAGTTCCAAGAAGGAAAATGGACTGGCGTTGCCATCTGCGCTCTGGCAGTTGCATGCATCGCTCCTCTCAATCTGCTTGGGCTTGAGAAGGTCATTCTGTGCATGACACTGGGCATTCTCACGGTGCGCAATACCAAGCCCGGCACCCGCCACCATAAGTTTGGCTTCGTGGCCGTTGGCGTGGCATCACTGATGGTGCTTACATGGATTTTTCTTATCGCCAATTACAACAGTTATAGAGACCAACTCCAGATCCTGATAGAGACACTGAGTAAGCTGGGATAAGGATACAGGGTAAAGAGCCCTGCTTCACCCCCATTCTGAAACAGCAGCCGAGGCATGGGGCGAACCATCGAAGAAGCCGGCAAGATTCACCACCAAAGAGAACACCAACCCATGGGCACCCAGCAGGAAAATGAACAACAGCAACAATTCGTAAGGTTATTAAAACCTGTCCTCGCATCTGCATCCAGTCTGGCCATGATCATTGTACGGGACCGGACTGACGCAGAGGATGTAGTACAGGAGGCCTCTCTAAAAGCCTTCCGGGCATTCGATCGATACGATCCAGGCCAGCCGTTCAAATCCTGGTTCTTATGCATAGTGCGCAACTGTGGGAGGGATCTGCTGCGCAGAAAAAAAACCGCATCTGGGCCAACCAGGGCGATTGACCCGAAAACAAAATCAGCCAGTGCAGATTCATCCACCACAATGAACGAAACCATGAATTACGCAGAACCTGTAGATCCTGAAGCCCATAAGTACGGAAACAGAACAGAGATGGTCGAGGCTTTAGGCAAACTGACCCCGCTCCATCAGGAGATCCTCAAGCTCAGGTATTTCGGCGATATGAACTACAAGGAACTGGCACATGCACTCCAAATCCCCGAAGGCACGGTCATGTCCAGGCTCCATGCGGCCAGGCTTTCACTGGCAAGACTGTTAGGAGAGTGAATTTAATGAACAGCAACAACCCCATGAACAGGATGGCATAATGGAACAGAAGACCGAAGAGAGAGAAACATGCACGATCCCCATGTCCCGCATTTTGCCGGAGGAGATCTCCGCACTGCTGGACGATGAGCTCTCTGAACAGCGAGCCGGGGAGGTCAGAGCAGCGGTGAGTAATGATCCTGTGCTGAAAGCCCAGTATGAAGCCCTGCTGAAGTTACATGGAGATTTGGACGCCATGGCAGGGGAGGCCCAGTTCCAGGTGGAGCTCGATCTAGAGGCACCTATATGGGCGGCAGCCTCCAAAGATTCGGCAGCGCCCACCACTATGCCAGCCCCATTGCCAGAGTACGTTCATGCCACCAAGCAACAGGTCAGGACTCCACACACGATGACGGATTCCCCCATCAAATGGCCTCAGGTGCTGCTTGCAGTCGTCGCCATACTGATTGTTCGTTTCCTTCCCAAACTCCTGCCCCTGTTGACAGGCTTCATTCTCCAACTGGTGGTGATGCTCCCAGTCGTATGGCTGGTGGTCAGACTGCTCGCCACCCCTGAACAACAACCACAGGCGGCCCGACCAACCACTCATTAAATACCTGAGAACTACACCTTGTTTGACAATAGCTCTCTCCTAAGGCAGGATATTTTGCGTAGTCTAATCTGACATCTCAAACACCTAGGCATAGACCTTCCAAGATTTTTCCGGAGGTTACCAATGCAGCCGCATCGGTCCGCAATCCCCAAGACAGAGTGGTCATCTCCCGGCTCAAGGACATCCACGATAACCATCCCATGCAGCCTCCACCCCACTCACATGTTCCGGTTATCATTACTTGTATTAATCATACTTGCACTAACCACAACCGCCCTGTCGGGGTGCAGCTCAGAACCAGAGACTCCTCTGCCCGAACTGGATGCAGGCGTGGAAGAAACCCCTGCTGATGCCGATACTGCACAGGACTCTGAGGCTGCCCCTGATGATGATGCAGAAGTGGGGGCCGACGCCTGTGATACCTCCGATACCTCCGACACCTCCTCCCCCCCCGACGCATCACAACCCGATGCCGCAGATAGTGACACATCTGAGTGCAACCCACATGAAACCGAATGTAGCAGTGTATGCGTTGACCTGATGACATCCACGGAACATTGCGGCCAATGCAATCACGCCTGCCCGGATTTCCATCAGTGCATAGAAGGTGCCTGTGCCCAGCCGAGCTGTCCTCCTGGCTTGGAATACTGCGATGGTAGTTGCGTTGATGTACAATCCACATCCGCACATTGTGGCGGCTGCAGACTGAGCTGTGAGGCCGGCCAATATTGCTCCATGGGCACATGCTGGCCAGAAGGCTGTCCTGAAGGCTTTGCTGATTGCAACGGAGATTGTGTCAACCTCATCACTGACAGCAACAACTGCGGAGGATGCGGTCAAACTTGTCACCAAGGGCAAATCTGCACAGATGGGAGATGCTCCTCAGAGGATTGCGGCCCGGGCGAAGTGTCATGTGATGACGGGATATGTACAAACCTCGCCTATGATCAGATGAACTGCGGGGAATGCCACCATCAATGTCTTCCAGGCGAAATCTGCCAAGATGCGCTCTGCGTAAGTCTATGTGCTGAATGGTTGACCCTGTGCGGTGACGCCTGCGTTGACACCAGGACCAACCCATTACACTGTGGATTCTGTGTCAACCCGTGCAATGACGAGGAAGTCTGCAATAATGGGGTATGCGAGCCTCTGTGTGCTCAAGGGCTTTCATGGTGCGACGCCCAGTGTGTAGCTCTTGGGAGTGACATTAATCACTGCGGCCAGTGTTTCAACAGGTGCGGTGCTGGAGACTCTGATACTGGAGCTGATTATGAGTGCATCAGCGGGCAATGTGTTCCAGTTAATGTCACCATACATCTCCAGGCAGTAAACATCACTGCGGAGACGGTGGAACTTACAGTGGGCGAGGAATACACCTCCACAGTGCTCTTCACCCCGCCGGATGCGACTGACAAAAGCACTATCTGGTCCTCCTCCAATCCGACAGTGGCAGAGGTCAATGCCACAGAAGGCACCATAACAGGCATCTCTCCGGGCTCTGCCCAGATTACGGTGACATCCCGGGATGGCAACCACACAGACACATGCACAGTCATTGTGCGTGTGCCGGTCACCGGTATCTCCATCTCCTCTGCATGGCTCACCCTCGAACCTTCTGGCACAGCCACACTAACAGCCACGGTGTACCCTCCTGACGCCACCATCCAGACCGTGGAGTGGATATCCTCCGACCCGACTGTAGCCACTGTAAGCGCCACCGGCGTAGTAGCTGTCGGAGCCTCCACTGGGATGACCACCATCACCGTGACCTCTGACGATGGAGGGTTCACAGCTACCTGTCAGGTATCAGTGGCCATCGTGACTATTCCAGCAACCGGAGTCCGCCTGGATCTCACATCGGCAAACCTGATCGCTGGTGAGCAATTGCAGCTTGCGGCTACCATAACCCCTGCCAACGCATCCAACAAGGCAACGCTATGGTTATCGGGCAACCAGTCGGTGGTTACGGTCGACAGCACCGGCAAGCTGACAGCCGTCTCTGGCGGTACAACTATGGTTTCTGTAACGACCATTGATGGCGGCCACACCGCAACATGCACAGTGACCGTTACGGTCCCGGTAACAGGCTTGAGCCTCAACGCAGAAACCCTCAAACTGAACCATAACCAGACATTTGCCATGGTAGCCACAATATATCCCGAACAGGCCACCGACAAGCAGGTCAACTGGTCCTCCAGCGACCAGACAGTGGCAACCGTATCGAGCACCGGGGTGGTGAGGATGGTGGCACATGGAGGCACGGCATTAATCACAGCCACCACCAGGGACGGCAACTTTACGGCGCAGTGTTCCGTCATCTTCTGGGTTCCGGTGACAGGAATAGTTGTGATGCCCAGTTCCGCTACTATGGCGACCGGAGAGAGCATCACCCTCGGACACCTGGTCAGCCCACCTGATGCCTCAAACCCGGCGGTCTTATGGCGATCCGGCAATACAAACATTGCCACGGTGAACTCATCAGGCAGGGTAACCGGTGTGTCTCCAGGCCAGACCAGTGTGATGGTTATCAGCACCGACAGCTTCAAGACAGCAACATGTATGGTGCTGGTAAAGGTGCCTGTAAGCGGCGTGATCCTATCCCCCTCCACCCTGACTCTGGTGCAGGCTCAAACCCCAACAGGTATCATCACCGCTACCATAATCCCGAGCGAGGCCACAGAGACGGAGGTACTCTGGTCGTCCAACAACATAGCGGTAGCCACAGTGACACCTTCCGGCAACCCAGGAAAAGCCACAGTGGAGGCCGGTCCCAGCACAGGTACTGCCATGATTACCGTTACCACCGTAGATGGTGCCTACACGGCACAGGCTCTGGTTACGGTATCTTCTCCCCCAAGGCAGTCGTGCAAAGAACATCTGCAGGCCGCACCAGGCAGTGCCAGTGGCATATACACCATCTATCCACCAGGTCCGCAACAGACCAGCATGGAAGTCTACTGTGACATGACCAGCGATGGTGGCGGATGGACCCTGGTACTGAACAATGGCCCCTACCAGGCCACTCCACCTAAGCCCACTATGCTGGAGCTTATCAATGACGTAAACTACACAGGCACATTTGGCACAGACTTAACCCAGTTTGACCTGTTCCTCGGGCTACGCTATTGGATCCTGCTAGGCAACGAGCTGCGGCTGATACAGGGTGCCAGCCCATCGAGCAGCAGCCATAAGACCACATATAGATTCTCACTGAACACTTACGACAATTACGCACTCAATCTGACCGATGAGCAAATCCTGGTGAGTACGGGGGGATCCCCATCGCCAGGCATGTACACCTACCACAACGGCCGCCCCATGACCACCTGGGATGTGGATAACGACATGAACCTGGGCAACTGTGCCTCCTACTATGGCAATACGGCGTGGTGGTATGGCACCTGCTGGAGCGGCAGCTTCTGGGGTGGGGGAGATGGTGGAGGCTACATGAACAGCCCCTACTGGAACAATTCCGGAAACGAATACTTCTCCTGGGGCTCCATTTGGGTGCGATAATTGCTTACCGCCCACTCGGCATACCACTCCAGTAATGATGTAGGTGTGTCCCATCTGGTCATGAACACCTGCAGCATCTGAGGAACCCAAGGCTGTAAATGGTGTCATTGCTGCTTTACGCTACCGGCTGAATCGCTCATCAGGCAAGAAGGCAGAGGATATCAAGAAGGAACTCAACTATGTAGACGGCCACAAGGGGATGATGGATTACCACTCTCTTCTAATGATTGGGGATGGCTACATCCGGTATTAGGTATTAACACCATTCAGCAGGTATCGCCAGGACCAGAGCGGTCATTTTGCGGCAGGTGATGTTGATGACTGTAATTCTCTGTTGGCTTTCCACACTTTATATTTTTCCAGATCATTGCCGATCATCTTAAGGCACAGGGCAACCACAGCGGCATCGTCCACATAGCCGAGCACTGGGATGTAATCAGGGATGAGATCAATTGGATTCAGCACATACAACAGGGCGACCACAATCGCAGCAATGATCCAGAATGGGATCACCCGATATTCTCCCTTAAAGTAATCCTTTATTATTGAAAATAGCACCTTGATATCATCCAGAAACTTCAACAAGGGTTTGTTGTTGAGCACCTTGTCAAGGATGGTGCCCTCATTCTCAATTGCCTTGGCTACGTCTTCTTCTGTGACCTTGCTGGTGGACTCTTCAAAAACTTCTCTAGCTTTTTCATTAAGGTTTTCTTGCATCTTAAAGCCCTCTCTTTCTTTGTCCATTGGACGTTGATGTAATGCACATTGAAAACCAGACAACTGGCCGAACAATGCAGTGTCAGAGGACACGCCTGATTATACAAGCCCCCAATCCGCTAATTTGCGGGTCTCTGCTTTTTTGACTTCCTTGTCGATATACACACCATTAGATGGCGCTCTCAATGACCGCCCAGATCTTTTCTGCGGTGATGGTCTCTTGCCCAGTTCTCTGCTTAGACACCTTTTGTCTCCCCTTGATAGACACCAGCTCTTTCCAACCCTTCGGCTCTCTCCAGTTAGGCGGCATCACACCGATCTCGATAATCTGGGCGACCCGACCAGCCAATCCATTACCCGCAGTAGCGTTGGCGAGCAGGAAACCCCTCATCCGCTCCAGGTGGGCATCATACAGACCACCACCGGCCTTGATATTCATCTGAAGCACAAAGAGAGAGAATAATGCTGTGCGAGCCACCCGCCGCTCCCGCGTATCATCGGTCCCTTCCCACATCAGACCCCCATCACTGTCAAGGAAGCCGAGCAGCTCAAGCACAAACTCCGGGGTGGTTCTTCCAGGTTTGGGAGCAGAAGCAGGTTCAGAACACATTGGAGCCCCGAAACAAGGCCCACTGGATAAAAATTCATTGTATGAAGAACACACACCTGCAGGGGGAAGGCTACGTTTAATCACTGCACTCGTTACTGCACCTACAAATCCCCCAAATCCCATCACCCCCAAGCCCAGTGGAGTAGCCTGAGGCTGTCCACTTAGCAGCCCACCGGGCATCCTGCCGGGGAGCCCCACCGGCACCACCACCTGTCTGGGGGAATCACTGTTCTTCTCGTCACCAGCCCTGTGAACCACCCCAACCAGACTCATGGCTCTGCCCATGATGCTGTACTCACGGGAGATCTGTTCGAGTTGGGCCATAATCTTTCTGCATTTCGGGTTTTTGTCACTGACACCGAGCAGCTTAATCTGAAACTCCAGATCATCAATGCGGCGCACCGCATCAAGCACACCAAGCAGCCCCTCCGGCAGATGGCGCACTACCCCGAATGGAATCCTTGTACCATCACTCAGAGATACATCTGCAGGAGCCTGCCCAGCTCCTGTAGCCAGGTGAGGGAGGCCAGAGCGTATCTTCACCGACACAGGAGCATCGCCCCCTATAGCGCACTCATATTCAGCAACCGGGCCGGCAGCATTGAACAGACGGAGGGCTCCAGCGGCCACATCCTCGCCAGGATGGAGCACAACCTGTACCCCACCCGTACGCTGGGCCAAGCTAGCCAGGAAGCGGTCCTGAGAAGCAGTACCAATCCCCAGCACATGAACCCTCACCAGACCACTTTTCATAATTTGAGAGATGATATCATTCTGCCCCCACACCTGACCATCAGTAATCAGGAAGACATCACTGACCACCCCATCCCCATCTTCCGAACCCAATCTGGCTAACCGCTCCGCTGCCCTCAACGCCATCTCCATCTCAGTCCCCCCTCGGGCACCAACACCCTGGAGCCATACCCCAGCCTTGCGACGCTGTACGGTGGAAGCAGATACCATCTGCTTGCTGAAATTGTCCAATTGATCATCAAATGCTATCAGCCCAAAAGAGTCCTCGGGTTTTAGGGCCGACAGGCAGGCTTTCAAGGCAGCCTTGGCCGCCTCAATGCACTCGCCCTCCATGGAGCCTGACCTATCCAGCAGGAAAATCACACTCCTGCCAGGTTTGGTGGATGCAGCTTCAGCAGCAGGAAAGAGGCTTGAAGGGATCATGACTGTCCAGGAAGCCTTCGAGTCATCACCTTGCTCCACCTTCGCAACGTCTCCCATGCCAGTGGAGGTGAAGAGCTGGGGTTCGTCAGCGATGGTGCGCACATCCAGCACCAGGTTACCGTCAGGGACTGCCCCGCCTGTTGCCAGGGAGGCCCTGACCAGGCCATCGGGCAACAGATCCAGGTCCAGCTTGTGAGAAGGAGAGGAGATCCCGCCAACCCTGGCACCCTCCACAGTCAAAGAAAAGGAGACCTCATGGAGGCTCTTGCCGTCCACACGCCACTCAGGCAGGAACACATCACCACCATGGACCGCCTCAGGTAGCTCCATGAGCAACCGTTCCCCATCAACACAACTGACCGAAGCCTGGGGGTGATAACAGGGAGCGATGGTGAATGGAAAGACAAACCGGAACCCGTAATCACGCAGAGAGACTGAAGACACCATATCTGTGATGATATCCACAACCTCGCCTGGCCTAATCTGGCCAACAGAGATGCTGACCATGCCATCTGGAACCGCCTCAGCCAATACTGAGAGGTGGCCTTCAGCCACGCCCTCCTCATACTTCTGCCTGGCCTTCTTTCTGGAATGGAGCTCAGATTTGATGCTGAAGTCCTCCCCCTTCACCACAAAGCGGCGCAACATACCGCCCTTTGGGAGAGCTGCCAGGTATATGGCTTCCACAGGTTCTGCTCCCTCAACCTGAAACCGATGCACTACCTGGAGGGATGCCCCCATGGGCGTAATCCACCCGCTCAACTCCAGCCGCTGCATAGGTGTGGATATCAGCTCTCCGGACTTGGCATTAATCAGAACGTTGCAGTTTCTCTCAGTCTCAATCATTGTCGTGACCCTTTCCTTCAACAAACGGAGACAGGGCAACTTCCAGAGCCTCTCGTTCCCCCCGACTGATCAGCTTTGACACGAGCACAGATATGCGTGGATTGATTCGCAACAGATAAACATCCTCCCCTTGCAAAACAGAGAAAGAAGGAGAGACGACCGCACACTCAGCTTCAGCTACATTTCCAGTTTTAACGTCAGCTTCGGTCTTATCAACAAAGATCTCCTGGGCAGCGGATTGTTCAGGAGACTCACCGGTGATTGGGTTTCCTGGGTTTTGGTCATCCAGCCATGCGGCAATCCGATCAAGGGTCCACCCTTCCTGCAACCCCTTCTTTATTTTCCGGAGCCGCTCCAGGTGAGATTCATCATAATAAGCATAACGACCCAGCCCCTCAGGAGGGGGAAGCACTCCCCTGGCCACATAATGACGGATAGAGCGGGGGGTGATCCCAGTCTCCTCGGCCAATTGAGCAATAGTGTATGTCTTCTTGAGGTGCTTCATGGGTTGAATATGACAACGGACAATATGGATGTCAATATAAATGTCGCATTAAATGTCAAAATAAATTTGTGAAACCGCTAACGAAGGGCACAGCATGCTGTGCCCCTACAGGGGTTGGGAGGGAGGTGTCAGGTGGGTGATGTTGGGTGGGTGATAGAGCGCAGCAGCGGCCGGCGGGTTGGGTGCACCGCTGGCAAAGGGCACAGCATGCTGTGCCCCTACAGGGGTTGGGAGGGATGTATTGGGTGGGTGATATTGGGTAGGTGATAGAGCGCAGCAGCGGCCGGCGGGTTGGGTGCACCGCTGGCGTAGGCAATGGCGGCTGCCCGCTCCTACTGAGGTGAGATGACCTTGTTCTCTGCTGCCTGGAGCTTGTGGGAGATAGACTGGATGCGATCATCTTCAGGATACCGCTTAATGAACTCCCGGTAGTGCCCGGCAGCACTCTGGTGCTCGCCTTTCTCTGCATAGATGGCTGCGGCCATGAGCATAGCTTCCTTGCCGTTCTCCGTATCAGGATATGTAGAAATCAGCTCATTTAGACGACCCAGGGCAGCATCTGGCTTTTTTCGCTTCAGGTAGAAATTAGCCACATACATCTCATGCTCAGAGAGGCGCTCCACACATTTGGCAATCATCTGGTCCGCCTCGGCACGCTCTTCAGCCTGGGGAAATCTATCAACAAAAGCCTGCAGCTCAACCAGAGCCTCCCTGGCGGCGGACTGATCCTTCTCATGAGCGGGCGGGACCAGTGGCCAATTGCCCGGCAGTTGCTCGTAGTAGCTCTTACCCACCATGAAAGCGGCGTAGGAGATGCGAGGATTGTTGGGGTGCAGCTTCACAAAAGAGCGGTAAGCGGTAATAGCGTCACCGTACTTATCCATCTCAAAATGGATGTCACCTACTTTTAGGGCAGACTCCACAGCCCACTGGGAATATGGATACCTGGTCATCACCACATTAAACTCAGTGAGGGCCTCAATGTAATTACCCCGCTTGAAGGTGGCCATGGCTCCCTTGTAAGCCTTGTAGGCCGCATCCGACTCCGACTCCGGCCCACCCTGCTTGACAGCCTCTGTACCAGCCGCACACCCACTCACAGCGATCACTCCCCCTGCACACGCCACAAGCCCTGCAAGCAGCAACACCAAGAGCACTGTGCTGTGGATGGAGCCCTGTCTTTCCCTGCTAATACTGATATATTTTTTCACAATTTCACCCATGCTTATTTACATATCCCCGCCCCCACAATCGACCATGATGAGCAATCGCCCTCCACCAGTCAATAATACACTACTGGGGAAAGCTGCCATATTAGGGATGGGAAAACTAAGTTATTTTGAGGTTCGCTACCTCTGCCCCATTTTCTGTCTTCATACTCCCCACCATAAACATGCACCAATGGGTATAGATCCCTTGTGTAACCAACTGGTCTGAAAAGTCATTCACAAAATAATCAGAAAAGAAGTTCTGCGATAAATAATATTGTATAAGCCTGGGAACCAGGCCCAGGAACAGAGAGTCACAGGCATTGAACTGGCTGAACCACATGACTGCAGGCATGGCCATCCTGACACAACGGAATCAGGGAGGCACGAAAGACGCCCAATCCGCCTTGACCGGAGCAGACATTACTACTAGTCTCCCCAGTCTTACCTGAAAAGAATCAGGGTTTTGAACTGACGATTGAAGAATATGACCGAAGACAACAGAAGCATTTACTTGGATAACGCAGCCACGGCTCCCATTCTGGACAGCGTCCTCCAACAGATGAACCATGTGGCTGCCCGCAGACTGGGCAACCCATCCTCACTCCACAATCCTGGTCTGGAAGCCCGCAGGATCATAGAAGAATCCCGACAGGCTGTTGCCCGTTGCCTGGGCGCACAACCTCCCCAGATCATTTTCACCTCCGGAGGCACAGAATCAAACAATCTGGCTATTGCCGGCACCGTCTTACGAAAAAAGCGGGGACACATAATCTGCAGCCTCATAGAACACCCCTCTGTTATGCAATGCTGCAAACGATTGACTGACCTGGGCTACACCCTGGACACAATCCCCGTTGACCGCACAGGCAGGGTCAATCCGGAACGCATTCTTGACGCCATCAAACCCGAGACGGTGATGGTGTCGGTGATGTACGCCAATAACGAGATCGGTACCGTGCAGCCAATCACCCAGATTGCCGTCATGGTAAAAGCGGCAAACCCCAGGATCGTTGTTCACACAGACGCTGTTCAGACCTTCACCCACATCCCCACTGAGGCAGGCAGTCTGGGTGTGGATCTCATGTCGGTGTCAGGCCACAAGATTCACGGACCACTAGGGACAGGGGCTTTATTCGTACGGAACAAAGATATGCTCACCCCTCTCTTCGGAGGGGGCGGCCAGGAATTTAATCTTCGGTCTGGAACCGAAAACTACCCCGCTATAGCAGGCTTTGCCATAGCGGCCCAAGAGGGAATGGCTGCCTTGAGAGAGCAGGAGTCAGGCCAGTTGAACAAGCCATCAACAACCTTGGGGCTGCGCCAGCGGCTCATCAAGGGACTGCTGGACAGGGTGCCTGGGGTAGTCCTTAATGGCCCGGGGATAGAGGCAGGGGCTGACCAGACCCTGCCCCACATAGCAAACTTCACCATTGATGGTATAGAATCGGAAGTGCTCCTACATAGCCTGGAAGCACGGAAGGTCTATGTATCTGCTGGCTCCGCCTGCGGGGCTGGCAGCAAGGGCCCGAGTCGAGCACTCAGGGCGATTGGGTTTACCCGGCAGACCGGAGAAGCCCACATTAGATTCAGCCTGTCCAGGTTCACCACAAGGGAGGATATTGATTACGCCCTTGAAGCCTTGGTGCAGGCAGTAAATGAGTTGAGATTTTCAAACAATGAACCACGCAACAATTAGCCAGAACCGGGTGGTAATCAGACTTGGGGAATTATTTCTCAAAGGCGGCAACCGGGGCTTTTTTCTAAGCAGACTACGCAAAAATCTCCAGTGGGCCATTCGGGATCTGCCATGGCAAATCAAGCCCATACACAGCAGGTTCCTGGCAATCGCCGACAATCCAGTGGTGCCACCCCACGAAACAGAAGAGGTGCTTCGCCGCCTTCAGAAGGTGTTCGGCATATCATCCCTAGGCCCAGCAGTGAGCGCCGAGCCTGATCCGGATGAGCTTGAACGTATCACCCTTGCCCTGCTTGCGCAGAATGGGATTCCCCACGGAACAGCCACATTCCGTATTGACGCACACCGCTCAGACAAGCGCCTACCATTCAACGGTGGCCAGCTTAACGAACGCATCGGTGCGGCAGTAGTGGAGCAGACCGGGCTGAAGGTTAATCTGGACAATCCCGACCTGCGCATCATCATCGAAGCCGGCAAGGACCGGGACCATACCTTCATCAGTACGGAGACCCGGCCTGGCCCGGGCGGTCTCCCCACAGGCGCCAGCGGGCGTGCCATGCTCATGCTCTCATGCGGCATTGATTCCCCGGCAGCTGCATACCTGGCCATGAAGCGTGGCCTCTACCTGGATGGCATCTACTTCCACTCCTTCCCCTATACGGGAGATGCGGCCCGCGACAAGGTGATCCGTCTGGGGAAGATTCTCTCTGAATATGGGGGCATTGGGAGAGTACACGTGGTCCCATTCACCCAATTCCAGCTTGCGGTGCGGGACAACTGTCCTGCCGACCTGGCAGTACTCCTTTATCGGCGAATGATGGTGCGCATCTCCTGTGCCATTGCAGAGGCCAACGGGGCCGAAGCCCTGGTGACAGGCGAGAGTCTGGGGCAGGTGGCTTCACAGACCTTAACCAACCTGACTTGCATTGAAGACGCTGCCGACCGCCCCATCCTGAGGCCGCTCATTACCGCAGACAAACAGGAGACAATCACCCTGGCACGGAAAATCGGGACCTATGAAACTTCAATCCTGCCACACCAGGATTGCTGCTCCCTCTTTGTCCCCAAACACCCCGTAACCAAAGGAAATCTCAAGGTTCTGAGTGCAATGGAGGCGCGCCTTGATCTGGAAGGGCTGCTCAAGGCTGCCATTGAAGGGGTCCAGGTAATACCTCTCATTGATTGATAAGCAAATGGATAACAGCCGGGTGGGGGTCAGGCCATGGCATGGGTTCCACGTGAAACCGGAACAGGTCTGACATGAGACCAGCCCAAGCCAGTTCAAGTCTGTTCAGGCTGACCATAAATCATCATAAAGGGGGTTGCACACCACCACATGGATAACCATCCTTCCCCTCAGAATCATATGCTTGCCAACAAGACACAAAGATAAAAATTCGCTTATTGGACTTTGTCCTTAAAGGAATGTGTAGAATACTTTTCTCCATGCTGGCATTTGCGCACCGTACCCAGTTGCCTGTAAGCCAGAAGAGAATGAAAAAACAGCAGTAACAAGGTCTACACCCGCAGGAGACTGAAAATTGGGCGCTTCAGAACCGAAAATCATAGACAAGGATGAGCTGTTCAGAATAGCCGCTCTCGCTGGAATGGACATTCCCGAGGATGAGGTAGAAACCTTAATCAATGAGCTCAACAGCGTCCTGGTCCATGTAAATAGACTGGAGGCATTCAATACGGATCAGGTAGAGCCTCTGATCCTTCCCGTGGAGACTATTTGTCCAGTTCGTCAGGACATTCCCGGGCTCACTCTGGAACAGAGCCATGTCACCGGTCAGGCCCCCATGTCCGATGGGGAGCATATTTTGGTCCCCGGAGTGATTTCTCAGGTGTAGCAAGCAAGTAAATAGAGGAGACGACTGTGAATCCCTGGTGGTCTGCAGAAGAATGGTACACAGAGTTCATGTCCGGTCGAATCTCAGCCAGGACAGAGATCAGCCTTCTCCTGGAACGGGTGAAGGAGGTAGACCGGGACCTGAATGCATTCATCACGGTAGATGAATCGGGAGCCCTGAAGAAGGCCGAAGAGCTGGACAAGCGTCGGGAAGAAGGTCTGCCAATCGGCCCGCTCGCTTGTGTCCCCTTTGCGGTCAAGGACAACATATCCACATGGGGAATTAAAACCACCTGCGCTTCAAAGATGCTCGCTGAATACACTCCCCCCTACGATGCCACCGTGATAACCAGGTTGCAGGCAGCAGACGCTATTATGATCGGCAAGACCAACATGGATGAGTTCGGCATGGGTTCCACAGGCCGATATTCACTCACTGGCCCCACCCACAACCCATGGGACTTGAGCCGAACCGCAGGGGGCTCCAGCAGCGGTAGCGCCGCAGCAGTGGCTGGTGGTCTGGTGCCCTTTGCTATCGGGTCTGACACTGGAGGGTCCATCAGGCAACCCGCATCCATGACAGGAATCATGGGCCTCAAACCAACCTGGGGTCTGGTCTCCAGGTTCGGCCTGGCAGCCTTTGCCTCATCATTAGACACGGTGGGAATACTCACTCGCACAGCCCATGATGCCAGCAATGTGCTCAACGTAATCGCTGGGACGGATCCCATGGACTCCACCAGCACTACAGAACCGGTCAAGGACTTCCATCACCGTTCTCAGATCACCATGCAGGGACTAAGGGTCGGTATACCAATGGCGTACCTCTCCGGGGGAGCAGGCGAAGGGGGAATGACCCCAGAGGTAGAGTCCGCCATGCGGTCTGCCGTTGACCACATTACCACCCTGGGTGCCCGAATAGTGGACATTGAGCTCCCGAACCTTGATACATGCCTCTCCGTGTACTACTTGCTGGCTACAGCAGAAGCCAGTACCAACCTGGCCCGATATGATGGTGTGCGGTATGGCTATCGAATAAGCGATAAGACTACTGAGACTCCGGCCCAAATGTACCGTCAAACCCGCAAATTTGGATTCGGACCAGAGGTCCGACGGCGCATTCTGCTGGGCTCCTTCTGCTTGAGTACAGGCTATTATGACCAGTACTATCTAAAGGCTGCCAAGGTGCGGCGTCTAATCCTGAACCAACTAAACCAAGCCTTCCAGGAAGTGGATGTGATCGTCTGCCCTACCAGTCCAGTGACCGCCTTTCCCCTGGAGGAACCGCACATCGATCCTGTTACCAGCTACCAACTGGACCGGTTCACTACCATTGCGAACCTGACCGGGATACCAGCAGTCAATATCAATGTTGGCATCACTCGAAGCAGGGAGCTGCCTGTGGGGATGCAAATACTCGGGCCACACATGGCTGAGGCTCTCATCCTGGCAGTAGCACGGGCATTTCAGGACACCACTGACTTCCACCTGAGGCGCCCTCCCCAGCACTGGGCAGAAGATGTGGAGGTGTGAACAGTGAGCAGACCGCCGCTCAACAAGCAGATGGAGGAGCCATCACCATGAGCAAGCCTTCAGCCACAATTGGACTGGAGATACACGTTCAGCTTCAGACCAGAACAAAAATCTTCTGTGACTCTCCGGTCAAATTCGGCGCTCCACCCAACACCCTGACCTGTCCCATCTGTCTGGGACACCCGGGGACCATGCCCAAACTCAACAGACGTGCGGTGGAGCAGGCTCTCTTACTGGCTCTTGCCATGGACTGCCAAATCAATCAGGTGAGCACATTTGCCAGAAAAAGCTATCTCTACCCGGATCTCCCCAAGGGCTATCAAATTACCCAGCACAATCACCCACTTGCAACAGGAGGCAGACTCTATTACGAGGCGGAGGATATGGAAGGGACCATGAGGTGGGCGCCCATTGCACGGGTCCACCTGGAAGAGGATGCCGGCAAGCTTATTCACCACATTGGTGACAAGGCAGGGAGCGAGAGCTCCGCAACCATGGTTGATTTCAACCGGGCCGGCGTTCCACTAGCCGAAATCGTCACCGAACCCTGCTTTAACAACCCCTCTGATGCGGTTGCCTTCCTGCGCACGCTCCACACCCTTGTGCGATGGCTGGGCGTCTCAGACGCCAACATGGAGGAGGGGGCCTTCCGTTGTGACGCCAATGTTTCATACGGCAGGTGGCCAGGGACAGGAGCCAGTATGGGTGCGGGTGCAGGTGCGGGTGTAGGTGCAGGTGCAAATATAGGCACATCAGCAAAAGAAACCGCACCCAATCGCACCGAACTGAAAAACATGAACACCTTCAAAGGCATACAGCGGGCGCTGGCATTTGAGGTGGACAGGCAGAAGACCCTCTATGAGGCCGGACAAGAGATCAAGTCAGAGACACGGCTGTGGGATGAGACCACAGGGCAGACCGTGAGCATGCGATCCAAGGAGAGCGCCCCCGACTACCGTTACATCCCAGAGCCGGATTTACCTCCCCTGGAGCTGAGCGGAGAATTGATTGAACGGTTTCGCAAAGAGATACCCGAGCTTCCATGGGGGCGTAAACAAAGGTATGAAGATGAGTTCAACCTGACCAGTTATGAAACAAAACAACTTAACCAGGACAGGGCTCTGGGGGACTACTTTGAAGCTGTAGTTGATGCGGGTATTGCTCCCCGCAATGCGGCCTCATGGGTCATGACTGAATTGCTAAGGCAGAAGACCAGGACAGATATCCCCGCTCTGGCCAACGGCTACAATGTGCCCCCCCATGACACCGGTAACCTCCTGCGCATACTGGAAGAGGGACGAATCACCAGAACCAGTGCCAAGAAGGTCTTTGAAAAAATGTGGACCTCCGGGGCATCAGCAGAGCAAATCATCAGGGAGGACGGGCTGGAGAACCTGCCAGATCGAGACAGCCTGCAGGAGATGCTCCAGGCGGTAGCCCTCCAACATCCTGGGGAGCTGTCACGGTTGTTGGAGGGAGACTCCAGGATTATCTCCTTCTTCATGGGCCGACTGATGGAGCGAACCAAAGGAAAGGCTGATCCAGTGATTGCCCGCCAACTGATCATGGAGCTTGCCGAAAACCAACGGGCCAGCCATTAGCCCTGCCAAATGGGTGATTGAATTGCTTGTTAAGCCAGGTTACCTGGATTATTCTTGCCTCGTACCTTACCTTCACATCAAAGGATTTAACATTGAAGCTGACCACACGAGTAAGACCACTCTTTTTTGAAAACAACGCCCTAATCCTGTTGGACCAGACTCTCCTTCCCACCACAGAGGTACACGTGCGGTGCACCACAGTCAGTGAGGTGGCGGATGCAATCAGCACCATGAAAGTGCGGGGAGCGCCGGCCATTGGCATCTCTGCGGCATACGGTATGGTCTTGGCGTGCCGAGAGCTGGGGGGAAGCACCCACTCCGACATCAACTCCGACAATCGCAGGGAGATGCTTGATAAGCTGCTGGAAGCCGGCAGGATGCTGGAGGCCACCCGACCAACTGCCGTGAACCTGGCATGGGCAGTACGCCGCATGCTTGCTGTCATCAGACAGGTTATCATGGAAGAGCAGGCCCCCACCATGGCAGCCGTGGAAAAGGTGGCCCTCACTGAAGCCACCCGCATCGAAGAGGAAGACCGGGAGATGTGTGAGGCCATGGGGCTGGCAGCTCTGGAGCTCTTACCCAAGGAGCCTGAAAAGATATCGATTCTCACCCACTGCAATGCAGGGGCCTTGGCCACTGGCGGCGTGGGAACCGCCCTGGGTGTGGTCCGGGCAGTGCATGCAGCCGGCAGACTTGAGCGCCTCTATGCGGACGAAACCCGCCCCTTCCTTCAGGGGGCCAGGCTCACCGCCTGGGAAGCACACAAGGACGACATCCCGGTCACATTGCAGGCGGATGTGGGAGCGGCCTCCCTGTTGGCAACCGGCAAAGTGCACATGGTGGTGGTAGGTGCTGACAGGATTGCAGCCAACGGAGATACGGCCAACAAGGTGGGAACCTTTGGCTTGGCCATTGTGGCAAACTGGTTCAAAATCCCGGTGGTTGTGGCCGCCCCCACCTCAACCCTGGATCTCAACTTGTCTGACGGTACCCAGATACCCATTGAGGAACGACCAGCCCGGGAGGTGGAAGGATTCGGTGGGGTGCGCACATCACCCGAAGGAATTGGGATCAGGAACCCAAGCTTTGATGTAACCCCAGCCAGTTTAATCGCGGCAATTGTGACCGAACAAGGTGTGGCCCGTCCCCCATTCGCCCAATCTCTGCGCCGAGCTCTGGAGAAAGCAGGCAGACCCTAACCCCCCCCCCACCAATGGTCACTTTCCTGGAAGACAGAATACAAGTGGTGGGACACTAGTTGGAAACAAAGGGCTCCAGTTCCATCTGGAATTCACACACTAGTGATCCACGATCACACTGACCACCAGCCTGTTGAAGCTCTTGATGGGGGATTGACATGGTACCAGTAAACCCGAAGGTTTGGTCAATAGTTCCATTTATATAAAAGCTGTATGAATTGGTACATCCAGCACCAATCTGGAACTCAGAACGACCAGGCTCGGTGGTGGTAAACTGATAGGCAGAGAGCTTTCCGGTAACAGTGGCCTCATCGTGCACAAATACATCGTGCTCCTCTGGGGTAATCAACACATTGGTCAAATCATTAGGATTCTGCATGACCACCAGCCTGATCACCTCAGGCATCTCCAGGGTATCATCCACCTGCTCCCCCTGGGCATCTACACACGAACTCTGCACCGACACCACCCGGGTGAGATAAATACCACCCACTTCCATGGGAGGGAGCGCTGGCACGCAGGACTTATTCTCACACATGGTAAGCTCAGCATCACAGGACAGATCAATTCCGCACTCCCCCGGGAATTCCAGAGAGTCCAGGCAAGTCTCCGCTCTCTCTGTGGGTCTCTCTCCCTCATCAACAACTAAAACCATCTTGCGCATCAGGATGCCATCATGCCCCCTCATGGCCACAAAGTGCTCCCCCACAGGAAGATCGGGGATAAAATACTCCATGTACTGCATGGATGAAGCACACCCCGGGATATTGTCCCCTCGGGGGATTGCCCTGATAAAATGGCTGCCGGAAGTTGTCCCCAACTGGAGCATAGCCTGACAATAATCTCCTCCAAGGGCTACATTAGCAGTGACACGAACAGAGCTCCCGTGTTCAACCACACTGTCCACACTGCCACAATGGATAGGAAGGCTTCTGAAGCCTCTCCAGTCATCTACCGTGTCATCAGGCAGTGAAGCATCATCACCAGGTTCGTTCCCAGTTCCAGTATCGCCGGTCTGATCATTATTGCCAGTACCAGTGTCTCTGGAGCCGTTTCCCCCAGTGCCAGTATCAGTGACATCACTGGT
>CAYZFJ010000019.1:26854-30219 GCA_964477705.1 uncultured Myxococcia bacterium | reverse complement strand
CCCCCTCCTAAAAATGTACTTTTTAGGTTGACAAGGAACACAGTATCTACAGGCGCATTGAAGTTTAACCGAACACCCATACTGAGCGGGCGAGCGCCGCTCGCCCCTACGCCTGATTAGGTTCAGCATGCCGTGCCCCTACATCAGCAGGTCAGCCTTGCCCCTTGTCCCTTGCACACCCTTGACTGACTGAGGCTAACAACGTACAGTATTCCCCCTTGACAGCAGCCACCCGGCTGCACTTGAATCAACCTCTAACACCACATGAACTCACACATGGAAGGAGACAATATGGCTTGTGCAAATTTTCAAAAAGTAGCTGGCCGAATTGACAGTTACACAAATGAAATCATCGAACTCCAGCAAAAACTGGTCTCCATCCAGGCCATCAGCCCTAAGAGCGGCGGCACTGGCGAGAAAGAGAAAACTGATTTTCTCACCGCCTACCTGAAAGACCTGAACCTAGGTACTGTGGAAGAGATCCAGGTGCCTGACCCAGACAGCCCAGTCGGATACAGGCCCACCCTGGTATGCCGCATTCCCGGCCAGAATACAGCCCGGACCGTGTGGCTCATGGCCCACACCGATGTGGTCCCAGCCGGCGACCTGAGCAAATGGAACACCAACCCGTTCGAGCTGAAGGTGGAGGGCGACAAGATGATCGGCAGGGGCACCGAAGACAATCACCAGGGACTGGTTGCATCTCTGATGGCTGCGAGAGCTTTCAAAGAAGAGGGGATCACACCCCAATACAACATAGCCCTTCTGTTTGTGGCTGATGAAGAGATGGGCAGCTACTTCGGCATCGGCCCCATCCTCAAGGAGCGGCCCGATTTCTTTGGCAAAGACGATATCATCGTGGTTCCCGACGGTGGTACTCCTGACGGAACTCAGGTTGAGGTGGCGGAAAAGAGCATGTGCTGGACCAAATTCCGCGTCCTGGGCAAGCAGTGCCATGCCTCAATGCCCGGCAACGGAATCAACGCCATGAAGGCAGGCGCCAAGCTGGTAACCCTCCTGGACGACCTCTATAACATCTTCTCCGACCAGGACCCGGTCTTTGCTCCGCCCATCAGCACCTTCGAGCCTACCAAGAAGGAAGCGAATGTGCCCAACATCAACACCATCCCAGGCGAAGACATCTTCTATCTGGATTGCAGGATTCTGCCCCACTACAAGCTGAGTGATGTGGAGGCAGCCATCAGGAAGATCGCTGAACGTGTGGAGAGAGAGAACGGTGTTACGGTGGAGATCAGCTTCACCCAGAGGGAGCAGGCCGCACCTGCGACTGATGTGAATGCTCCGGTGGTCAAGGGACTCCAGGCTGCAATCAAGGAGGTCTATGGAGTGGATGCAACTCCCCAGGGTATTGGTGGTGGCACCGTGGCCGCCCACATCAGGCGCCTGGGCTTCTCTGCTGCAGTGTGGAGCAAAATCGACGAGACCATGCACGGCCCCAACGAGTACTCCTTGATAAGCAACACCAAGGGCGACGCAAAGGTCTTTGCCCACCTGATCTGCGGTTGTGGCATGAAGTAATTCCCTGGCAGGTTAGAGTGGTCACCGCACCTGCGCACAACACGCACTGACCAATCAACTCTCTGCCTTTCCCCACCCGCCCACTCCCCCACACCCCTCTACCCATTGATTAGCCTATGATTTCACCTCAAGCGCACCGCCATTGATTGCCCATTTTGCCACTAAGGCATCTGGCATAAATTATATTGTCAAGCACACCCCAACCCGACAGGGAATGACTGTTCGGAGAAGGGCACGGCATGCCGTGTCCCTACATACGAGGTCATGCATCTGTTGAAGAAGGTGGCAATATAATTCTGCTCAGGCTCCTAAATCAGAGACCATGCTTTCATATCTTACTGAACAGATCCAGCCTGATTGAAACACCAAACACGAAACAGAATGATAAAAAAAGAGGAGCCAGACGGTTACATCTGACTCCTCTTACAAGATATTACAATCGCTCAGGGCTTAGTTGGCTGCATCCTCGGTCACGCCACCGGAGGGGGTGTCACCAGCAGACCCAGAAGCTCCCTCATCCCCGGACAATTCAGGCAGAGTGAAGAAGTTCTCATTGATCTTCACTTTCCTACCATGCCGTGCCCGGTCTATAATTTTGCCCACCAAAAGTCCATGGTCAGGCTCGCCACCAAACATACGTCTCTGATAAGCAGGGCCGAACAGGTTGGTGCGCCAATCCCCCATCATCTCCTTCACCTTCTCGGAGCGGAGCTTCTCACCCAAAGCCTCTTTTGCTGAAGCCAGGGCAGTCATATCGGCATCACGGCGCTCCTTGAGCTTGACAACATACCAGGAGTCTTTCACCTGGAAGGTCTTGTCTGCCAGTGGGGAGCTTGCGGTCAGACCAAATGCTGCCTTGGACAGATCAGCGCTCCTCCCAATCTTGGGGATAGAATCCCAAGGCTTCTGGAAGGCAAAAGGATTGGCCGGGTTCATCTCGCCCGAACCACCAGTCTGGTCAAACATGCCGGTCTCTGCCACGGCTAGCTCACTGGCCCCGTTAACACCACTTGCCACCACGACATCTGCCAGGCTGCTCCCAGCCGCCGCAGCAGCAGAGGCGAGCAGTGCATCAGCATCCTTGCGAGCCTGCTCCAGAGCCCGCCCTTTCACAAGCAGCTTCTCGGCAATCTCCAGGCGCACATCATCAAGCTTCCGATCCAGGGCAGGGCGAATCTCCTCCACCTTGACAATCCGGAAACCATCTTCCGACTCCACCACGCCCGAATATTCCCCCACCTTGAGGGCGAAAATAGCATCATCCAGAGTCTTATCAGCACTGGCACCCTGCTTGATCCACTGGGCCTTGCCTGCCTCAGAAGTGCCTGGGGCGTTCTCAACGGAGGCAGGATTCTCGCTGGCCAATTTCTCGAAATCGGCACCGGCAACAACAGCCTGATGGAGTCCGTTCGCCTTCTCCCTGGCTTCATCCCGGGCAGAAGGACTATCAGTGGCACTCACCGCAACCAGGATTGTTCTGGTATTAGCCTCTGCGGGCTTCACATACTGATCACGATTTTCCAGGTAATAAGCTGCAACTGATGCTGCATTCTCACCAATCCACTTGGACACCTCGTCGGCAGTCGGTGCCACAACCTTGTCCAGGTAGGCATCCACGCTGAAGGTCACATACTCAAGATTGACTGAGGTATTCTCCCTGCGGTAGCTATCCTGAATCTCCTGATCAGATACCTTGATCTGGCCTTCCAGGAACACCAGCAGATCCCGAGCCAGAATCTCTCGGCCTTTGAATTCTTCGTACTTCTTAGTTGAAGACCTGAATCCAGACTGAATGTTCCTTTAATTGTGGCCTGGGGTGTTTTATC
>CAYZFJ010000019.1:445-26844 GCA_964477705.1 uncultured Myxococcia bacterium | reverse complement strand
GAATCCAGACTGAATCACCCTCTGATAAAGATCAAAATCGAACTGACCATCCGTCTGGAAATATCGGAAATCCTGATTCAGCTCTTCATCCATTATGTACTTGCTCAAACGATCTTTGCTGACGCGGAACCCTCGCTTCTCAGCCTCATCAGCAAGCAGATAGACGTTGATGATATCATTCAACAGGTCTTTCTTATACTTGAGGACGGTCTCCAAATCCACGTCACGGCCAAGAGCAAAGCCGAAATTCCGGTAAAAGTGCATGTCAAGATCCACATCCTCGATGTTATGAGCATACACTTTGGCAGCGGTCTGCCGTGGACTGGGCGAGCAACCGGTGGTCTGAGGACCAAACTGAATCACAAAGACCGCAATGATGATTGCGAAGAACACGTAGATTAGCACTGAACGAGAGTTCTGTCTGAAATAGTCAAGCATATACACCCTCCCTTGGGGAGATTAGTTAATTGCTGAGAAAAAACGTGCACCCTGCAACACCAGCAGCCAGGATGCCGAACATCAACAATGCTGACAGGCCAAAAACGGCCGAATCCTATGTCAAATTGCGACTAAGGTCAAGTGGGACAATATACCCGCTTCATACATAAAATCATCTAATCAATTAACCATGGAGCAAAAATTCCCGAATTGGTCATAAAATAGCACATCCCCAGGCCGCTTCTTATTGGGGGAATACTATTGAACAGCGAGGGCACCCACCAGCCAGATGCATATTCCAGCCATCAACAATTGCTCTCTCTTCCCAGAGGGGCGGGGTAAAATAAATCCCAATCGCAGGGAGCAACACTCATGCATGGTTTGCGGAACCATAAACGAGAGGACTACTGCGTAAGATTCCCGCTCACTGTTTTTTATTACTGATTTGCTACTGTGTCAGGCTGATCTCTCTTGTGCCCCCTTCTAATCAGAGAGACAACAAGCCAGCCTACTGCAGGGAGTGCAGCAAGGAGCAAGAACATCATTATCCCAGATTGGATAGTACCAGAATTGGCTCCCGCCCAGGCGTACGCAATGGTGATGGGAAGGGTGCCGATTATGGATGCGACCAGAAACCGACCAAAAGTCATCCGAGAGAGACCAGCAACACAAGAGGCTGTCTCGGTCATCATGGGCACTGCCCTTGACAGGATAATCCCATAAGGCCCGAACCGGTCCACAAAGCCGTCCATACGAGTAAGCTCTCTGTCAGACATAAAGCGCCTCACCATTGGACGGCCCAACTTGCGTCCCAGCCCAAACCCCAGGCAGGCGCCTAAGGTGGCTGCAGCAAAAGAGGCAACGGCTCCCCAAATAGGGCCGAGAAAAATGCCATTCAGCGTCATCAGCACACTGGAAGGAACTGGAAGAATCAGATCGAAAACCAGGAGCAGAAAAATGAGCACCACGGCTACTGGACCTCTGGCTAGAAGCATCTCCCCCAATCCATCCATGGGCAGAACACCCCAGCTCTGAAAAACCAGAAACAACAGTAACAGCACGCTCAGGATAAATATGACAACACCAATAAATTTTCCCATTTTGTCCGAATCTTACCCGCCGTGAATATGGTCCATACAATAATAACGAAGAGCCGAGCAGAGCGCACATTCTAACCGAAACAAGGCCAGATGTACATTTAGCAGATAGGATCAAGGCAGACAACATAAGGTAACTAACAACAAAAAACGTGGGTAGATGCCAGATAATGGCGTGAAAATGAAATTGCTGGATAGGGGAGGAAGGACCATAGATTATGGGCTGAAAGGAGACATGGAAGCTACTATGGGCTGTTCTGTATTGAGCCACTGATGGTCATAGGTTTCCAGGTCCAGCATCAACTCCTCACCAACCGACTCCATGTCGTGAGTCTGAATGCCAGTACCAATCAGAAGAATCTTGCCATCTGGCTTTCTCCAACCATCAGCCATGGGGATGGTGTCTTCCGGTGGAATATCAGCCGGTAGAATGACCAGATCATACTTGGGATCTGAGTCGTTACGTCCATCAAGCCAACCTGCCACCACATCGACATCTTGAAGCTGGAGCCCATCAAAGGTCTTCTCCAATATCTCCCTCTCAACTGGTCCAGGTGCAGTGATCTTAATTTTCACATCCTCCAGCACCGCCCACAAAGCAAGACCTGCCACACCCCCGGTTCCAGTTGCATCAAGAATAGTGCTGCCAGGGTTAACCACAGCCAACTCTGCCCCAAGGAATGCCCCTCCATACACATACCTCACCAGCTCATCCTGGGTAAACTGAGGGAACAGATCCAATTCATAGCGTCTGGAGAGTTCTACCAGGGTGAAATAATGTTTTTCCAGCAGAGCAAACCGCTCCGCTGACACCTCAACCCCAATCCCGTGTGCAGCCTCTGAAAGGAGCGGCATAAAACCTTGAAAATCAGTTTCTGTCATCGACTTTTTCTCCTATTAATAGTTACAAGCTGCAATTTTCAAATTGTCAGTTTTGTTAACTTGCACCTTGTCCCTTACACCCGAAGGCACAGGGTGATTCTCATGTTCCTACTGCAACTTGAGGGCACGGCATGCCGTGCCCCTACAAGCTATTGGCCCTCACACTCCCAATTCCCTCTGCCGGCACTTACCCACAAACCACTTTCAACTTACGCCTGGCAGCTTTAACCTTTCGAGGGCATCCACACATTTTTCAAATCCGTGGGGAGCTGACTCTCCACAGTGTCAACCTGCTTGTCATTCAGGTGCTTTTGCATTGCCGCAAAGACTGTACGAATCACAAATGCGCTCTTCTCCACAGGTATCTCAAGATAATCAGCCACCACCTGCTGGAACTGGGCAAATCCGAACCTGTCCGGCATCTCCACCCGCTGGAGAGCACAGGTCTTTACCCAGTCCTGCAACTGAGGCGAGAGGGCATAAAGAAGATCCCTGGCCTCGCCCCCTGACAATCGCTGGGCAAGTACGCAAATCACCGCACCAGCAATCTCCTGGGGTGTCTTACCAACAACATAACCCTCTACAGCCAGCTCCACTTCCTTGAGAAATTCACTGGTAACCCTGGCCGAATCGGGCCCGACAAAATAGTCCTTCTTTATTTCAGAAGCCATGAGACCCTCCTAGCAATTGGCTATTTCCTTCAGGATTCATCCCGGAGAATCCCGCCCCATAAAGTCTGTTCGCCAGTAGCAAACTGACAAGTCTGAATCTTGTTTATATGGGCAGTGGCCCACACCATTGAATCTGAATCGGGTCCGAATACAAAAGGAAGCTGAGAACAGAAAATGTTATACATCTCTACGCAACAGGCTCGTCATGCCATTTCACCGGCCACACTCGGCACACCCCTCAAGACAGCCATTCTATTCATCGTATATATATGGGGCATCGGCATCATCGCCCCAATCAACGCCCAAGCCACCATCACCGGCCCTATGGTCTCCACCACCAACTGGCCCCGGGTGAACAACCTGAACACCTGGGCCAACGACGTGCTCCGCATCGATGGAAACACCAACGCCTCCGACCGGGACAAAGCTATCAGCCTCTACTATTGGACCAGGCTATTTGTAATGAGCCCCAAGGCGGGCACTGAGCCATACGAAGGCCCGTGGGGAGCAGAAGAAAGGCTGGAGAAAGAGGTCCATAAGGTGATGTTTGTTCATGGCGCGGGGGATTGCGATTATCAGGCCCGTGCTCTGGAGGCGGTCTGGTGCGCCTACAAGAACGACGACTACGCCGCCCGCCGCATCTCCCTGGTAGAGCCTGTCCACTCCATGGTTGAGCTGGAATGGGACGGCACATGGCATGGGTTTGACATGCTGAACGGCGTCTTCTTTATAGAGGAGGATGCCCCTAACGCTAATGTGCTGAGCTTCGCCCAATCCGTGCACTCAGAAGACCTGCTCATGGCCAACGAGAACTTCACCTGGCGAAGCCGCCCCTTTTTTGAACGGGTAAGAAGTTGGGAGGGTGAAGATAGTGAGTGGTGGCTCCATCTCGCCCTGAAAAAGTTCCATACAACAATATGGGATTGGGAAAACGCAGGCAAACAGCCCCTGGAGCTTTATGCCTCCCATTCAATGCCTTCCCTCTACCCCCTTCACCAGATGGACTGGCAGCTTCCAAGGGGCACAGCCGTTGTACGTCACTGGAAAAGAGGACCAATATTCTATCAGCCACAGACCTACGCAGCCCAGTTTGGCTCCCTGGGCAGGCATTACCGGCAAGCGACCGGTTGGGGAGGCATGAGCCATTGGAACCTGGACGAAGACAGATACAATTTTCCAAGGGTAGCCCCATATGTAGAGCGATGTAGTGACGAGACTGATAACTATTTTTTCGGCCAGGACACCTATTACATGACCAGTACTGGTACCATCACCTGGGACGGTGACCTGTGGAGCGATGCCTGGAAAGACGCAGTTGTAGGTACACCTGGTCTCAAGCGGGCCGATAGCCCTCCATACCTTCGGCCCGAGTCGAACGGCACCATTAAATCTGTCATTTTCCAGGTAAACTCACCATATATCATGGCAGACGCCCAACTGGACGCACTCGTAACCAAAGGCCCTGGAGACACTGCCAGGTTCCTCCTCTCTACAGACATGGGGGCAACGTGGGATCTGCTCAGTTCCCATGGGGGCAAGATCCACCTCAACATTGGCAAATCCCGATTTGACGGCACCCAGCAGGCGGTTAGCGGGGTGTATCAATATTTCATCAAATTTGAATGCAAAGGTGGAGCTAGAGCTGGAGCCGAGTCAGGGGACACCGACACCTCAACAGTGGGGCTCAACAGGATCAGCCTGCAAACCTGGATTGACGGGAGTATGAATGCGCTCCCAAGGCTGATGGATGGAGAAAACACAGTCCGAGTTTCTGTCAGTTCCATCAGCGGACCAGATAACCCACAAGTTCCCCTTGCTCCACTCCAGGTGGAATACGGGTGGAAAAACGAAACGGGCCAGGCACACACCTATCAGAAGAACATCCAGCCATCTGAGTTAGCCGGAGACGGGGAGGCCACTTTCACCATCCAGGCTCCCGGGCTGACCCGGAACAACTTCTACTCATTCTCTTATGGCAGCAATGACCAGGATGATAACGGCCTACCTGATACATGGGAGATACTCCATTTCGACAACGTGGGGCAGGACCCTCAAGCAGACCCTGATCAAGATGGCACCACCAATATGGAGGCATTTCTGAATGGTCTGGTGCCAGGTCATAGCAATGATGATGAACCCGATACCGGTACACCTGATAACCATGATTCAGGGTTCCACGATGGGGGGGCAGACGGTCCAGACACAGGCAATGATTCGGGAACGGGGAAACTGATAGACGACAACCAAGATACCGGGTGTAGCTGCAGCATGGTCTCTATCAGCAACGGACTATACCTCATCCCTGCCATCGGGCTTGTCTATTACACGTACACATGGCGAAAGAGAAGACGTCATCACACCAACCAAAAAATATTGTCCAGGTAAAGTCGCCTCCATCGGCAAACCTCACTGCGAAAATTCTTTTCTCTTTATCTTCCTTACATTACTCCACCCTGAACCCGCACATGCCTGAAAAAATATTTATCCATTAACCGAAGATGCCCTTACCGGCTTATTGGCTGCAATAAATATACCAATAATATCAACAAGTTACGCCAAATTTACCCTATTCTAACCATTACCTTGCATGGGCTGGTTTCATATTTGCTTTCACATCTGCACAGCCGGATGGTTTGTGGATCGAACGGACAAATCAGCGCGCCTGAATGCCAGCCGTTCACAATCCATTCCAGACCCACCAACAACAGCAGGAGAGTAATTGGATGAATAGAAGCTTATTCCTAAAAGCGCCTGCACTCTGCCTGGGGCTAACGGCCTGCCTCTGGCTGATTGCATGCGAAGAGGGTGACAAGGACAAGACAGGCACCAACAATCTACAGGGTGACGTCGCTGTTGATGCAGGTGACAACGGACAAACTGTCAACGACACCGGCACTAACAACAACGGCCCTGGAGATACGGGCACCAACAACAATGGCCCCAGCGACACCGGCACTGGAAACAACAGTTCCAGTGACACAGGGAACAACAACAATGGCCCCGACGATACGGGTACGGACACTGGCAACAACCAGCCTGACACTGTAGATAACAATAATAATACTGGCGACAATGAACAAGGCTGTCTGGGATGGCCTGTTTGTCCTGGCCACCCACTGATCCTGAAGGGAGCAGGCTCCTTCCCACAAGAAGTGGGAGAAGCCATCGTGTACCTGAACAGCATCAAAGTGGTGGAAGAGCACCACCCCTACCGAGTCATTCTTAATGAGACAAATCTGAGGCAACCTATTGACCTGAAATGCCTTGAAGGCGGCTGGACAAGCATACTTGCCCTCATTCCCAGGACTACCAGGGATTCGGTACTGGTTACCATCTCCTTCAGCAATCCCGGCTTGGTGGCATACGCCAGCCAGCAGAACATCTGCTATGCCTGCAACAATGATATGACCAACAGCGTGGACATGCCCTTCCGCATTAGGTCTCTCCACGGAGGCAAGACTGTAGTCGAACTGGATTTGCGTCACACGATAAGGACCGCTCCCAATGAGGTCCTCTCCAACGAATGCCCATTCGGCCACGTAACCTTTGCCCCTAAGGGGAAGCTCTACTGATTAACCGATGAATACCATGGAGGGAACGAGACATGCTACGTAAGACAAGAGAAGGAACATCAACAACAGGAAGAGGAGCAGGCATTCTGCTGGCTCTCCTGATGATCTTTGCAATATCCGCACCTGCGGCCCATTCAGCCCAGTCCCCCCCAGAGACCGGCGAACTGATCACCAAAATGGGCGCCTACTGGGGAGCCTCACACCTGGTGTGCAAGCACAACTGCCCCCTGAACACCCAGACCAGCCTCTTAACCGAGGTTGAAGCCAAAGCCCAGCCAGACGAATGCTTCGCAGGCGTGGGCAATCCATATCCTCCCGGGCCGCCCTGCCCCACCGGAAGCCAGCCCAAGGTGAACGAAGCCTACATCTGGGGTATGACCAAGCAGGGCGACAACATATGGTTTGGCACAGTCGCCAACACCCACTGTCTGGTCATGGCTGGCTACCTGGATATGGATGCTTCCGTTGTAACCGATAACTATGTATGTGAATTGGGAGATGCCCTATCGCCTTATGGTGACTTCAGAAGGCCAAAGATTTACTGGTTCAAGACCCAGACAGGCGAGCTGCTCAACATGTCACCCATGCCCCCATCCCCCGCAGGGATGCTCCTTGCCTCCACCAGCGGGCTTCGATCTGCAGGGTCCATCAACGGCATTGCGTTCCTGGCTGGCCCTGGCGGTGGCGGCATCAGGATGTTCGCCTTCGACGCCAATACAGGCGTTCTACTCGGTGCCAAACACTTTGACAAGTACAACGACATCAGGCAATGGGTAATGCATGATGGTAAGCTCTACACAGGTGTGGGATTGACCCAGCCCAACCCCGATGGAGGCGGGGCTGTTCTCAGGTGGATTGGCTCCTACAGCACTGACCCCAACGTCCTCTTCAACTTCCAGGAAGTGGGGCACCTGCCCGCCCCTGCATCCAACATTGCGTATCATGAGGGGCGTCTGTTTGTAGGCTCGTGGCCTGGCATCTCCCTCGGCGTGGCCAGCGAGTTCAGCCTCACCATGAGCCCGCCCATTCCCTCTGGAGGGTTGACCGATAGCCACCAGAAAGGGTGGACCAAGGTATGGGGCATCAACGAGTTCGAACCCGACGCCCTTGTGGCTGGCACCACCGGTGGCGGAGCGCTCGCATCATTCAAGGGCCATCTCTACTGGGGGACCATGCATGTGCCATTCCTTGCCATGCGAGTAGCCACCGAGAGCCACGCAAACAACATCATCAACCTGGACAGGAACAATAATAGCCAGCTAGATGAGGATGAGCTTCTCCTCACCGCTCTGGGAACCCACCGTTCCATTGCCATCTTCAGAGGGCGGGACTTTGGCACCCCTGACCAGGAAGTAGATTTGCTCTATGGAGACAAATATCTACCCAGATATGATGCTGATCTCAAAGCATACACCATCGCAGCCGACAGCTTTCACATGAACAAGCTCACACGGCCTACGCCAGTTTGGGGTCCAGCCGGTTTCGGCAATTTCTTCAACTCCTACACATGGACCATGAAGGTCTTTAATGACCAACTCTATATCGGCACATTCGACTACAGCGTGCTGTTCGACAATACGCCCGAAGCCCAGAGCATGCGGAGCAGCATTGCCAAATCCATCCCTGAATCCCAGTTCGACATTGAGGAGTTCCGGCAGCTGCTTGCCCCATATGTGCCAATCATCGGTGCAGATTTGTACCGGATTATGAGGAGCGACGGACGGGCCCGCCCCGAGTCTCTTGATGGTGTAGGCAACCCCATGAACTATGGCATCCGTACCATAGTCACCGATGAAATGAATATGTATCTGGGCACTGCCAACCCCATGAATCTGTCGCCAGATGGGGGTTGGGAGCTGATTCAGACCGAGTCCTCCTGCTTTGCCCCAACTCTGCAGGCCGATTGAGGATAAAAAGGAGCACTGTTCTAATAACATAAATTAATCATAGGTTCTACGGCCTGGCCAATGGACCTATGGAATAGATATGGAGGTTCCAAAGTGTCAAAGAGCGGTACAACAATAGAGGTCAAGGGCAGCCTGCTCAAAGCCTGCACAGGCATGGGCGTGGGCATGGCCGTACTGATGATCGTGGGCATTCTTCTCCTGATCCCGGCCCAGGCATGGTCCCACTCCATTGAGTGCGAAAAGACTGTCAACGGCCAGAAGGTGCTATCGTTGCGTGGGGAAAATAATGGTGTTCCTTCTGCAGCAAGCAACAAAAACCCCCAGGGTGACATAGTACTCAATTATCGCCTGGTACTGCGAAACAGATACGACCACACCAGCTCCACCGTGCGGGGGGTGGGCGATCCGGTAGGTGAGGCGATGGGCCTTGAGGTACCCGACACATGGTTTCAGCTTGCTCCTGGCGAGGAACGAGCGTTCGAGTACTCCGTAACCCTGGAAAGTCCCTATGAATGCGCTCAGTATGATCTCATTGATGGGCTGCAAGATTCTACAATTGTAAACACCTCCACTGTGTTCTGGCCCGATGGCTTCGATTCATGTTACGCAATCGTAGAATGCCCATTGCGTGCAGAAGAATAACTACCATCCAATCCCACCCGGTCTGCGTAAGCCATGATTAACTTATCCCATGTCACATCTTCTCATATTCATATAAAATACCTCCCAAAACTTGATATTAAATAAATATCAACTGTGATATACAAGGCGAGTTAATATTGAGTACAGCAGGGGAGTCCTGCTGCTGCTTATCTCAGCATGCATCTATTCGATGCTTAATCGCCTGGCCTTTGATCAAACCATACTATTGTTTTTGCCAGGCACAAGGGGATCCAATCCCAGGAGGCTCAAGATGAAACTATACAAATTGCTAGGAATAATGCTCCTCTCAACAGGCATGATCCTCTTCACCGGATGCACCTCTGGTGAAGAAGGCACAGACGACCAGGATACTGGCGTTGAGGTAACTGACACCGGCAATGACGATGTCACTGACACTGGTGCGAACGAAGACGGCAGTGATACCGGTGAAGCCGAGGGTGACACATCAGTCGATTCTGACACAGGAATAGACGACCGGACCGAGATCGAGATCTTCTGCGACACTGTGTGTGAATACATAGTTGATTGCGCAGAAGCAGAAGGAATCGCAGAAGAGGGCGATCTGGAAGAGTGCATCGCCGAATGTATCGCCGACACAAACGATGAGGTCGAAGAAGACGCCGCCTGCGCAGAGACCATGATGGACGCCTTCGTCTGCTTTACCGGCCTCTCCTGTGAAGAGGCTAATTCACTGTTTGGTGGAGAAAACGAGCTGACAGAGGAACACACCTGCTACAACGCATGGACCACATGGGACAGCACCTGCAATCCATTAGCAACCGCAGAAGAGATCAGCACCGCTTGCGAGGAAATCTGCACCATCATGAACACCCCCTGTGAAGCAACAGAAGAAGCAGAGGGAGATGTGGGCGTCGAAGACCCCACAGAAGGTATCGAAAAATGTACCGAAGAATGTGAAATGACGTTCATCTCGCTAGCTACACACTCAACTGATTGTAGCGACTCATTATTCGACTTCTCCTCCTGCATTGCGGAACTGACCTGTGAAGCAGCTACAGGGGAGGAACCTCAATGCGAAGAAGAAGAGGATGAGCTGTTTGAAATATGTAATCCTGAGGCAGTCTTCGCCAACATGTGCCAGGACACATGTGACCATCTAGTTGCCTGCGAGGTAGGTATGGAGAATTGCATGGAAGGGTGTGCTTTTACATACTATGAGATCTACGCAACAGGTGATGATGAATGTGCGGATGCCTTCGGCAACTGGGCTGCTTGTATTGCGACAGCCGAATGCGTCGACCTTGAGGGTTTCGAGGGACCTAGTACTGAAGGTGTCTGTGGCACTGAGTTCGGGGCCACAATGGATGTTTGTGAGCTGGATTAACAAGTAGGAGATCAAGAAATGCAACTATTTAAGCTACTGGGACTCATGCTCCTCTCAACAAGCATGATCTTCTTCACCGGATGCACCTCTGACGAAGAAGGCACGGACGACCAGGATACTGGCGTTGAGGTAACTGACACAGGCAATGACGATGTCACTGACACTGGTGCGAACGAAGACGGTAGTGATACCGGTGAAGACGAGAGTGACATATCAGTCGATTCTGACACAGGAATAGACGACCGGACCGAGATCGAGATCTTCTGCGACACTATGTGCGAATACCTGGTTGATTGCTGGGAAGCAGAAGGGATCGCAGAAGAGGGCGATCTGGAAAACTGCGTCACCGAATGCAATGCGGACACAAGCGCCGAAGCCGAGGCCAATGCCGCCTGCGCAGAGACCATGATGGATGCCTACATCTGCTTTGTCGGCCTCTCCTGTGAAGAGGCAAGTTCACTGTTTGGTGGAGAAAACGAGCTGACAGAGGAACACACCTGCTACACCACATGGACTGCATGGGACAGCGCCTGCAATCCATTAGCGACCGCAGAAGAGGTCAGCACCGCTTGCGAGGAAATCTGCACCATCATGAACACCCCCTGTGAAGCAACAGAAGAAGTAGAGGGAGATGTGGGCGTCGAAGACCCCACAGAAGACATCGCAACATGTACCGAAGAATGTGAGATGATATTCAGCCCGTTAGCTACACATTCAGCCGACTGCAGTAACTCATTCTTCGACTTCACCTCCTGTGTTGCGGAACTGACCTGTGAAGAGGCTACAGGGGAGGAACCTCAGTGTGAAGAAGAAGAGGGTGCGCTTGAAAGCATATGCGATCCTGCAGTTATCTTCGCTGACCAGTGCCAGGACTTGTGTGATCACCTGGAGTCCTGTAATGAAGGCACATTAGATAATTGCATGACAAACTGCGGTGGCACAATTTATGAATTATACTCATATGGCGATGAATGTGGTGATGCCATAGGACAATGGTCTACCTGCATTATCGGTACCGAATGCACCGATTTGGTAGACTTCGACGGTCCGGACATCGATGGTGCCTGTGGTGATGTGTTGACTGGCATCTTAGACTTATGTGGTATTGAACCCTGAATACTCAGATAACCACTCCCCGGTTCTCCTCACTTCTCTACCTCCATTAATACCGCTCACATTTCCTGTTATTTAAAACACCAATTAAATCCGATTGCAGACTTCCTGCCCATTGGATAACATATCCTTTCGGGAACAGGTGCAATTCTTGCCAGTTAACCCCAAAGCTATTGGGAGAGATGCCACAATGAACATTTATAAACTGACCGGGCTCCTTCTTCTTGCGCTCTGTATGGCAGCTTCTGCTGGCTGCGGTTCAGACAAAGCTTCCAGAGATAGGGACCAGAGTGATAAAGACACTGGCGTTTCCGAAGATGCGGGTGACTCGAGCGACCTGGATACCAGTGGGGACCAGGATGATGGCGGGCTGAGGCAAGAAGATACGGGTACCAATGCCGCAACAACCTACCTTGAAGAGCTTGAGACCGCCTGCCTTAAGTCCTGCACCCAGCCTATCAACTGCACATTGGCTGAAAACGAAGATGCAGGAATCGACGAAGAAACCCTGGAGAATATTATTTCAGGTTGTACTGACCAATGTGTAACCGCCAATGGCAGTTTTATGTCAGCGGAATGCACAGAAGCAACCATCGCCATCATTTCCTGCGTAGGCAACCTGGACTGCGACGAAACCGTAGAGGTCTGCGAGCAGGAACGGACTGTTCAAACAACGGCATGTGATCCCATGACAATCTACGGAGACCGCTGCCAGACCGTATGTGATCATCTTGATGAATGCCAGTTAGAAGGCGAACAAGTTTGCTTGGGTGAATGTGTAGAAGGGCTGGCGGACTCTTACTGGGCCTCACTGGAGTGCGGCGAAGCCTATGAGGATTGGACTAACTGTCTGGTGGAGCTAGGGTGTGCCGAACTGGTGGGCTTTGCCGGGCCCAGCACAAGCGGACCATGTGGAGCCGAGTATTCAGTTGTGGAAACACGCTGCACCCCATGACCATTCGCCTCAACACCTACCTGTTTATTTTCTTAAAAACAAACATTCATCGTGCTCAGTGTTTGGATGATACAGACCATGGTTAATTATTATACTTCAATGAAGTCAGCTATAAACAAGCACAGAAAAGGGGTGCTGATTACATGCAGCCTGCTCTTATTTGCCATTTTTGGTTTGATTACTGAATCTGTAATACAGGGGCACACCAAAGAGCTGGACAGAGCTGTCTCCATGGCCTTCCATTCGATCCAGAATCCATTACTGGATGCGATCATGAAACTGGTCACTTGGGCGGGTTCCGCTATTCCTATTGTCCTGGCCATCCTGCTCATGGCTTACTGGGCACTGCGCCGGGGCGATCGGCGGGCTGCTATGATTCTGGCAGGGGTGGCCATCGTCAACCAGAACGCCAACATCACCTTGAAGCTCCTCATCGCCCGTCCCAGACCCACCCTGTTCAGCGGGATCGAGCTACCTTCCTCTTATGCGTTCCCCAGTGGTCATGCCATGGCTGCTGCAGCCGTAGTGGGTACAATCGGGGTTCTCATGGTCAGGTTCAGACCGAGTCTCACCGTACCGGTAGCCATCTCTACTCCACTGCTCATCCTGCTTATTGGCCTGTCACGCATCTACCTGGGGGTTCACTGGCCGACTGATGTGCTCGCAGGTTTTGTAGCAGGAACAGGCATCCTGCTCATAGGACTAGCGACGCTGGGGCGATGCTCTCGGCCTACTCGACCATAAACACCACTTTGAGCACTCAAGCCGAGCTCAGACAAATCTATGTCGTCCGAGCCAATCATGCCTCAGATAAGAATGACCGGGCAATCGAAACGATGTAAGACCATGCATGGGCGGGGGAATGAGCAGTCATTTTTCTACTGGATAGGAGGTGCAGACATTGTGGGTATTGATGAAGATTATTTACAAACAAATTGCAAGCATGACAGATTATTACTCTGTCACCACTAAGCGACAAGTCCCATCATACTGCATGGAAAACAGGGACTGGTTGTCAATGTTAACCATGGGGACAACGTGTCTTTCATCCATAACCCAGCCATTACTTGCGAAGCCTCCACTTGGCTGAACATAGTAGGCACCCAGGTCATAAGGGGTAATACCGTAAGCAGCTCGGTCCCCGGTTCGGGTCCAGAATTGCAGGCCATACATGGCTCTGCGTTGCTCGGCCTTATTGGGATCAGCAAACCAGTCGAGCACGGTTCCGTCATTGGCCAGCGCCGGGCCACCCAGTTCAGTACGGGAGGCGATGAATACCTTGTCTGTAACCTGCCCTGAGGTATTACCGGAGACTGGTCTGTCAATCGCCCAGGGGACACTGGTAGCTTTTAGGATGCTGGCAAATTCTGGTGAAAACTGAGCCAGGAAGTCCGTATTGAGCCATTGGCGCAGGGTTGCATCAAGCCAGCGATTGGTCCAATCGGGCTCATTAAATGATCTGGGGCCTATGCTGCTGATGGCCATAAGGGTGGATGTTCCCTGCTGCCCACCATAGTTATCATGCACTTTGCGCCACAGTAGAGGCTCTCCTCCCCATGTGAAGGCATCATCATAGACCACAGTCCCAATGGGTAGATTCTGAATAGTGCTGATTCTGGATACACAAAATACAGTGGACTGGTCATCAACGGCAACAACCAAGCCCCCCTCGCCGTCGGGGCATTCCTCCTCAGTAGCAGGCACAACTACCACCACCGGGCTGTGACCTGCTTCACCCTGCTCACCCTGCTCTCCCGGCGCTCCATTACATACAACGCTGCTACCGAGCACAGCCTCCACTTCATTCAACTCCCCATCACTATTGGAATCAACACCATACTCAAGAATAATACCGCCAAATTCACATGCCCCCCCCAAGCCCACTTCGCTAACCGCTATAGCAATACCTGCACTTGGGGAACCCGGCTCACCCTGCTCACCCTGCTCACCCGGCGCTCCATTACATACAACGCTGCTCCCGAGCACAGCCTCACCTGCGTTCAGCACCCCATCACTATTGGTATCAATGCCATACTCAAAAACAATACCACCAAATTCACATTCACCCCCCAATTCTGCTTCACTAACAGTTACAGCAATACCTGTACCAGGCTCCCCTTGCTCTCCCTGCTCCCCTTGCTCACCCGGCGCTCCATTACATACAACACTGCTGCCGAGCACAGCCTCACCTTCATTCAGCTCCCCATCACTATTGGTATCCACACCACACTCAAAAACAATGCCGCCAAATTCACATTCACCATCCAATTCTGCTTCACTAACAGTTACAGCAATACCTGTACCAGGCTCACCCGGCTCTCCCTGTTCTCCCTGCTCACCCTGGTTACCTTGATTACCTTGATTACCAGGAGCCCCATTACAAACATAGAAAGACTTGATAACAGTCTCCCCAGCACCACCATCGGATTCGTCACCCACTTCAGCGTCAACAACAATATCCTCACTACCACCATCGGTTTCTACAATTTTCTCGCTCACATCATTCAAATCCAGTATCCCATTACCGTTTACATCAAGACCATACTCAAACCAAATGCCACCAAACTGGCAATTTTCACCCGGTTCTTCAACGCTAGTGCGGACTGCCACCCCCACACCGGATGCGCCCTGCTCATAAATTACTGTCTCATTGGCTCCACACCCAGTCGAGCCTAACCCCATAATTAGGGCCATGAACACTAATCGATTTTTTATGTTAAACATGACAATAACATCTCCTGATAATAATAAACATAAACGAGATTTCTTAAAATGTAATCGCATATTAAGGAGCTGTATAGAAAAAAAGACAAAGTCGATTAATTATGTATGGAAGAATTTTTTATTGAGCCGAGTTTGCCCCACCGCAAGATGATCTTTTGCTTAAAAAAACCCGCCCTTATCCTCACAGCAGGGAAACTAAGGCCTGGGTTGCCAGAGTCATCAGGATGAGCGCCACCGGATAGGCAGAGGTATAACCTACCACCGGCGCCTGAGCATCAGTGCGGCCAGTAATGGCCCCCAATCCAGGTGTGGAGGTCATTCCACCACAGATTCCGCCTAGGGAAGACAGAATATCCATCTTAAACAGACGACGGGCAAGAGGATAGGCAAGAACCATGGGCAGCATGGTAACAACAGCCCCCACCAGCAACAGAACAAGGCCATGATCAGCCAGAACCGCCACAAATGACGAACCAGCTTCAACCCCGGCCTCAGCCAGAAAGAACACCAGCCCAACGTCATTAAGAAGCATCCGGCTAGCCCGGGGCATATAGCCGGTGATTGGACCGATATGCCCGAAGTGGCTCAGCAGTAATCCAACAAGGAGGGGGCCGCCCGCCATACCCAGCGAGAAGCTGCCGCCACCAGGCAGGGGGAGTTGTACCATCCCCAGGGCTATGCCAAACATTATCCCCACCCCAAGAGAGTAAATGTCCGTTATCTCAAGCACCCGGGGATTATGACCTGCCACCTTGGCAAACTCCCGAAGGTGTTCCGCGTGCCCTACTACAGTGAGTTGATCCGCTTTATGAAGTATAGTTGTGGCATTCGGCACAAAACTTTGTTCCTGCCGATTAATCCGGGAGACTGTCACACCATAATTTTTGAGCAGTTTCAGTTCGCCTAGAGGCTTCTCCAGCATGCTGCGGGCCGTAACAATCACCTGCTGCCGCTGGTGGTCCACATCCATCACCATAGGTTCTTCAGATCGCCTGCCAATCAGATCAACCACCTTCTCTAAGGTGGCGCTGTCAGTCACTATCAGCAACTGATCGCCCGTCTGAAACACATAGTCAGGCTTAATGGGAACCAACTGGTTGTTCTCCAGGCGCCTGGTGATAGCAGCATTGGTGCTCTCCAGGAATGATACCTGGGATGGTGCTCGACCAATGATCACCGGGTTCACCACCTGGACCAGGGTCCGCTCAATCTCTCCCCTGGTGCTGGCCCTCTCCAGTGCTTGAGCCTCGACACCAAGACTCTCCAGGTCTTTACCGAAGAGCCTCGGCAGAAGCTGTACCAGGAGAACTACGCCAATCACACCAAACGGATAGGCGATACCATAACCTACCGCCATACGTGATTCCGCACCGGCCACTTCTAACCCGGCTGCCAAACCAGGGGTGCTCGTTAAAGCTCCGGCAAAGAGCCCCCCAGCCAGATCATGGGGGATGCCGTACAACACGGCGGCAACAAGCGTACACATGGCCCCGCTCCCCACAATGATGAGTGAGAGCAGAACAAACTTCTTGCCCTGACGCTTGAATGTGCTGAAAAAGGTTGGTCCAGCAGAGAGGCCCACGCAATAGACAAAGAGGACCAGCCCGAGCTTGCCCACTCCCTGGAGCATGGGCAGCTGAAAGTGCCCTGCCAGCAGAGCCATGAAGAGGACACCGCTGGTACCAAGGGATACCCCTGCGACCTTGATTTGACCGATGAGGAGCCCGGTAACAATGACCCCGAAGAGCACAAATATTGGTTGGCGCACCAGTTCAGCAAAGAATGAGCCCGCTTCATCGCCGGACGGCACACTGGCCGTGGCACTGCTGACATCAGCACCAGCAAGCTGGGGCGCCAACAGCAGGAGCAGCAACAGGAACAAGTGCAGCAGCCCAAACAGGTTGGGCTGCCCCACCCGCCTGATTGACAGATGACGGTGGTTCACAACAACAGGAATCACCTTCTTTAACAGGCAGCTCATGCTTTTAATCACAGTTCTTGCCAATTACTTTTTGGGGTACCACCGGGTGCAACAACAAAAACCATATGGGGCACCATGATGGATTGGTCATACGCAACCCATAAATATCATGCATTTCACGATGATGGAAGTTTGTGAAAGAGCCACCAAATTTCATAGATATGTTTTCAGGTTGCACACCCTCCCTATTTTAATTCATGCGAGAACACGAAGAGACCTCACACGAAGACACGACGGAATGAAGAAGACAATTATCTCCTCCCCGCCCCATTCCCCTCACATGACCAGTCCCGGTTGATTGCAGAAAAATGGCCTCAGGGGGCTTGTCCTTGTCCAACACCACGTGATAGGTTCTGCATGTTCAATTCAGGGGAGGCAATACTTTGTTGCCACATCTAAACAGGAGGGGAATTTGAAGAGCTCTTTAAAATTCATTGCCTTGTTGGTTTTCTCTTTTGGGCTTCAGGGCCTGAGCCGGGCTGACAACATCATCTACTGTACCCAGGATATGCACTGTTTTGCCGGCCAATGGTGCCAGGGAGGCATCTGTACCGGCAGCGGGCAACAGATGACCATTCAACCAACGCAGGCTGATACTGTTCAGCAGACAGCACCTGCTGTGCGCCAGTCCAGCCCCACTCCCCCACAACAGCCAGTCCAGCCGCTCCAACAGGTCAATCAGGACACACCCCGACAGCAGCATACTCTCAATAGCTATGCAGCTTCACAACAGAACCAGAGATCGAGGCAGGACGAGCCCCAACATCAGCCCAAGAAGAGAATCTATATCCCACTCTTGTTAGGCATCCCCACCCGCGGTGAGGGTACAATGAGAGCCGAGTGTGATTCTTCTGATGCTCTGTGTGGTGGCTATTACAGCGACTACACAAGCGCCAACTTGGATGACGACTCTGGTTTATCGTTGGAGACAGGGGTTCTCTTTCCGTTGAAGTCATTCCGGTTGGGTCTTATCGGGAACATGAATTTTGATACAAAATTAAAGAATGCCAACAACGCTGAAACATCCCTCGGCAAAGACCTATTCATCGGTGGAGCGCTTGAGTGGGCTCCACGGATACATGCCAAAGGACATTGGTTGTTCACTACCCGGCTGGGTAGCACCGTCCTGTTCCCGGCTGACGATCTTGAAGAGCTGAACAATTCTTACACATCAAGTTGTATCGACGCTAGAGCTAATGGATTCGTGTGTGAACATGATGACGGCCCATACTACGGGGTGACAGCAGGTGTTGGGACCGGCTATATCCACGAGCTTAGCTCAACCAACCTGCGTTTCCAGATCCTTGCCACACTCACCAGCACTAAGTTGTCCAATATTAAAGTGTCATCGGGTTACACTTATGTATCCGAAACTCTTTCGCTTGAAGAGTGGCTCCGAGTGCAGTTCCAGGCAGGATTTGAATTTTGATTTCCCATTGATTTCGGATTCATTTCAACGGACAATCCGAGCATTATTGAAGGGCACAACAATGATTCACTTGGCGGCATTCACCATGTATTCGACCAACCTCCAAGCATCAGCACCGGGCTCCTTTGCATAAACAAGCACGCTCCCCCGTGACATCAGGCTAGCGTCACCATCAGATGGGGCTCCCAAATCTCTCATGAGAGCATCCTGAGTGGTGTAATGGCCCGCAAACAGGATCGTTCCCTGCATCGGGCTGCGATTACGGCTCCATTCCACCAGCTTCCGGTCCAAATCCCGCCCGCTCCTCAAACCGCCCCCCACCTCCAGGACTGGAGCACCTGCACCCAGGACATTTCACACAATTTTGGCCGTTTGCCGGGTCCGCTCTGTATTAGTATGAATCACCAGATCTGGAACGACACCCCGTTTGCCAAGCCATCGGGCCGCCTCCTCCACCTGCCGCACACCGAGAGAACTCAGAGGCTGCCGCTTCCGGTCAGAAAGAGACCAACCAGCCTTGTCATAGTGACCATTACGGATAAAGATAAAGATATCTGCAGTCGCCACGAGAGTCATACCTGCACCTTTGTTCAAGTTTCTGCGGGCGTGCGCCCCATTGGGTCATATCGGTGTTTGCTCATGGGTCCCTCCCTTGGTCATCTTTTGCTGTCTGTGGTGTAATAGGCGGGTTACCTCCATTTGACCGCCTAAAAGCGACGGGCAGATTGTTCTGAATTATGCTCATATGGTCCCTCCTATTTGCCTATTGGCAAGGAGGGTCTCTTTCGTCAAGCAAAAGTGAGGCTTATTTTGTTAACCCGTTCATATTTAAAGAATAGCAGTCAACGGGAGAGTTTGGGTTTAGTGCACCGCTAAGGAAGGGCACGGCATGCCGTGCCCCTACAGGCGTTGGGGGGGGAGGCGTAGCCTGCTGGGTGGGAGGTGTGATAGGACGCTCTATGGTTTGGTGGTATGGAGTTGAAGCTTAACTGAACACACATACCCAAGGGCGGCAGGTTCCACATCGGATTCCAGCCATTCACATGGCAAGCCAATCTCAAGGATGACTGAAATTCCACACGGGATGGGGTGAACGGGTTACTGTACCCGGAAGGAATCACATATACTCTGGGGCGGTGTCTCAAAAGTGGCTGGGTTGTCTCAAAAGTCCAAGGGTTGCAACAAGGCGGCGAGTTTTGAGACAAGGCCCCGATATTTGAGACAGAAAATCAGGCTACTCAGTCTCACAAAGGTCTGCCTTATCTCATAAGTGTTGGTCTTATCTCATAAGTGGCAGGGTAATGAAGTAATTCTAATTAAACGTGTGTAAATTTTACCTGTAAGGTGTCTCAAAAGTCCAAGGGTTGCAGCAAGGCGGCGAGTTTTGAGACAAGGTCCCTACATTTGAGACAGGAAATCAGGCTGCTCAGACTCATAATAAGACCTGCCATGCAGGTCATTAGATAATCGGGGTTAATGAGCCAAGATGTGTGGGGGATTGTAGTGGAGCCCTGCCATATGTGTGTCATATGTGCTTACAAGCCCGCAAAAACGACAAAGGCTCTGACGACTAAATCATCGTCAGAGCCTTGTTCTTTGCGGCTTGCGCCGTGGTAGGCCCAGTAGGACTTGAACCTACAACCAACGGATTAAGAGTCCGCTGCTCTACCAATTGAGCTATGAGCCCGCACAATCTGTATGGTGTTGGCTGAATAACAACACCGATTTTCGGTACGCCCGGCAGGATTCGAACCTGCGACCTGCGGATTCGAAGTCCGACGCTCTATCCAGCTGAGCTACGGGCGCATCCATAAACGAAACAGAACACAACAAATGGGGTGGATGAGGGGATTTGAACCCCCGACACCCGGAACCACAATCCGATGCTCTAACCAACTGAGCTACATCCACCATATAATCAATCAAACGGCTGGCACGCCCGGCAGGATTCGAACCTGCGACCAACGGATTAGAAGTCCGCCGCTCTATCCAGCTGAGCTACGGGCGCATCACTGACTACATGTTTATGTGCAGTCAGAATCTGGTCGGGGTGAGAGGATTTGAACCTCCGACACCCTGCTCCCAAAGCAGGTGCGCTACCAGGCTGCGCTACACCCCGGAATCATCCAGGCCGGGTGGGCATGCATCCATAAAATGTCTGCCCTTCTGCCAACCCAATTTTCAAAGAATCTTCAATCACTTGAAGCGGAAACCTTATACGGTCTAGCGAAACGGAAGTCAATGAAAAAATGAAAAACCGTTCCCTGAAAGAGATGAAATGTTCCCAGCCCTCACATCACCTCACACCACCTCAATTCACCTAGCCTTGGCCTTGGCCTGAATCACCTTCCACATGTCTGACACAGTCTCAATGAGCTGAATCAAAGCCTTGCCTCGATGGCTGACATTATCCTTCATCTGGGGACTAGCATTGCCAAATGATAGACATCCAAGCTCATCAGACAAAAAGATAGGGTCATAGCCGAACCCTTCACTGCCCGTCTCCACCATATCAATCTTCCCATGGGTTTCTCCTCTGAATATCAGGTAATGCCCACTAGGAAAGGCCAACGCCAGCGCACATACAAAATGGGCGGTGCGCTTATCCAGAGGCAACGCACCCAGCTCAGCCAGCATTTTAGCTCGCCGGTCAGCATCAGTGGCCCCTTCGCCCGCATACCTGGCGCTGTGAAGCCCCGGCCCACCATCCAGCGCATCCACACAGAGCCCACTATCATCTCCCAAGGCAGGGCGGTTCGCCTTTACTGCGATGGCCGAGGCCTTGAGCAGAGCATTCTCTTCAAAAGTGCTCCCAGTCTCTTCCGGCATTCGAACTTGGGGGCAACATTTTTTATATGATGTGAAGGCAAGTACTGGAGCAGGCAAACTTGTCGGGAGCGAATCCCGGTCAGCAAGGTCTACCAGTATATGGCTGGCCATCCGTTGATACTCAATGATTTTGTGCTCGTTGCCAGAGGCCACTGCAACATTAAGCCCACCATTCGCCAGCAGGTGGGCTGAAAGTTGAGCGAGGGCATCAGCATCAGGGGATAGCTTCATATGGGGGTCGGTGGTGGTATTGGTCATTTTATGTAGTTTGATAGGGGTAAATCATGGAGAAGCGAGGAGGGCCTGCTGCATCTGAAACAGCCTGGCACAGCCGCCCTGAGCTAAAGTAACCGCCTCAATCAGGGCTGCAGGTCCAAAAGGGCGTTCCTCTGCGGTTCCCTGGATTTCCACCAACTCCGGTCCATTCGCCCCTGCCCTGAACACAAAATTAATGTCTGCCTCTGCGGTGCTATCCTCTGAGTAATCAAGATCCAGTACCACCTGACCACCGGGCAAAATTCCGCAAGAGGTAGCTGCCACTGGGGCAATAATAGGATTCTCGGAGAGGATACCCTTTTCCATGAGCCGCTTACAGGCCATCTCCAGAGCCACATAACCTCCGGTGATAGACGCAGTCCTGGTGCCACCATCGGCCTGGATTACATCACAATCTACTCGCAGGTTCTTCTCTTTCATCTTTTTCAGATCAACAGCCATCCTTAAGGAACGCCCGATTAGTCTTTGAATCTCCTGAGACCTCCCGTTCACCTTTCCGGTTGCAGACTCCCTGGCGAATCGGCTCTGGGTGGCTCCCGGTAACATGCCGTATTCAGCAGTCACCCAGCCCCGCCCAGACCCGGTAAGCCATGATCGGGTAGCCTCCTCAAGCCATACACCCACCGCCACCCTGGTTCGCCCGGTCTCCACCAGCACTGAGGCCAGGGGAAACTCCTGGTAGTCCTTAGTAAACCGCACCAACCGCAAATCATCCCTGGCCCTGCCATCGGACCGCACCACTGGGGCGACTCCCCCACACCCAGCAACGGCACCGGAAGACAATCCTGTCCCTGCAGATACAGGGTTGGTTCCTGAATCTATCGAAGCACTATTACTACTCATGATGATTATTCTTCCGTGTGCTTGCCCGCCTGACGCAGGTAATTCCTCATGACCAGCTTCTTCTTGAGCCGGCTTAGCCTGTCCACAAATAGTACACCATCCAGATGGTCCAGCTCATGCTGCAAGGCTACGGCCAGTAGCCCTTCTCCCTCAATGGTAATCGACTCGCCGTTCTCATTTAAGGCTTCGGCAGTCACCCTGTCGTTTCTCTCTACATCTGCGTTGATCCCTGGCAGGGAGAGGCAGCCCTCACTCCAGACAAGTTTGCCAGAAGAGCTGACAATCCTGGGATTAACCAGCTTCAACACGGTCTTGCCCATGTCTTCTTCTTCCTCTGCAGGATCAATGACTACCAGGCGTCTGGAGATTCCCACCTGAGGAGCAGCGAGCCCTACGCCGCCACTGGCATACATACATTTTGTCATTTCATCCAGAATTCCCCTGACCTCATCATCAACAGTGGTTACCCCTTCGGCAATCTGTCTGAGAATCGGGGCTGGATACGTGATTATCTTCAGCACTCCCAATCACCTCGTCACATAAATCAAATTGACTACAGTGTAATCATTTCTTTGATAAAAACACTGCTCATCTAACATCGCCCAATAGTTTGGTACATAGGTAGCAGATGGGATTGACGTTTTCAATCAATTCATTGATGGAGGGAACACCCTCCGCTTCTGCACTATTAATCGGAGCCAATATGCTGGTAATCCCTTTCCCCCAAAGAACATTGGCTGCTCTGCGTTTTTAAGGGCACTGCATGCCGCATACGTGTTCTTTTAAGGCAGTCTAATTTCATAAATTGTTTGGGGGCTAGTTGGGTGCACTGCTAACGAAGGGCACGGCATGCCGTGCCCCTACAGGCGCTGGCAAAGACACGAGGGCGCACCTTGCACCTTGCACCTTGCCCTCACATCATGCTCACCGGGTCCACATCAACCACAATCCGAGCTGATCCAGGAAAGGTATTACTCTCAATCATCTTCCGCAATCCAGCCAGCATCCACTTGAGGACGCTCCTTTTATCACTCTGGAGCAGGATCTGCCAGCGATACCTCCCCCGCAACCGGGCAATGGGCGCAGGTGCAGGCCCCAGCACCGAACCAGAGGGAGCCCCCTTCACAAGCAGAGGTGCCACCAGCCTCTTCCCCACCTCAACAGCAGTATCACGGGCACGTCCTTCATCAGCATCCTCGATGCGAATACACGCAAGGTGACCAAAAGGCGGGAACCCATGAACACGCCTTATTTCAAGCTCCCGCTCCACGAACGACTGATAATCATTGTTGCACGCAGTCTGTACCGCATAGTTATCAGGGTTATAGGTCTGAATAATCACTCTGCCCTCACCACTAACCCTGCCTGCTCGACCGGCCACCTGGGTGATAAGCTGAAATGTCCGTTCACCAGCTCTGAAATCAGGAATCCCCAGGCCCATATCTGCCATCACTACACCCACAAGAACCACCCCTGGAAAATCATGGCCCTTGGCTACCATCTGGGTCCCCACCAGCACATCAATTTCGCCGTTCCTCATCCGGTCCACCAGCTCCTGGGGACTGCGCCCACCAACAGAGTCACGGTCCATCCGCTCTACCCGTACCCCAGGAATAAGAGCCTTCACCGCCTCCTCCACCTTCTGAGTTCCTATTCCCAGAAGGCCTACCCCATCCTTGCCACAACTGGGACAAACCACCGTGAACGGGATGGTGTAGTCGCAATAGTGGCAACGAAAAGTACCTGAGAGCCGATGGTGGGTAAGGGTTACGCTACAATGGGGACACGAGAGGGACTCGCCACAGGCGCGACAGAGAACAGTGGTGTTAAAACCTCGCCGATTCAGAAAAAGGATAACCTGCTTGCCGCTCTCTACAGTTTCAGTCAAGGCCTGGGCCAGCCTGGGGCTGAATGGGGTGTCTGACTCGCCAAACCGGGGCATGCAGGTACGCATATCCACCACTTCAACCCTGGGCATGGGAACCCCAGTGGCCCTGTTCAGCATGACCATCCGTTTCAGCTTACCCACCGAAGCATTATGCAGAGACTCGATGGAGGGAGTGGCAGAACCCAGGATCACCACAGCCCCACACTGGTTCGCCCGCACCAGGGCTCCATCCCGGGCATTATACCTGGGGTTTTCCTCCTGCTTGAAGGAGCCATCGTGCTCCTCGTCCACCACAATAACGCCCAGATTGCGCAAAGGGGCAAACAGGGCTGACCGGGCGCCTACCACAATGCGCACCTGACCACGCTCCGCCTTACGCCACTGGTCAAAGCGTTCCCCGGGGGCAAGCCCGCTGTGGAATACAGCCACATCGTCACCGAATCTGGCCCTGAATCGGCCGCAAAGCTGAGGAGTCAATGCGATCTCAGGCACCAACACCAGAGCCTGCTTGCCCAGCTCAAGAGCGGTGCGAATTACCGAGAGGTAGACTTCCGTCTTGCCGGACCCGGTCACTCCCTGAAGCAAATATGCCTTGTACTGATTGGGCTTCTGAATCAACCAGGATCTTATCTCTTCTACGATCTTGCCCTGTTCTGGTGTGAGTGTAGGAGGGATGGATCTCCCAACTGCTTCCACACCGTCAAAGGGATCACGGCTCACCTCCCTGGTTTCCAGCCTGAGCAGACCCTTACCAACCAGGTTCTTCACCTGAGCCTTGACGTTTCGCCCCATGCGCCGGTTCAGAATGGACATGGGCAGCTCACCGGCTTCCTTGACGCTAGCCAGCACCGACAACTGGATTGGACCCAGGCGTTCCATGAGTTGGCTATTAATTAATTTGCTGGGTATTGATACTGCGGTTAGCTCATGCTGGCGCTCAGGTGCTTGTACTACCTCGTGGCTATAGCCATAGTCGCTATCACTGTCACTATCACTGTCGTGGTCGTACTCAACCGAATTACCAGCCTGTGCATGGGGCTGCTTCCCCACAGCCAACCCTGGGGCCAGTTCAGAGGCAAATTCCCGAGCCGGAGGACAAGACACCCACTCTTCCTTCCTGACAGTGACCCTGGGAGCGGCAACGCACAAATCCAGACCGATCAAGCCAGCATCCTTGATGGCTTCCAGGTCTTCCAGGGTAAACTTGCCACCAGGCTTGGCAGGGCAACCGTCACCTGCACTTGCAGAGACGAGCACATCCCTGACCGATGGCAACTCCACCATCTTCATGGCAGACATATCAACTGCCGCCCGACTGCCACCATCACGCTCGCCTGCCCCACCACCATCCCCACCATCCCCACCGCCTAACCATAGGGCAGCGGCTTCTACTCCGCAGCACAAGCGCCCCACCTCCCGGTACAATCCAGCAAGACGGTGTCCCAGCCCTTGCTCGACTCCTTCCATTCTGGCCACAAAATCTACCAGTACCCCCTTGTCAACACGGAGGGGACGCACTTTCATCTCCCCCTCCACGTTGATGCCACCTGGAAGAGCTGCTTTACATACTTCGCCTATTGGTGCCTGATAATAATCAGCAATCCACTCCACCAGCTTTAACACCTCAGGAACCATTATCGGCGAGGTATCAAGCACATCCCGAATCGGTCTGATTCTGAAGGTACGCTTCCCATGGGACTGCTCCCCCCCCCCCCCCCCCACCCCCCCCCCCCCCCCGCCCCCCCCCGGCACCCCCCCCCCCCCCCCCCAACCCGTTAAAATTTCA
>CAYZFJ010000019.1:0-435 GCA_964477705.1 uncultured Myxococcia bacterium | reverse complement strand
ACTGCTCCCCCCCACCACCCCTAACCCCACTCTCCCCTGCGCCCGGCCCGGCAACCGTCACATCCATCACATAACCGGTAAGATTTCGACGTCCGAAAGGAACCACCACCCGCATCCCCCGTGCCACCAAAGGCAACAGCTCATCGGGGACCAGGTAGTCAAAGGTGGAAAAAACAGGCACCGGTATGGCAACCTTGGCAATAGTAGTCTGCCCTTTCTGGTCTCGGTGCATGCTTACTGACAACTCCTTGACACTGGAACTTTTAAACTCTGAAACACAGAAACACTGTGACAACCTGTCAACCGGCTGGTTGTCAGCCAGTGGCAATAACCATTGAGGACACCATGGCCGTCGCCCCCTTTATCAACTCGTCCCCACCATCACCAGAACCCTGTCCGCATCCACTACCGTGCCCAGAACTAACCGCCAATGTG
>CAYZFJ010000018.1:19214-30222 GCA_964477705.1 uncultured Myxococcia bacterium | reverse complement strand
AATAGGGCGTTTAAGGGCTTGGTGATATGGAATTGAAGCTTAACAGAACACACATACGGCATGCCGTGCCCGTATAGGGGCAGAGGTGATTCCCTTGAACCTTGATCACTGCCCACTGACAACTGCCCACTGACAACTTCTCAGGCACGCCGTGCCCCGAGGTGTAACTTACAACTTTATACTTTTTTTTTGCACGGGAGCTTCCCTCCCCCATGGTGGGTACCATAATGGATACAGGACGGCAGAAGAAGTAACCGCATGGTCTCTCCAGTTAATCACTGGCGATTGACCAACAGGCGAAAATCCTGCCGTCCTTTCTTGTTTTCAGGCGAATTCATTGACAATAAACGTGCGGATGTAATGCTCCCCCACCTGTTGCCCTATTGAATGGTGGCTTTTCCGTCCTTCCAGACAGCTTTTCGTTGCACCTTCTGGCCGGCGATAATCTCTACATCGAAATATGCACGCAGCTCCTTGCGTTCGTTTGAAAGAGAGACCGAATGGGTCCCCATCTCCAGCTGAATATTGCGAACCGGGCTTGGGCCAATCTCCTCGTTACCCACATATACAGTAACCGGCTCCGTTGATTCCACAGACAAAAACCCCTTCGCCTTCTCAATCCGGTCGAGCATGGCAATATAAGTAATGGAATTATTCTTCAGAAAGAAGTTACGCTCCACCGAGGAATGGTTCGGATAGGTGAATCGAATCGGCACCAGCCGATTAACGCTGTCTCTGATGTACTGGGGAGTGGAACCTGTATAGGAGCCATCACGAACCACCCTGGCCAGTTCAGGTCTACTGTGCAAGGCCAGTTCCCTGCGCTCTTTATCGACCTGGACCGTTCCCAGATTGACTCGGACCAGGTTGGTTGCATTGGGCTTAAGGTTAAACACCGCAAGGTGGGGGGTGTGCCCTTCTTTACGGAAGAAGAGGGCCAATTCTGAGCCGGCAGGCATGGTAAACCTGCTCGGTGTTGAACCGATGATACTACCCTCATAGTAAATCATGGCCCCTTCCGGCACACTCTCCACCATCACTACCCCCACCTGACTGGCTGCATCCTCCTTGACAGCGGCAGGCTTTGCGGTTTTCTTGCCATGAGCGGTGCTGTTCCCCGCTTCCGGGTATTCGTCTTCTGGATTCTCAGGTTCAGGGAACAACACCACACCGGGGCTTCCCTCTGGCAGAGGCTGAAGCTCCACGCTGAGCGAAGTCGTCTTCTGATCAACAGGAATATCAAGCAGCGCTGTGTGCCTGACATATCCCGGTGCCGATACGATTAGATTGAGCTTGTGTCCGGTAGGTACCTCCAACTCATAAGCAGCCTGACCATCTCTCTTCTCCACCAGAGAATAAGCTACCAGAACCTGGGCATCTGCCGGTTTAGTAGTAATAGACAATACCCCATCAGGTACAGGCGCTGCTGGGAGGGCATAGTCACTCCCATCCGCACCCGCCACAGGTGGCTTAGATCTGGCGAGTAGCTCCTTACGCTCCTCGCCCTGCCCCATATATCTGGTCAACCACAAGAATCCTGCTATCGCCACCAGGATGACCAGGCCAATTATCAGTTGTCGCTTCCCCATTCTGAGCCGAGTCGGGTCAACATCAACCTCAGCATCACCGTCACCACCCACATCCTCGTACGAACCAGCACCCATATCACCATGACCATCGAAGCCTGGCGACGCCCCATCGTAATTATCAGCGTTGGCCCCTAATCCGTCAGTCCGCTCAGGGTCTCCTGACATGGCAGCCTGGGCAATCCTCTCGATACGTCTCTGTTCCTGTCCGGGGAGAGGCCCACCCAACATGGCGAACTGGACTGCGTAGGGATTATCCTGTGGATCCCCAGCCACCATCACTGACTCTGACTGTGAGGCTCCTCCGTCTGCACTTGGGAAGGGCCCACCCCCAAACTCTGCCCTTGGACTGGCCGGGCTCGTCCCCTGCCCTTGTCCCTGCCCTTGTCCCCTTGGATTGTTCCACGGATTAAAAAGATCAGCACCGGCAAATGTGGAGCTTCGACTGCTTCTTGCAGTCTCGCTCACCCCGCTCCCCTGCCCCACATTCAACTTTTTCGCAGCCCCCTCCGCAGGCTTTCGCCAAGAAGCATCATCAGTGACTGCAGCCTTGGTCAATTGCTTCTCCGCCCCACCACCACCATCAGCCACGCTATCGACCAGCTCACCCTCATCGGGCTCCCCCATATTGCGCCCCAGAAAATCAGAGAGGACAATCTGCTGCCTTACCCCACCGGCAGTGACCAGATATTTTTCCAGTTCTGTCTTCAACTCGCCGCACGAGCGGTAACGCTCCCCGGCTTTACGATTGAGTGCCTTTGCGATTATAGACGCCAGGGCATCGGGGAACTCTGTCACCAGATCGGTCGGATTGGCGTATTGCACCTGCATGACAGCCTGCAGAGTCTCGATTCGGCTGGAGCGTAGAAATGGCATCCGCCCCGTTGCCAATGCATACAACAGAGCGCCTACAGCAAACACATCAGACTTCTGATCCGGAGCTAAGCTGCTGCACTGTTCAGGCGACAGAAAAGATGTTCTGATTCTGGAATGACTATCCGTTGGGGAACCCACATTCCCCACCCTGTACATCTGGAAATCTATGACCTTTACATGTCCATTAACAGAGAGCAGCACATTAAACGGATTAATACCACCATGAGCAGGGCAAATCTGAAGCTCATCAAGATCCTTAGCCTGATGCGCTGCCTCCAGGGCGCCAGCTACCTGGGCAGCCACATATGCGGCGAGGGAGGCAGGAATTCCGGAATCACCGGCCCTCTCCATCACCCGATGCAGGTTCCACCCCCTGACCAACTCCATCACGCCGTAACAGGCACCATCAGCGCATTCGCTACGGAGAACCTGCACGATAGAGGGGTGACTGAGCTGGGACCAGACCCTCATTGCATCCTGGAATTGCCCCCTGACCTGCTTGTCACGGGCGTACTCTTCTCTGAGATGCTTGATAACCAATTTAGCAGGCCAACCGGGGATACTAGGACCAGACCCAACAAGTACGTTACTGATCCTTCCCTCTGCGATTAACCTATCAACTACGAATTGTCCGATTTTTTCAGGTATTTTGTTCATTGCATCAATTTAGAAGAGTCCACCGGATTGTGTCAACCTGAAGTCTCGGTTATTACCTATTCAACGCCAAACAACGGCTCAGGGTTGGCTTCAAAGCTTTAACTCAAGGGGCAAGAAAGTCCGCATTTTAATGCCCAATCAAACGAACACCAAACAGCACCCGCTAAATTGACTAAAACGCCACTGCTGGTAGACTGGAAATCCTGCACACTCCATGGGTGCCCGCCCCTTGGATGACCGCTGCAAACCTGACCGCAACCGCTGATTTATCGGGCAGTTAGACCTGAAGCCTGGCAGGGTGAGGGAGGGGGCCAGGTACACCCGAACAATTCATAACCCAGGCATGGCCGATTATTGGAAAAGTGCAGGGCAAGCTCTGAAATTTATCAAAACGACGACCTTAAAATGGGAAATCAATCCGCATGGAACAAAATAATGTAAGGATGGAAGCGTGCGGTATCGCCATGCTGGTGGTTGCCATCATGGCGGCTCTCGCCCTTTTTTCATTTAATCCGGCCGATGTAGACCCTGCTGGCATTGCAGCAGCAACCGGCAGAACAGAGAACCTCATCGGCCCTGTAGGAGCCTACTCGGCCAACCTGCTTCTGGAGTTTATTGGTGCCGGGACCTTGATCTTGGTGGTTACCCTGGCTGTATTCGGTGTCATATTCCTGCTGGGCAAGAAATCCCGTATAGGGTTCAGGGAGGTTGCCGGCTATGTGATCTTCCTCCTGTCTGCCCTTACCCTCTTTCATCTCATGCTCCCCGGGCGCACGCTGGCAGGCCACCCGACCGGCGGCAAGTGCGGGCAATGGACCGGCGAGATTCTGACCAGTCTCTTCTCTGTCACCGGTGCGGTAATTCTGACAGTGGGCATACTGCTGATCGCCCTGATCCTTGCATCTAATCTATCATTGGTGAATGGACTCACCAATGCCTGGAGATTTCTTGGCAACTTTTTCACTCGCACTCTGCCCAATCTATTTCGAAGTGGTAATGAGGATTTATCAGTAGCCAAAATTAATGCAGATGGCAGTGGTGCTCTGGCAACTGCAGCAGCCAATCGACGCAGCACAGAGGCACTGGTAGCTGGTGCTGGGAATAGTGCTGGTGCTGCAGTTGTGTTGGAATCCGTGGCTGGCAAAAGCATAGACATGGGCATCAATGACCAGGGATGGTCTTTTGAAGGGATGGAAGACTCAGGTAACGACTTAGATGCTGAGAGCGAGCAGAAGGTGGTGGGCAAAAAGGGCCTAAAATCCATCTTTACCATCAGACGAAACAAAGAGAAGAAGAAGAACAAGGCCAAAGGCCGCAGCAACGGTGAAGGTGACGGAACCGATGAGGAGTTCTGGGCTGCCTTGTCCAGTAGTGGTGGTGGTGGCGGTGCGGGTACAAGCAAAAAAGCAAGTAAAGCCACTGCTGCTTCAGCCGCTGCCAGTTCGGACAGTGATCTGAAAACTATCGTACCATCCTACAGCCTCCCAGATGTGGCCATCCTCGATTCTCCCCCTGATAGCCAATTCATCGTTGATGAACGGGAGCTGCAGGAGACTGGCCGCAAGCTGGAGGAGAAGCTGGCCGATTACGGGGTTACAGGCAAAGTGGTGGCCATCAAGCCCGGACCAGTCATCACCATGTTCGAGTTCCAGCCTACTTCTGGCATCAAGATCAGCAAGATCGCCGGACTGAGCGACGACCTAGCCATGGCCCTGGCAGCAGTACGGGTGCGAATTGTTGCCCCCATCCCCGGCAGGCCAGTCGTAGGCATTGAGGTGCCTAATGCCCACCGTGAGACTGTGTACTTGAGGGAGATGTTGGCCAGCCAGGCCTTCGTCAAGTCCAAGGCAAGATTGCCACTGGCCCTTGGCAAGGATATCGTTGGTAATGCCATTATCGAAGACCTCGCCAAAATGCCCCACCTGCTGGTGGCCGGTTCTACCGGGTCAGGTAAGAGCGTTGCGGTAAACGGCATGCTCATCAGCCTGCTCTACAAGTACGGCCCTGAAGAGCTCAGGCTGATCCTGGTTGATCCCAAGATGCTTGAATTCAGCATGTATGATGGCATCCCACATCTGCTGCTTCCCGTTGTCACAGACCCCAAGAAGGCGGCTATTGCCCTCAAGTGGGCTGTGGACGAGATGGAGAGGCGCTACGCCAAGATGGCAGAGGTTGGGGTGAGAAGCCTGCTTGACTACAACCGTTGGGCAGAGAAGAGACAGAAGGAGAAGAATAAGGCTGTCGATACTGGCGAAGACGCTCTGGCCACCTCTAACCTGGCAGCAACCGACATGCTTAGAGCCGACGATCTTAACGGCACTGAACTAGGCGAGTACAATACCGGCGACCATGCTAAATCATATGATGATGACAAGCCGTTCCCATACATCGTGGTAGTAATTGATGAGTTCTGCGACCTGATGATGGTCGCCCCCAAGGATGTGGAGCATGCGGTGATGCGGTTGGCACAGAAGGCCAGGGCAGCGGGTCTACACGTGGTGTTGGCCACCCAGCGGCCATCAGTAGATGTGATCACCGGCACGATCAAGGCCAACTTCCCATCCCGTATGGCCTTCCGGGTAGCACAGAAGGAAGACTCCAGAACCGTGCTGGGCACCAATGGTGCCGAGAACCTGCTGGGCAACGGCGATATGCTGTTCCTGCGAGCCGGGGCCAACCTGGAGAGGCTCCATGGTCCGTTCGTATCTGATGATGAGGTTAAGGCGGTAGTAAAGTTCCTCAAGACCCAGGGCGCTCCCGATTATGACCTTGATATCCTGAAGGTGCCGGACGAGGATGGCCAGGAAAGCGCCACCAGCGGCAACGGAGATGATTATGATGAGCTGTGGGATGAGGCTATCGCCATTGTGGCAGAGCGCAGGATTGCCTCGGCCAGCATGCTCCAGCGCCGTTTGAGCATCGGGTTTAACAGGGCTGCCAGGATGATTGAAGTGATGGAGAAGGAAGGGATTGTAGGCCCTGGCGACGGCGCCAAACCCCGTGAAGTGCTCATCCCCCCGGTGCCATGAGAAACAGGAACTTCTAGAAGATTTTTTTGGAGTTTTATCTTCACACAGAGATCCTGCCAAGAAGAGCGGAAAGTAAAGCAGACTATACAGGAATTATAGCTGGCTGGAGCTCTGTGAGACCACTCCCCCCCACACTTCACTGGCACCCAGATCATTAAGGATGGTCGCTAGTCGAAAGACAGCCTTTTCGGCCTCGGCAGCAAGAGACTCAGGTGCGTACACCAGTCCAAGTACCCTGTTTGTGTCCTCATCGGTCTTGGTGGCCTGGCTATCCTTTATAGGGCCGGCAAATGGCCTGTCCCCACCGTCACTCCCAGCCAGCTCACAGACCACCAGCTTATCCTCGAGCTCAAAAACCTGACCAGCGGGGTTAAACACATACTCTTCCCCAGCTCTGCCGAACCTGACCACAAGCCGATTTGCACTCAATTTACTCACATCCACAAGAGAGATTGGGAGCAGGGTTTCAAGGGAGACCAGGTTTGCCGCATCAACCAGATTATTAAGCTCTGGAAAACGTTCCTCCATGGCCGCATTCCACAAATACTCGCTGGCCGGCTTGGAGCGGCCTGTCGGTCTAAAACTTCCATGCCGTAACATGTCCCGCACTCTGCCCTTAATCTCCACAATCCAGGATGGAACATCCCCCTCCAACTGCCTCACCTGTGCCACGGCAGAGCGAATCTGCTCATGGAGCTTGCTGTCCCTTCCACCATTCGTCTCCATACGGCCATTACCATGGAGTCCTTCAGCCTCCAGAACCCCAACCACAATGTGGGGAATTTCAATGCTGATCTCTTTAATCGTGAGATGGGATGACAATTTTTGCATTCAGATTTCACCGCCCGAAACAGGAAAATGCCAACAGAGAGACAACCACATAATTGAGAGTAACCGAACAATCCAGCAAAGCCCAACCAACCTAACCCAAAAGCATCGATCAATTGACCATTGGAGAAGCAGCAGGCGGCATCTGAACAGGTCTTCCAGGCACCTTGCCGGGTCTGGGGAAGGACTGGGACCCATGCTGGGGTTCCTGTAAACGGGGCTGCTGCTGCACAGGCTGCAGGGGAGAACGCACACTACCAGGGGAGCCAGATTCGGTCTGGGAACGACCCTGCTCCCCCCCTGGTCCGGCCCCCTGCCCACCAGCAGGTTCCAAATTCATGTCACTGGCACTCTTCTTGCCCGTGCCGTGCTCAATATCATTCTCATTGTCATCAAAACCGAAAGCCCCAGCCTCTTCGCCTCCTTCCAGATCCATAGCCCCAGCCTGATCCAGCAGGAAACTCTCCTCATCCGACTCACCTGGCAGAGGTGCATACGTCATGGGAGCGGTTCCAGTTAAGAACTTCTCCCTTATCGCATCGACCGTTCCTGGAGAAGCCAATTGTCCTGTGACCGGATCAATCATACGATACTCAATGCCCCTTGATGGAACAGCAAACTCCTCGACAGGCGAATCCCCAAGCACCTTCTGCATGAACTCAATCCACATGGGAACCGTTGTCCGGCTACCTTGCTCTCCTGAACCAAGAGTCTTGTTATCATCAAACCCAATCCACACCGCTGTCACCAGGCTGGGTACGTAGGCCACAAACCAAGTATCGGTCAGATCATTGGTAGTACCGGTCTTCCCTGCGGCAGGCCTCTTGAGTTCCTTCCAAACCCGTGAAGCGGTGCCGCTGACCGTTACGCTGGAGAGCAAATCAGTGGTCATGTAGGCTAGATCCTCAGGGATGGCTCGCACTGGCGAAGCCTCATCCCGATACAGGACCACCCCTGATGGAGAGATCACCTCTCGCACCATGACTGGATTAGCCCGGTAGCCACCCGACGCCCAGACAGCATAAACATTAGTCAGATCAATGGGTGTCATGACACTGGAACCAAGAGCCATGGGCAAATAAGGATCGAGAGGGCCCTCAATACCAATCCGTCTGGCATAATCAATAACGGTCTCTATCCCCACATCAGCGAGAACTCGGATAGCGATCATGTTCACACTGCTGGCAACTGCCTGCCGTAGCCGCATAGAGCCCCTGAACTTCTGATCATAGTTCTGGGGTGTCCACCATGTGCCATCATGGAGCAGATAAACTTCCGGTGAATCCAGCAGAACCGACGCAGCAGTAAAGCGCTTCGACTCAAGTGCTGCCGAATAGATGACCGGCTTAAAGGATGAACCGGGCTGTCGCTGGGCCTGGGTAACCCTGTTAAAGGCTCCAGGCAGTCGAGGATCGCCACCCACCATGGCTACCACCTCTCTCCCACCTGGTTCCATGGCCACCAGCACACCCTGCGGCCCGAATTCAGGCAAAAGCCCCAGTGAGCCCCCCGGCCCCTTCTCCTCAGCCACACCTACCCTGATCACATCCCCCGGCTTAAAGAGCTGCAAAGCCTTGGCGATGAATTCCGCCTGTTCCCTGGATGCAGCAGCCTTGGCCGCAGCCACCCTGGCAGCGCCTTCACCTGTGCCTTCACCAACAGCCCCCTCATCTTCATCCTCCCCTCCCTCTGCAACAGCAGCAGCAGCGGCCTCCCGGGCCGCCTGGGCCGCCTTCGCCTCATCCACAGCCTGCCCGCTATCCAGTTTTACATATCGTCGCAGCCACTTGGCCCTCAAAAACCCTGTGCGTTCCTGATCAAGAGCGACCTCATAGCCGCCATTCTCCTCGTCAACGCCAATAACCAGACCTTCTACAATCACCCCTGGGCGCAAGCCCACTTTACGGCCTTGCTTCTCCTTATAAAACTTGTCCTTGGCCGCCTGCGTCTTCAATTGCCTCAGTGGTCGAGCAAACCGTTTGCGCTGATCGATGGCGTCCAACCCCAGGATAACTGCACCATTGGCCACCTCCTGCATGGATGCATCCAGAGTGGTCTGTACCCGCAGGCCTCCCTCATACACCAGCTCCTCACCCAGCTCCTTCACCAGCGAACGGCGCACATGCTCCACAAAATGAGAGGCCAGCCGCAGATCCTTGGCCCGCTTACCCACTATCTGAAGTGGCTCCTTATAGAGCTGCGCTGCTTCATCTGCGCTCAGGTAGCCATTGGCTGCCATCCGTTCCAGCACATAGGTTCGTCGTTCAATGGCCGCCTCTGGATACCTGATGGGAGACTTACCCTCTGGTGCCTGAGGAAGCCCGGCCAGAAGAGCAGCTTCCAGTACGGTAACATCCTCGACCCCCTTGTCGAAAAAGAACCGGGATGCCTCCTCAACCCCATAGCATCCATGGCCGAAATATATCTGATTAAGATACAGATACAGAATCTCATCTTTAGTCAGGTTCTGCTCAAGCCTCCTGGCCAGAATCAACTCACGAATTTTTCGTGCGAACTTCCTCTCCGGCGTGAGCAGGAATGTCTTGACCACCTGCTGGGTGATGGTACTGCCCCCCTGGGAGATCCTCCTATCCCGCACCAATGACAAAGCTGCCCTGAAGATACCGGGATAATCAAGCCCCTGGTGAGAGTAGAAGTTGGCATCCTCCGCAGCGATTACTGCATTTCTCAACACTTCAGGAATGGTCTCGAAGGGCGCCAATGTCCTCCGCTCCTTGAACCACTCACCGATGACACGCCCATCTCTGGAATAAACCCGGGTGACCTGCTTGGGACGATAGTCGGCAGCGCTCACCAGTTGGGGCAAATCTTTACTGAAATAGCTGATGACTCCCGTAAATCCTCCAATGCCCATTCCCGCCCCGAATACCACAATAAGAAACAGGGCGAAGAAGAATCGGCGAACCTTTCCTCGCCTGGGAATCTGTTGATCGCCATTTTTCCCGCCACCCATTGTAGTTCCAGAACCGAAACGGCCTGCTGCTGATGATGATGATGCTTTGGCTGCTTTTGTGGATGTTGTCTTGTCCAGGTTCAACTATATATCCATTCCATTGGGCCAATCTCCAATCCCTGCCCCAGGGAAGGATTGCCCGTTTGTCTGGTCAATACTGTCTTTACTATTCCGTCCCAATCCCAATCCCCTTCTCCGTTCCGTCCCAGTCCCTCACCTGCACACATCAATGTGCTCCGACACACAACATGGACCACCTGATGAGATATGTCACTCACTGTGATCCACGGAATACTATTAAGTTCAAACTGTTGCGTCAAGCAGACCAAGGTTTCTGCACCCAAATGAATAGTAGTACCGCTATGAGATCACTAGTAACATCAGCCAACTCCAAGGGTTTCACCCATATGTGTCCCTTATATCAGCTTTGTGCTGTCTCCCAAGCTGACGACCGATGCTCCCTGCCAGGGCTATTGCATCCGTTCACAGCCCTCTCCCCCTCTCCCCTTCTCTTTGCCTGCAAACCTGGAAAATAGAGGAATAATGGTCTGCTGACCAATCCACAGTTTTCTACCATCCGTTTTTCTGAAATGACCAGGATGAACAGCAGCCCCCATAAGTGTGGAGCAGGCATCTGCCAACCACGCCAGACCATGAAGTACCCCACCCCCCAAGGCTCTGCCCCAGTTGGCGATTCCACCACCGCTCCCAACAGCCATGGCAGCGGCTGGACCAACCAGGGGGAGAGCGGTAAAACCACGCCCGTGATGCTCAACTTCAAGACCACATGGACAGAGAGAAGAGAGAATCATGCTTCGAACCATCCTCCCAGTTACAAGCCCCATATTCCCCTCTAGTGCAGCAAGAACAGCCACCACCTGCCCTTCAACGCCAGCAGTGGCAGCTGCATCTCCCTGATTTTGGTCAGCAACACAGTCCCCCGCCTCTCTGTTCGATTCTCCCCAATTACCATCCAAACAAGCCGCCCCCCCCAACCCCCCCCCCCCCCCCCCCACTCCCACGGCCCCACCCAGGCAACCCACCCAAACCCCCAACCC
>CAYZFJ010000018.1:0-19204 GCA_964477705.1 uncultured Myxococcia bacterium | reverse complement strand
TCACATCTTCTGAAGTACGGATCAGCCCAATCCAGAGCCACAAGTCTACCAGTTCACGAACCTCAGGCACAAAGCGATGTCGAGCCCGATGTGCCGCAATGAGACAAATGGCATGAAACACATCCGGGACAGGCAAACGTCCATCTGCCCCTATCTCAATCCTGGCCAGGCTCTCTTCAACTAGAGGGCGATAGAGTCTGCCATGGCTGAACCCGTGATGAATATCGAGACAATACCTGACCGGCTGAACAGCCTGCACATCATCCACGATCCATGACCTCTCGAACGCCCTCCTGGCCATGTGTGGAGTGAAGTGCTCCTTTAATGATGACACCGGACGAAACCCTGTCTCAGCCAGGATACCGGCTATTTTCTGCGCATCATCAATGCTGTTACTGTAACCCGATAGAATATCCACATCCACCATGGGACGGAGCCCAATCATTTGCGGAAACCGCGCTACTGTCGCTGCCCCCTTAATCAAGCAGACTTCAGCACCGGTCCAGCCCTCACCCGCAACATCTCCCGCCCCACCCTGGACCTCACCTATGACTCGCCACCCAGCCATCACCCGCTCCACCATAGCCATGCGCATGATATTGGTGGAGAGAGTACTCCTCCAACAGGCGGCAAAAAGCTGGGCACGACTGTCTCCCACCATTTCCAGGGCTTTGTGAACCATGGGGCCCATGCCAATTCGTATGATGTATTTCATCGAAGGTGATTGCTCAGTCAGAGCCGGAGCCTCTGCTGGAGCCCCTGCCTCAAGATTGGATGATTCACCATCACCCAGGACCATGCGGAATGCCCATGCCACCCATGGTGCTGCCAGACAACAAGCTCGTTGTTCACTGTTAGCCACTGGTTAAATCCTTGTCCGCCTGGTTTCCTGGAAGCAAGCGAGTAACTTCCAGACTTGCACCACACATAACATCCCATAACATCCCATAACATCCCATACGTCACAACAAACACACATACTCACATATGTCTGCATTACGGATATTTAACTAATTAAGCTAAATAAACTGACTGGTCCGCATCACCTCATTACAGTGCGCTCTTGCTGAGACTCCAACTCTTAAATTTTGTTAGCGGGGTTCCATCTTGTTGTGCCGGTGGAAAACCAGAACCAGCCACCCAGGTCTGGTTGATAATTTCCGGGGCAAGACTATTGGACAAAGTGCGCCCATCCATGCTGACCGATAGGCTACCCGCCGAATTGGTCGTGGCGAGAGAGGTGCCGTTAGGAAACAGGATTGCAATACCATGGCCATTTTGCGAGACATTGCTTGGGGAAGTAGGGGCTTCTTCAGGAAATGTTCCTACTGATCCCATCAGCGGCGTACACCCATCCATTTGACATCCGAAGAACGGATCATCGGCAACAACTTTTGTAACAAACAATACCGTCGAGCCAGCAGCAGTAGCTACGCACTCAAAGGTAATATTAACAGCTACACTGTCAGTAATAACCTGACGATTTTCATCATCAGGAGAACCAGATTCCCACTCGTAGGTAAACTGCCCGAAGTAAGTGCCATCATACATGGATGGACATCCAGGGCCTGGAGTGGTGTGGCCACCATTACCGTCTCCCCAGGCAGGAAGGGCCGACGGGTCAAATGCCCGCAGAGCAGAGCCATCGGTCCAATATAATTCAGTTCCCACAAACAGAAAAGAATGAACAAAGCTATAACTAGCCTCAGTCTGCACCACCGGCATGTCCTGCCCCACCATTCCATTGATAGCAATACGTCTGATACTGTTATTGGTACCGTAATAGAGATAATCGCCACTGGCTGCAAGCATGGGACTATTCAATGGCAGCCACCCTTGTCCAGTCACAAGGACAGTTGGAATGTCAGTTATGCCCGCGCCCTTTGTCTTGCACTGGAGAGTGCCGCCCATAAGCTCACGCCAGCATACTTTCGTATCAGTTAGGGCAATCTCCATGGGGGTACCGAGTCCGATGGCCACATCTTCCACACCGTGGACTGTATGGGGAAATCCGTCCAGACTGATACGACGAATGACTCCATTGGGTCTATCCCAAGCCTGTGCAAAGTATAGATAATTATCCACATCTAGAGCCAGGACCGATATGGCTCCTACACCGCTGGCCACCACAAGGGGCGTACTGTCCACATTATCGCCATTGCCAAGGCCTATGGCCTTAATGGTCTCACTCCCCTTTTCTGCAAAGAAAATATGGGATTCGGTCAAAACCAGTCCAGCAGGATCATTCAACCCTTCAACCGCAGTCACTGGTGTGGTACTACTGTCCCCATCTGCACGAATATAGCAGACACTGCCGGTGTCATTATCATCCACCTCAATCCAGGCGACTACATTACCATTGCTGGCAATATCCTTGGGTGTCAGCGAGGTGTGTTCAACCAATGCCGCTGTGGTTCGACTCGACAAATCGAACCTGGAAATGGCCCCTCCGTCGCTACTGTCTCCTGACAGCTTCTCAGTGAAGAAAATCGAATCCTCTCCAGCCGTCAAGGCACGTGGGGCATGAGAATCCTGATCACCGCCGACCACCACAGTCCCATTCTGATTCGAAGTCCCTTCATCGTCCTCTACTCCCTCAAAACATCCGAGCACAACACCTGTGAAGCCGATCAAAACAAGCATACAAACCAGCCGAAGGCACTGAGACCATGTTTTAATTGCCATTAAATTTTCCTTTTACAGCAGAATGCAGTGCAGTAATGCCAAGTCCCTCTCTCTAAACCGAATAAAACTACATTACGCCATGGAAAAGGAATTTACAATGGAATGAACAACATGGTTAAAGGTGAGTGCAGAATGATGAATGGGAGGTCATATCAAGTTGGAGAGAATTACCTGCGACGAGCACCTTTTTTGGCAGGGGTTTTAGCTACCTCTTCAGCACCCTCGACCACCCGGTTCTTCTGAATATATTCATCTACTTTCACCCGGATCTCCTCGGGTGCGTTCGGATCCGGATCCAAGGCAATGGTTTGGCTGAAGACACGATCTTCCTTGCGTGGATCAGGTCTCAAGTTCCAATTCTCGTGGGTAACGGTGAACTCCTTGGGGAGCCATCCTGGCTTTCTGAGAGTTACATGATACTTGCGGCTATTATCAAGCCCTGCCACGGTGCCGATATACAGGTTCTGGACCTCGGTTGGCTTCTGCGCCTCAATGGCAGTACGCAGGGGCTGCCAGCACATGCCTTCACGGCACTCGTCATCAGCAAACGTGCACACCTGATCACCGGCCTTGTATATTTCATAGTAAATTTCAGCTTCAGTAGGCTGGCGGCAATCACGGCAGTCCACGTGCTGGGTGCACTCCTTCTTTTCTGCTGTAGGCACAAAGTGATCGCTCCACTGGGGCTTATCAGGGGTTCCCACGTTGTTGCACTTATCATCAGCAGGTTCACAACGCACATAAATATCAGCCTGGGGAGGATCACACACCAACTGCAGGAATCCATAAATGGGTGTACGCTCCTGGGTCTCCCGCACACTGCGACGGAGACGAGCGTCCTTCACATCCTTCCTGTATGACTCAAAATGGGTGAGCACATCCCACATACCCGCATGCTCTACCCCTTCTTCATCCAGCTTGGCAGTGGTCTTGTTTCCATAATAAACCAGAAACACCAACCCAATCACTATCACAGCAACAAGCACCCCAACCAGACCTATGACCAGCTTATTCTGATCCCGCTTGGCCAGCATCTCGAATTCGTCTTCATCCACACCTTCAGGGATGGAATCGTCATTAAAATCATCGCTACTGCCACCGGAAAAATGCCCGATCACGCTGTAGTCATCGTCATCGTCGTCAAGTACAGGAGCCTTCTTGGCCGAAGCGGCAGCCTGCTCTTTGCCCTTCGCCTTGTTTCCCTTGTTCTTCCCCTTGCCACCACCGCCATTGCCGCCTTTACTGTGGTTTGACTTAGACTCAACGTAGATCTCTTCATCATCATCGTCGTAATACCCGGCAGCACCATCAACGCTGTCATCCGCGGTGTCAACGGCAGAACCGCTCTCTGCACTACCAGCCAATTCATCGGAACCAGCAGCCGCTGAAGCACCAGCGCCAGATGCTGCTGCCAATTTGGCCTTTTCCAATTCAAGACGAGCTTTTTCAAGCTCCATTTTCAGGATCTCCAGTTCGATTTCCTTCTGGCTCCTGCCTGTATTCTCTCCTGACACAGTTATTTCCTCACCATGCTTCGACTCAGCTTCTCCATCCGCCGCTGCACCATCTGCTGTTACGGCAGTCGTGGACTCTTCTGAATTATCGTTGTCAATCATCCCGGAATCTGATTCTGCGTGATCAGCTGAAATTTCACCCTCAGCCTCAACCGCACCGTCATCATCCCGGCCATCAAATTTATTTAAAGAATCATCATCGCTGTCAGCTACGGAATCTGCAGACTGGGCTTGTGCATTTTCGGCGGATTTACTCGCAGGCTGAGCCCCCTGCCCACCGTGACGCTTCTTACCTTTCTTTCCCTTCCGGGGGCCCCTGTCATCACCTGTAGCAGCTCCGACATTTTCTCCTCTGGCAGGCTGATCATCAGCAGCCTTGCGGGAAACCTGTGTTGGAGGCATTCCCAGCCCCTCAGCCAGAGCAGCAATCATGTCATCGGTTGCTACCTTGCCCTGCTTGCTTTTAGTATCTGACATGCGCTATTCTCCACAAAATTCATTCAGGCTTCAAACCGCCTGTATGGTTTGTACCAAAATCCATTTGGTGAACGCTACTTAAACTTGACGCTTCTTGTCAAGGAGCAATTAGCATTTGACAAGGTTAAACCCATTGGAGCAATATTCCGACCATGTCGAAAAAAACCACTGATCAAAACCAAGCTGATTACTCTTTGAAAGACCTTAGAAACCAAGGTCTTTCTCCAAAACAGGGAACATCCGGCTCGGCATTGTCGGCCAGGGAACGAAAAAAAAGATCCCGTGGCGCCGCATCCGATGTGGCTGATGAGACCAAATCCCTGCTCACCGCTCTCCTTGACGACGTAAGCTCTGAGGCTGAAGAAGAGCTGGCCCGGATTGAACAGGAACGTCAGGAAAAAGAGGCAAGGGAGAAGGCCCAGGCGGAACATGAAGAGCGCCTGAAGCGAGAAGAGATTGACCGTCGCCTGAAAGAAGAGGAAGAGCGGCAAGCTCGAATGGAGGAGTCCCGGCGCCAGACCCAGCGGGAGCTGAATCTGCGTCGCCAGGGCGATACCCCAGACGGAATCGCTGGCGCAGAAGGTAGTGGCAATGGTGTGGACAGTGCCGCTCTGGCTCTGGCTGGATTCGAAGGGGCCATGCCCGCATCAGGGGCTGCTGCGCTGGCTGCAAGACCACAGACTATCACCATCAAGCAAACAGCCTGGGGCTTAACCGCTCTGCTCATGATCCTGCCCATCGCAGGCTGTGCTATCTTGGCCTACTTCCTCGTATCGGCAAATACTAGAAACGATGAATCCATGACCCGGATTACCGCTGCCACCACCACCGAGATCCAGCTTCGGGAGCAGATAAGCACCACTAACGACCGGCTGGCAGAGCTAGAAAAGATCAATGCGGATCTGAAAAAATCCCTTGAGGAGCAACAGGCTCTTGTTCAGGAGGAACGGGCTGCACGGCAGAAAACTGTCGAACAACAGCGAACCGCCAAGCCCTCTGCTCCTGCCCGAACCAGGTCCTCTTCCACAGCGTCAAACAGTCGGGATGACCAGTCGGATGTTCCCTCAAAACCGAGCAGAGTAGATAATGCACCTAAAATCGACCTCGGCAGCCCTGCCAAGACCGGAAAAGGTGGCCTGATTTTCTAGCCGAGTCCCCACCATCATCAGCATGACAGTCAGTAAGCCTATTCATTTTTCGGCTTACCCAATTAGTTAACAAAGCATTGAAACAGTGGTAATAATGCAACACAGCCAGACTACAGGCCTTATGCAATATTCTTAATGACTTGGCGTAAGAACACGACCGGTTGCCAGCAAAAACGCTTTAGTAAGATGCTAGTTGCTCACAACCGAATAAGAAACACAAATAACGATGAAAACCGATCAGCACCCATCCGACAGCTCAAACCAATCCCGGGAAAACGGACATACTGCCGCCCACGCCCACAACCACGAGCACGACCACACATGCTGTGAATGTGGCAGCCATAGTGAACAGACCGCCAGCGGTGGCGGTAAATCATCTGCTGGAAAGAAATCTCAGGGCAAACCGTCTCTAAACAGGACCACCACCCATGGAAAGTATACGGTTGCCATAGTGGGAGCCACTGGCCTGGTAGGTTCTGAGATCCTCAGCATCCTTCAGCAGCGGCGATTCCCCATAAAGACACTATGCCCCTTAGCTTCAGAGAGATCCATTGGTACCTATGTGGACTTTTTTGAAGAAGAGATCCCGGTCCAAGTGCTCTCCGCAGACTCCTTTGAGGGAGTAGACTTAGCCTTCTTCTGCGCCGGGGGTGCCGTCAGCAGGGAGTTTGTGCCCATAGCAGCCAAAGCAGGTGCAATCGTCATCGACAACAGCTCCGCCTTCAGGCATCACCATGGTGTCCCACTGGTGGTACCGGAGGTCAACCCCCAGGCACTAAATATGGTGGGCCGGGAAGCCAGGATCATCGCCAACCCCAACTGCTCGACCATCCAGCTAGTCACAGCGGTCAATCCGCTGCATAAGGCAGCCGGGCTGGAATCCATGACTGTGGCCACCTACCAGAGCGCCTCAGGTGCAGGGCGGCAGGGGATGAACGAGCTGGCTGAGCAGACTATCAACCTGCTCAGCGGTGAGGACATTACCATCTCTGTGCACAAGCGCAGGCTGGCATTTAATGTGGTGCCCCAGATCGGAGATCTGGACAGTGATGGCTTCTCCACTGAAGAGCGCAAGCTCATGAACGAGTCGGTGGAGATTCTGGGCATACCCAATCTGAAGGTAGCCGCCACCGCAGCCAGGGTGCCCGTGTTTGTGGGCCACTCTGAGGCAGTTAACGCCCGGTTTTCCCGGGAGCTTTCAGTAACAGAGGCCAGGGAGATCCTCAGGAACGCTCCAGGTGTGGTACTGCTGGACGATCCATCAGCGGAAGTTTATCCTACTGTGCTTGATACCACTGAACAAGACCCAGTGTTCGTAGGTCGAATCCGAAAAGATCCCACCTCTCCCCGTGGTCTCATGTTATGGATTGTTGCCGATAACCTGCGAAAAGGTGCCGCACTCAACGCAGTTCAGATCGGAGAGCTGATACTGGACCGAATTTAGTCAGGTCCTTTTAAATAATTTCTTTCATTGACAAGTTGTCACAATCTACCGAACCAAGCTGGCAGATTGGCACCACTTACATGCTTTCGGGTAAGAAAGTTGCTGCACTTTGGCTTTTATTATCTAGGCATGGTAATTGCACACAACTTCGCACCATTGATCCGTGTTGTGCGTGAAATGGAAATAAAAAGACATGACATGGTATGGCATGGAATTGGTGGACTAACTTGACTGACCTGACCATTGAAAAAAATCATTGGATAAACATGATCGACGACAAATTCATGATTGCAAACTATGAGGGCCTGACACCAAAAACTCCAGCAGCTGCATCCGCACCAGACAGCGACAGGCATCACCAGCTTGTTTACGAGCGCCGCCCCCGAATGCACCCTCTCACAGGTAGATGGGCAAAACCGATTGCCACTGCCATGACCACCGCAATCATCGCAGCTTTCGCTGTCTGTGGAGGAGCGGGCACTGCGACCGCTGTCGAGGCTGATCTGATTGAAGCCAACCCCGAGAAGATCAACATTGACAGTTGCCAGGACTCAAAGATAACCCTTGAGGTTGATGCATCTGGATATACTGGCTATGACTACGGAGTCAAAGTGGGTAATAACTGCCTCAATGACAATCCTGACGAGAGCGAAGGCAAGCCAGAGTGCCTGCCAGGAGCAGCAACCTGTTGTGAGGTGCTGGAGCTTGGCACAGTAAGCCAGAGTAGCTTTACAGTTACCAGAGATCAAGACAACGAGGATCTGTTAATCTCCCGGTTTATTGACTGCGATAGCGAAACAACCGGCAAGCTTACCTTCACAGTGGTGTTCAAAACCATACTTGGAACCAGCGCCTACAGCACGGTTAATGTGGATTTTGTGTTGACCAGGCCCCTGCCCCCCGAATTGGACGGTACACCTGTCGCGGGTGAAACATCCGTGGAAGTCAAATGGACTGCCGACAGCGCCAATCAGGAGTTCAAGGCATGTGCCATAGACAGCAGTGTGCCATTGGACATCGAAGTTCCTTTCAGTGACCAGTCCTTTGAGAATTCCGCTGTTATCTGTTCATCTTTAACCACTGAAAATTCTGCCAACATCAACAATCTTGAGGTGGACAAGACCTATCAGATAACCGTCATCGGCTACGACGAAGCAGGTAATGAAAGCCTGCCGGCAATCCCTGTCAACGTTACTACCCAGCCAGTAACCGACTTCTTCGAGTACTACAAGGAAACAGGCGGCGCAGAGATGGGTGGTTATTGTTCAGCAGCACCGATTTCTGGCAGTAGCAATGGTGGAGCTCCTCTGCGAATGGGAGGTCTGTTTCTGGTCGCAGTCTTCGCTGCCGGGGCGCTTATCACCGGCCGGCGTGGTAGAATGCGACATCGTAACAACAGAGATGTTTCCCGCAAGAGCGGATCGAATGCAGCGGCGGGGCTTCTAGCAGCCATGTTAGTCATCATGGCTGCCCTTACCATCTTCCTGGCCACACCAGGTACTGCCCAAGCTGAATCTCCCCGCTATGGAGTTGTCGATATCAGAATTGGGTCATATACACCCGACATTGACAGTGAGTTTGGAGGCTCTGGTGCAACCCCCGGTCCATATGAGCGCTATTTCGGCAACTCTGGAATGACCATGTTCTCTATGGATACAGGGTTCCATATTTTTCAGACGCTTGGCACTATTACTGCCGGTATGGGCATCGGATATGGCTCTAAAGAAGCAGATGGGTTCATTGAGGGTACCAACACACGCTCCCCTGAAACTACCAAGCTCAGCATCATGCCGCTCAACGTGTACCTGGCCTACTCCTTGGACTTTCCAGCAACCCTATGGAACTTTCCTCTGGTCCCATATGCCAAACTTGGGCTCGATTACCATATCTGGCGAGTCCTCAATGGTTCCGGTGATGTGACTGGTGTTGGCAAAGCAAAGGCTTCGGGCGGAATCCCAGGATACCACTATGCCATCGGTTTGCGTCTCCTCCTTGACACATTCGCATCCTCAATGGCGCGCAATTTCGACAACGAATTTGGGATTAACAACACCTATGTGACAGCCGAATACCTGAACACCGTGGTTGACGGTTTCGGCGACCATAAGGGACTGAACCTGTCTTCCTCATCGTTCCTCTTTGGCATGGCCTTCGACTTCTAGTTTGATGTAACGCTGATTATTCACATGACGACCACCACTACCACCACCTACAAACTCACAATCGAATACGACGGAACCGACTTCCACGGTTGGCAGCGACAGACGTCTGAACGCACTGTCCAGGGTACACTGGGCGAAACAGTAGCCCAGATGTTTAATCTGCCCGAAATAATCTGGGCATGGGGGGCAAGTCGCACAGATGCCGGGGTGCATGCAAGAGGCCAGGTGGCATCCCAGGAGTTACCGTACTCCATTCCACCACAGGGGCTTATGAAAGGGCTAAACGCTAAGCTCCCCCGGGATATGGCCATCATTGATTGTGAGCAGATGGATGATAATTTCAACGCCAGGAGGGACTCCAGAGGCAAGGAGTATCGATACCAGATACTGAACAACCCGATCCGCTCCCCCCATCTGGAGAGATATTCCTGGCATATCCGCAAACCGCTCGATCTGGCAGCCATGGAGAGGGCCGCATCGCACCTGCTCGGAGAGCATGACTTTTCCGCTTTCCGGGCCTCCGACTGTTCAGCCCTCCACCCTTTCAGGCGGATAGATCAAATCATAATTGTCAGGGAGAAATGGGCTGACGGTCTTATTACCATCAGGGTAAAGGGTAACGCATTCCTCAAGAATATGGTGCGCAATATCACTGGCACATTGGTTGAGGTGGGGCGAGGTTTAAGGGAGCCTGATTCGGTGAAAGACATACTGGCATCCAGGGACAGAACACAAGCAGGGATCAATGCACCGGCTGCTGGGCTGTTTCTGTGGAGGGTCAAGTATGAGGGGGATGGCGATTACGCCATGGGAAGCAACAGCATGGTTGATGCAGATAACCGTGGTGGACACAACTGTGAAGATAGATGTGGTGATAGCGACGATTAATGCTGATGCAACGTGAACATCTCCATCTGCATCTACTATGTGTGGTTAAATAGTTACCGGTCCGCCTTGTTCTAGTTACCGAAAAGTCTGCCCCACCCTCTCCCTCTCCCTCTCCCTATCCCAATCCCTCTCCCTTTGCCTTTGCCCCCGCTTTTATCGATACCGTCATCCCCATTCCCACCGCCACACCTATCACCGGTACAATTACCACCACACCTTCCACTACCACGTCCACCCCATCCTGAACCGCCATCGGCCCCCCCACCATCGCCAGCGGTCCCCCGGCCATGTTGCAGAGTACGCTCTTCATCATGGTCTTTCATTGTTCTCACAAAAATTTCTTTTCCAATAACTGGATCAATGGCAACCATGGTCTCATCCACTTGAATCACCAGGGCTGGTTTACGCTGCTTGAGCCGGACACAGGCACCTGGGAGTACACCCAGAGTGGCCATGCGCTCCATACCAGATTCGGTACCTGGCCCCATGAAGGTGATCTTGCCAAAGCCGCCCGGTTCCATGTCAGTCAACCTGCAGACGAGAGGTTTAAGCTTCTTTTCAAAAGAGGAACAGCAATCCCCGGGAGGAATCGGTTTGCCATGGGGGCATACGGGCGGGTGACCGAGAAAGGTACACACCCGCTCAATTACATCCTCACTGATTATGTGTTCAAACTCACAGGCCCCGCTCTCCAATGAGTGTTCATCGTTCACATCCAGAATATCGACCAGCAGCCTCTCAGCCAACCTGTGTCGTCTTATTACTGAACGCGCTTCCAACTCTCCCTGCCCAGTGAGCCTGAAAGAACCGTTCTCCCTTACTATCAGCCCTTTCTCTGCCATTTCGAGCAGGATGCCTTCGACCTCTGGGTCATCACTTCTCTTGAGAAGTTCAGCCACATCAGACCTGCCCTCCTCAACCATGTTCCAGAGCAGCTCCAGGACCTCTTCCCACCGATGTTGATTATGGTGACTCAAATTTATAATCTCCTCTTACCAAGTATGCATTTTACTACCCCATGCCCCTACCGCCCCTACCGCCCCTTCCTCCACCCACCCTCTGCCCGCTGCTGCTTCCCAAGCCCAGCCCTGTCACCCTCTCGGCGAAGGCTTCCAGAATCTGGTCAGCAACTTAGTGATGGCCCCCTGCCGGCCCAATCCCATTCCACAAGAGGGACACTTAGGCAGGGCCTGATAGCATCCGGCACAACCCTTTCCAACTGTCGTCCCCACACACCCCATGGAGTTAGTGCTGGCACAACCAGCTACCGCCTGGTCACTCTGAAAGACAAACCCACAGTTTGGGCATTGTTCCTGTTGCTCATACTCCTGTTGCAGGTGCTCCTTCTTCTCCTCCTCCTGTCCACAACAAAAAGTATCACCTGCATGGCAGACCCAGCGATTGCCTGTCTGATGCTTATCATCTTCATTTCGATTGAACATATCTGAGCTCATCAGTTGTTAAATTGCTCCCATAATTAATTTCACCAGCACACCTGCTGACAAGGCGAGTATGGTGACAATCGCAGTAATGCCGACTGCAGAAAAGAGGCCCCTCTCTTTAATAATCATGAGCATTTGGGCGATACAGGGCACAAATAAAGTCATGGATACCATACTAACCACAAGCTGGGTATGGTCGAGCACCCCGCTCTTTGAAAGCTCAAACAACCCAGCAGCCCCGTAGTCCCGGCGGAGGAACCCAATCACAAATGCATCAGTAGCAGCAGCAGGCAACCCCAACAGCCCCTGAATCACTGGTGCGGCCAGGTCCCGCACAGCAACAATGAGCCCGGTTCGATCAAGTCCCCACAGAAACAGGGTGCCAAGCAGAAAGATGGGCACCGCTTCTTTCAGGAACCACTCCATGCGGGCCACAGTCTTGATAACCACGTTGCGAAGCGCTGGCTTACGCAGGGGAGGTATCTCCATAACAAAATCAGACACTTCCCCAGGAACCACTCGGGAGGCCACAAGGCCAGACAGAATAAGCATACCGAGCACAGCTCCTGACCAAACCAGAATGCCAGACAGGCTCACTGAGCCAAGCATACCCATGATCACCCCCAGCTGGGCTGAACATGGAACTGCCAGGGCAAGCAGAAAAGTGACCAGAAGCCGCTCTTTGCGGGTGGGCATGATTCTGGCCGTAACGGTGGCCATGGTCCCACATCCCAATCCCAGCACCATAGGAAGGATTGCTCTACCGTTGAGCCCAATGACCTTGAATGCCCGATTGGCCACCACCGATAACCGGGGCAGGTAGCCGGAGTCTTCCATCAGAGAGAAAGCGAGAAAGAAAGCTCCCACTATGGGCAGTACTATAGCCAGGGCGTAGTTGAGCCCCATAGAGACGAGCCCATAATCACCCACCAGGAGCCCGGCCCCATCGCCAACTGCTACACCGTTTCCGGTTGCCCCCACCAGAAAATCGTGTACTGTGCCTGAAGATCCGGTAAAGAGCTCCACAATCCAGAGCGTAGCCGGATTTACTATCCGCTCAAACACGTTTACCTGGAGCCAGTCCACCGCCACACCGGCAGCCAGATGCCCTACAAGAAAATAGATCAGCGCCAGCACCGCCAACATGATGGGCACCCCCCAGATCGGGTGCATGGCGATATTGCCGAATTTATGACCAAAATACCGACGAGATGCGGGAACCCGTTTCACCACCTGGGCACAGATAGAATCAACCAGAGCCAGGCGGCACTTGCGAATGAGCGCTTGTACACTTTCGCTGGAAGAGCTCAGATTGCGAATAATCTCTTTCAGTTGTGCCCTCTTCGCCCCATTCATATTGTCCCTGCACCACTGAATCAGAGTGGTATCACCGGAGAGCAGCATGAGGGCAAACCCTCTTCGTCCTTCCATACTCTCCGGCAACAACTCCTGCACACTGGCAACAGCAGCCTCAATGGCCGGCCCATAATCCACTCTCGGCAAAAGGTAGCCAGCACGGTGGACAATATTATGGATTTCGCCAGTACCCTTCTTACTCGTAGCCACAGTGCCAGCTACTGGCACCCCAAGGATGGTAGCGAGCTTTTTCTGGTCGATGGCATAACCCCGCTCAGAGGCCTCATCACACATATTCAGGTCTACCGCTATCCGCAAGCCCATCTCGGCAACCTGTAGAACAAGACCCAAACCACGGCGCAGATTCTTGGCATCAAGCACCATGAGCACGCTGTCGTCAGGGGTTCCTGTCATGAGGATATCCCTGGTGACAGCTTCATCCTCGCTCATGGGCAACAGCCCATTAACGCCGGGGGTATCCACCACCTCACAGAGGCGCCCCTTGAGGCTCATCCGCCCCTTAGTCACCTCCACGGTAGTCCCCGGGTAATTGGACACCACTGCATAGCTGCCAGTGAGCACCCCGAAAATCACAGACTTGCCAACATTGGGATTTCCTGCCAAAATGAGTCTGGCAATGGGCGGGCTGACCGATTCTGGAACTCTGACAGAGGGCGGTGTAACAGCTAAATCACTACCACCACCACCACTGCCGCCATTATCACTGCCAGCGCCACTGGCACTACTCACAGAAGAATAAAAAGTATCCTTGCTACAACTCAGCCCTTTCTCGCTGGACATCAGACAGGTGGCTGAGGTGACATAATTTTTTCTATCTTGGCTATTCATCCTTAAAATTTATCGCCTTATACTGTAAGCCTTCATAAATACAGCAATATTAGTTTCAGAACTTCTATCATCCAAGCCTGAAAACCATCAGATCCTGCATGAATTCATAGGATATAATAATTGAAAAAATAAATTACTTTTCCAATTTTTCACAGGGTTTGATTTGCGTCTTCTGGCAATCCTCGCAAACTCCAATGAGATCATGACAATGGCTGATAAGCTGGTAGCCATACTGACGAGCTATCTGCTCCTGCATACGTTCAATGTGATCAACTGAGAATTCAACCACATGACCACACTGACTACAAACCAGGTGATCATGGTGTGACTGGCCCATCACAGCCTCATAAAGCACCCGCTCCCCATTGTGATCCATGATCTGGCGCACAAGACCGATCTGAACAAAAAGTGAGATGGTACGGTAAATGGTGGCCAAACTAATCTTGCGATCGGTGTGACATCGGGCTTCTTCAAGAAGCTCTTCGGCCCCGAGATGTTTCTCTGAACCATTCAGGGCAATCCACACAGCCTCCCTCTCGGGCGTCCATCGCATGCCACACTGGCCTAGTAGTTTTCGCAGGCTAATAATATCCATTCTCATCACTCCAAGGTGGCATAGACGACTATCCGCTTAGGGTTGCATTGCCATACAGTTGTTACAATCGATCGACGAATTCTGACCCGACCACCAAACTCTTCGAAGGACGAATGTAATTGCGACTCATTTGCAATTACCTGTATTGCCTATAAGACATGAGCACAACGCAGTCAAGCAAAAACTTACAACCCACATGTAATTTCACTTTCCATCGTCACGCTAATATAAAAGGTTTTCCCCCAGCACCCGTTTAATCACATTGTGCAGTTGCCCTTCAAAGCCCTGGACCACATAAGCACAAGCGTAAAGACGACATCCACCACATGGAATGGAAGCAAACTGATGATCTTCGAATTCAATGGAGATTTCATAGCAGGAACGTTCCGCTCATCGTCCAATACCACTGGTGTACACGAGGATGTGGATCCTGGCGACCTGGACAATCACCTCGGGTTTGTGCAGATAGACCCCAAGCATGTGGACGAAGCAGTGGGAGCGGCAGCAGCCGCCTTCGGGGAATGGTCAAACACTTCCATGGAGACGAGGGCGCATTTTATCCGGCAGTACAGGGAAGCCCTGCGAAAACGACTTGATGAGTTGACCCGGGTGGTGGTACTTAAGACCGGGAAAAGCATCCACGATGCAGTGAACGAAACTCGGGCCCTGCTTTTCAAAACAGACATCCTGCTTACTGAAGCAGCGCCTCTTATTGCCCGTTTTGCCCCCGAAGGTCTTTCAGGCCACTGCAACTTCAGGCCCCGAGGAGTGGCTGCCATTTTCCCCCCCACAATATTTCCCGCCCATGGCGCCCACAGTTCGATCATTGCTGCCATCCTCAGTGGTAACACTGTGGTGCTCAATGTGCCCCCATTGGCTCCCATGACCGCCCAAATCATGGGTGAGGCTGCCCAAGCCGCCGAGCTCCCCCATGGGGTCCTGAACATGGTCAACACAGATACAGCGGGCGCTGACAGCCTGGCTCTTCACCGGGATGTATCCCTAGTGGACTGGTCGGGGCGAGCTGAGTACGCCCGACAAATCCTGAGCGCAACAAGCGAACAACTGGACAAGACAGTAGTGGTGGAATGCCCGGGCCAAAACCCGGCAATTGTCTGCGATCATGTAGATATGGACAGGGCTGTGCATGAGGTGTTTGCTGGTGCATTCCTCACCGCTGGCCAGCGGTTTATGTCCACCAAACGACTTTATTTGAATAGAAGAGTGGCAGATCACTTCATGAATTTCTTCCTTCACATGGTCAGGCATGTAATGGTCGGATACGGAATGGAACATGATACCTTTATGGGACCGCTGATCAGCGAAACATTCCTTGAAACCATGACACAAGTCACCATGCAGGCTGAGATGGATGAAGCAGAGATTCTTATTCCAAGCGGTACCCCTGCCTTAGACCGAAAGGGCTTCTATATAACACCATCTGTCCATCTGCTCCCATCATCACACCACCACTACAAGCAACACCACCACAGCTACCAGACTGGTCCCCATCCAGTCCCCAACTTGACAGTGTATCTCTTTGACGATTTGGAAGAGGCGCTATCAGCTGCTAATGATACTGCCCACCGGCTTGTTGCCTCCATATTCACCACCAAACCCGAAGAATTCAACATGGCCATGGGAACCCTTGACTTTGGCATAATTAACTTGAACCGGGCTACCACCAGCTATACTGCCCGGTTGCCCCACGTGGGCAGAGGACTGACAGGGAACCACTATCCAAAGGGGTTATTTGCACCATATGTCTGCACCACACCCACGGCGAGTCTCATAGAAACAGGACCTATGACTGCCGGGGAGAAGTTGCCCAATATTCCTGCCTGGAGAGAAGACCCTGTCATCGGCTCGGCCCGATCTTGAAATGCCGCTCAGGAAATGAGATTAAATCAATGGTATGGGGATACATGCGAATTGTCATATTGGAACGCCACCCATCAGGATCTCCCGAGACCTGAATGGGGACATCCCTGGAGAACTGGAGACTCACCTCTGATGCGAGGATATCCTTAATATTTTCGTTCATCATGGTACCACGCCATACGCCTGGCATAGAAGCCAAGGTCTCTGCAAGCCCGGTTGAGGCGATCTTTAGCTGAAAGAAGCCGGGCAAACGGGAGGCGTGGGGGAACATCCTCATATTAAAACCATAATACGGGAACGTCCCGGCACATGCGATCAGACATCGGCCATCATACAGCACATCATCCTTATAGAAGGTCTTCTCGGTAAGTCCATTCTTGGAATTAACCTGATAGGCGATGCTGCCGTTATTGATTATCCTCACATTGGCATATTTTTCCCGCATGACACGGGGCATGGTTCGGGTCATGATTGCACCCCAGTAGGCACCTAACCCCTTGAACGATCCCTTCAGAGCAGTGGTAGATAGCTCCTTGCGCAGGTCAGCATAATCGGCCGCAATCATGGCATCAAGCCCCATTCCAGCAAAAAATGAGAGTCTGCCATCTACTTCCATAAGGCCCAGCTTACGGTTAGTGATCGCCGCCTTACCCGTGATCACCTGCTCTAAATCGTTAATCACATGCCGAGCTCCCACATGACTGGCCAAGGCATTTCCGGTCCCCATCTTGAGAACCAGCAACAGAGGCAAAGATGGTAATGATGGTGGTAGCGACGGTGTTATAGCTCCCTCCCCTGCCCCTTTCCCGTTTCGGGAGTTCTCCAGTAGAGCAGCTCGCCTCTCATTCATAGCATTGAAGAGGTCTTCAATGATGAATGCTAAGGTGCCGTCACCGCCACCAATTGCAAGTCGAGAATACCTTCTCTCCATAATGATGTGGAGCTGCTCCCGACACGAATCCTTGTCCGTAGAGATAAAAATATTCTCTGCAGGAACCAGTTGAGAGATGTTATTAACTACCCGCCGGGAAGCATTGCCCGCATTGGCATTGATGATCACTGCCATATCCAGTGCTGATTCCGCATACTCTCTTGGTGCATTTTCATTTGTAAGTTTCATATTCTACCATCAACATTGGCTGACTATCAGACCTGCTGCTTAAAGGACTTTGGAACTATTCCGTTCACACCAATCTAACCATCTCCTGGCGATTTCGCATGAATCACCCATAACCACCTTAAAGCCGAAAAAATTCAATGTTCATCCCCCTCAGTTATCCTCGGAACAAAACAATGGGTGGTCCCAAAGAATTTCAAATTAGATTTTTTCCTGTTCAATCGGAGCCAGTGTCTCACCGGGTCCAGCTATGAATCTTTGGTATTGAATGCCATAGATGAATCATAGATGTGTCACAACCAATGCGAAGGCTGATAGTGTTGCGACTTGAAGTATAAATTGGCATGTGTTGTCCCGCTAGCTATTTGCGGAGACAGGGAGAATTACGGGAGGAGGTGCTGCGCTGCGGTAGCTTGATGCTAGGAGTGAAGTGAATACTCATCTGAGCCAGGGATGCCACCAATACGGGCCACCCCGCACTCGTTCAGCATCATTCGTCTTAAGAAATTTAATTACATCTAACTTGCAGGGCTTGCGAAACCAGGGCTTGTAGTTAATGGTTGAATGCAGCCAGCTTTCCGCTGCAAAAATCGATACTCAACACTCACATTTGTCTTGGGATTTGCTTAAATGAAAAGAAGAAACATTCCTCACGGTTATTATGGTGCGTTCTTTGACCTGGGCGGCGTCCTGGTAAAAGTCAATCTAGATCAGTTTAAGCAGGAGTTGGCCTCACGGACCAGATGTACCACCGAACAAATCGACATGGCTATCTTCAACAACAACCTGAAAGGGCAGTTCGATCAAGGGCTCATCTCCAGGGAAGAATTCTGCTTAAGGGCAGTTAATTGTATGCAGGCTGACCTCAACCCAGCTATCTTCGGTGAGATGTGGTCTGATATGTTCGAAGAGATTACTCCCAATGTGAACATATTGCGTCTCATCAACAGGCGGATGCCGGTCTATGCAGCGACTAATATTGATCCTTTGCATTTAGCGGCCCTCAACGACAGGTTCAGGTGGATGAAGCTCTTCTCTGGTATTGCTGCTTCTTGCCTGTTGGGCGTATGCAAGCCCACTCCTGAATTCCTGATTCAGGCCTTGGACAAATTCAAGCTTAACCCGGCGGATTGTCTGTTCATAGATGATAAAATGGAAAATGTTGAAAGCGCCGGCCAAATGGGTATGACAGCCATCTATGCCCCCAACCACCGCACCCTGGCACTCACCCTGGAGAGCTTAGATCTGATCTGACTTGAGATAATGCAAGGTGCAAAGTGCGAGGGGCAAGAGGTTAGAGAAAATCAGCACCAGTTGTTCCTCATGAGCACCAGCACCAATTTGGGGGCCCTCACTCCTCTCTTCTCTTCAAGCTTTCAACTTATCACTTTCCGCTCTTCTATGTAGGGGGCGAGCGGCGATCGCCCTACAGGGCTCCGTGCCGCCACCAATCAAACCTGGAGCGAAACTGTGTTGGCGGTTGGCTTGACCGCTGGCAATCAGGGCCTGACATGCTGGCATGCCGTGCCCGTACAGAAGATTGGGGGCCCTCATTCCTCGTTTCAGCTCGCCCCTACGCAAGGCACGCACTTCTACACAAAAATGAAAATGGTGCTCCACCAAGGACAATGACACACCTTATCAAC
>CAYZFJ010000017.1:0-33080 GCA_964477705.1 uncultured Myxococcia bacterium | reverse complement strand
GGGGACTTAAAATCCCCCGCTCACAAGGCGTGCGGGTTCGATTCCCGCTCCCGGCACAACTACACCGCAAGCGGCCCTGAACACATCAGGGCCTTTGTTGTTTTTGGGTCTGCAGGAATGCTTGTAAGCACATCGAAAGCACCCCCCAAAAGCTGCTTACAGGGTTTTGCCCCCTGTGTCGGCATAGTTTGTCGCCTCTACTTGACGGAAATTGAAAGAACAGTCTGGGAGTCCTGGAACCGGGATGGCGGCATTTTTCCCAACAACATCCATCCGGTGATGCCTGCCTTGTTACTTGTCAGCTTGGTCTCCTCTATGTATACTTGTTTCCTTCTAGTCCATGGTTATTGGCCTGTGTCTGCTTCTACATGGTATCGGGCCGTGCGGGGGGATTCCCATCGTCATGGGCAAGCTAATCTCACCGGGGGACCTTTTCAGGAGCAAATGATGAACAAGCGGGAAAATAACGGCGCCAACCTGAAGGTGATTGGCTATGGGGGATGAGGTCTCTTTCCAAAGCACTGTTAAATTGAACGAGAGCTCCGAAAAGGCTCTCATTCCTTTGGAGCGAGTGGAACGTTCCATTTTTGTATTGCGCGGCCAGAAGGTAATCATCGACGTCACTCTCGCAGATCTTTATGGGGTGACGGTCAAGCGCCTGAATGAACAGGTGAAGCGGAATCAGGATCGTTTTCCGCTGGATTTCATGTTTCAGATGACTGATGAAGAACACCAAGCTTTAAGGTCGCAATCTGCGACCATAGAAACTGGTCGAGGTCGCCATCGGAAATATCTCCCCTATGTCTTCACCGAGCATGGGGCGATCATGGCGGCATCTGTCCTCAATTCCGGCCGCGCCATTGAGATGAGCATCCTGGTGGTGCGTGCCTTCATAAAACTCCGCAACATTCTTGCCACCAATCGTCAGTTGGCGACCAAACTCGATGAGTTAGAGCGGAAGTTGTCCACCCATGATCAGCAAATCATGGTGTTGTTTGATGCCATTCAGTCACTGACCACTCCAGCCAAACAGCAAAGACAAATCATAGGTTTCGCTGGCAAAGAGAAGGTCTGATGGTGATAGAGTAGAAAATGGCACTAGTATCTGAGGTGGCTACACCAGTATTAGGTGGGACGCCTGTGCGGAAAGTGAATCAATATTTGGGTAAAGAGGGCATCGGAATAAAGTGGGCAACAGCGAAAGACATATCATCTGCAAGGAGACGTTTTCTATATGATAGTGAAGAGAGAATCACACAAGAAGGTCTTGATAACAGTTCAGCAAAGCTGCTCCCTAGCAGGACAGTAATCATCACAGCAAGAGGAACAGTAGGAAAAATTGTTCAATTAGGTACAGTAATGGCCTTCAATCAAACTTGTTATGGTTTACGTAATAAGCAGAAGGATTCTTCGGCTTATACTTATTTGTCAACACAAAATTTTGTGTCCGTTCTTCGGCAACCTGAAATGCCCAAAAAGGCTCACCTTGTCAGTTGTTTATATCTGGAAACAACAGTCACCAACAACATGCAAGTATCTCTCGAAGAAGTGTGTCCGCCCGGCAACAACAAAGGGAACAGTACCCATGACTGATCGACCCGCCACCGACTCAGAGCTGATCCTCTACCAGACCGAGGATGGCCGCACTCGTATACAATGTCGATTCGAGGATCAGACCATATGGCTCACCCAGGTGCAGATGGCTGAACTTTTCCAGACAACAGTACCGAACATCAATCAACATCTGAAAGCCATCTATGCGGATGGAGAACTAAATGGTGAGGCAACTATTAAGCCATACTTAATAGTTCGCCAGGAGGGGGATCGGCAAGTTCAGCGACAGGTGCTTCATTACAATCTGGCAGCCATAATTGCTGTTGGGTTCAAAGTTCGCAGTCACAGAGGTACTCAATTCCGTCAATGGGCCATAGAGCGTCTTGATGAATACCTGGTGAAGGGCTTCACCATGGATGACGAGCGGCTCAAGAATCCGCCCGGCCCTGGTCAAGCAGACTACTTCGATGAGCTGCTCGAGCGGATTAGGGATATCCGCGCTTCAGAGCGCAGGTTCTATCAGAAGGTACTCGACATTTATGCAACGAGCGTAGACTACAAGCCAGACACTGAGCTGTCACAGACATTCTTTGCCACCGTGCAGAACAAGATGCACTGGGCCACCCATGGTCACACTGCTGCGGAAGTAATTGTGGAGCGTGCCGATGCGGGTAAGCCTTTCATGGGTCTGCAGACTGTCCGCCCGGGGGGAATCATTCGCAGAGGAGATACTGTAATCGCCAAGAATTACCTGACCGAAGAGGAGCTTCAGGTCCTGCATCGCATCGTCTCCATCTACATAGACTACGCCGAGCTGCAGGCCATGGAACGCAAGCCCATGACCATGCAGGACTGGATCAGAAAGCTGGACGAGTTTCTGAAAATATCGGGCAGAGAACTACTGGATCATGCTGGCCAGGTCACGGCAGATGTGGCAAGAGCCAAGGCCGAATTGGAGTATGACAAGTTCCGTTCTCTGCAGGACACCAAGCCCCAGCCGATAGATCAGGCTTTTGAAAAGGCAGTGAAGCAACTGCCCGATGCTGCTGCCATCAAGCGAAAGAAGAGACAGGAATAGGGATGCCACGTACATTTGCCGAATCCGACGTGGAAAAGGCTGCCCTCAAGTAGCTTGAGGAGCTGGGTTACGAGGTGGTTTCCGGCCCTGACATCACCCCTAGCGGCTCGGCGTCGGAACGGGAGACTACGACCAGGTGGTGCTGAAAGGGTGGCTCAGGGAAGCCCTGACCAAGCTCATACAAACGCCAGATTCCCTCCCTGTTCGCATTCAACGAGGCCATGGTGGTTTCCGACAACATCAACGCCAGGATCGGCACCCTCACAGCGGACAAGGAATGGTTCATGCCTTGGGTGGACCATCAAAGACGAGTAACTGGCCGGCGCTGTAGCAACAGCGGGGTGTGGTCATGATGTGGTCTGAATACCTTTTGGTTAAAACAGGGTAAAAGGGTAAGAGAGCAGAGGGAAATCAAATTGACCTGACAAGGCGGAACCCGATGAAGATGTAGCGGGAACCGGGATCGTTGTCGTAACGGCTCGCAGCCCGGCAGTACCTGGCGCTATTGCGCCAGGAGCCGCCCCGTAAAACGCGGTTCGAGCCATAAGAAGGCCCTGCAGGGTCTGTCACAGCCGTGCTGCCAAAATTCTCCTGATACCAGTCCCAGGTCCACTCCCACATGTTGCCATGCATGTCATACAAGCCCCAGGCATTGGCCGCCTTGCCACCGACAGCGTGGGTGGTACTGCCTGAATTGGAATCATACCAACCGGCGGCGTCCATGTTGGAGCAGGTCGTTGTACCTGTTATCCTTCCTGTGTGAAATGCTGTCGTTGTCCCTGCCCGGGCCGCATACTCCCACTCCGCTTCGGTTGGCAGGCGATACCCCGGACAATCCTGGGGCTTGGTGTATTGGGGCTTGAGGTCGCACTCCACGCTAGTACCGCTGCCTGTGCAATCGAAGCATTGAGCCACTCCCTCAGTAGCAGACGTAGCGTTTGCATAGGCCAGAGCTTCATGCCAGTTGACCTGCTCCACGGGGCAATTAGCTCCACATCCCTTGAAATGTGCTGGATTATACCCCATCAGGTCCTGCCACTGACCTTGAGTGACCTCAGTAACCTGCATCATAAAGGGACGTGAGATGCTCACATGATGCTGCGTTTCATCATCAAATCGGCCCAGTTCGCCTGATGGGCTCCCCATGATGAAAGAGCCAGCGGGAATACGGGCAAAATCCGCTCCGTCAGAACCACTGCCAACCCAATACCCAACACCCACAAAAGCACATATGGCAACGGCGCCATAAATTATCTTTCGATTCTTTGATTCGCCTTGTTTCTTTAATTTTGCGGGTTGAATCAGAGTCTCTCCATTATCACCGCTCTGCTGGCCTTTGTGGAAGGGTGGTAATGGATCACTTGGAGGTGCTTCCAGGATTATCTCCGACGAATTGACCACTGTAGTCGCTTCCCCACCGTCCAGCGCCCGCAAGAACTCCCCACAACTTCGATGCCGCTCGTTGGGGTCCTTCTTAAGGGCCTTCTTCACCGCATCCGAGACCCACACGGATATATAAGGGCGGAGATCGCTCAATTCCATGGGCGGCTCATCCACATGGGCTCTCTTGATCAGGAAGTCCGAGTCAGTATTGCCGTCCAGATCCACATTAAAGGGAATCCGTCCGGTGAGCATCTCAAAAAGGGTGATTCACAGGGAGTATATGTCTGTGTGGTGATCAATGTCCTTGCGGCCCAGCACCTGCTCTGGCGACATGTAGTGGGCTGACCCCATTGTGGTTCCTGTTTGGGTGAGTTTGGCCCCGCCGAGCACCTTGGCTATGCCGAAATCCATCACCCTAGCGGTACCATCAGCGTGGATCATTATGTTTGAGGGTTTGATGTCACGATGAATCACACCCTTGCTGTGGGCGTGCTCCAAGGCAGAGAGTACCTGCTTGATGATGTGGACAGCATCGGCCACAGGCAGGGTGCCCCGACGTTCCAACACCTTTTCAAGTGATGTACCATCCACATACTCCATAATGAGCGCCATATGGGGTCCAGTAGTAATAGCGGTATGTACCATGACAATGTTTGGATGGCGCAGGCTCACCTGTATCTTGGCTTCCTGGAGGAAGCGCTCTTTCAGCTCGTGGTTGGTGGCGATAATCGGGTTGAGCACCTTGATGGCCACCTCCTGGTCCAAACCCCTATGGCGCCCAAAATAGACTGCTCCCATCCCGCCTTCACCTAGTTTTCGTTCAAGAATGTATTCGCCAATGGTGGTCCCGGACAAGTCAAGCATGTAGATTCCCCAAAGATGAAAGACGCTGATGTGAATGAATATTGGCTGATACAGTATGGGGTATTGGGAAAAGAATCAACCCGGATTGTGTCCGAAAAGCCCAAAATTGAGAGTAAATAACGGCTCAGTCGGTTCAGCGATTGCGGCGGGATTGGGGGCACCGCTGGCGAAGGGCACGGCCGTGCCATGCCCACACAGTGTTAGGAGGGAGGCCTTGAGTTGGTGGGTGGGAGATGTGGTGCCAGACCCAAATCTTAACCGAACATATACATCTCACATCAATCATCATCTCCAGTGATGGTGACTGATTTGATGTTGCTCAATATGTCAGCTTTATGGCGAACTCTCACGTCCACGGTCATGGGTGTGAAGGAATTGGCGGGAATGTTAACGTTAAAAACGTCACCAAACCAGGACTGGTATGGGTATTCCCGGCTGAAGATTTCAACCTTAAATGGTGCCGACGCACTACCGAAACCGCTGCCTGCAACCTGAAGGGTGACCGGTGATTTGTAATAGAATGATTGAGGTGTCACTGAAGTAATAGTGGGGATCTCATAGATGATTTTGGGGATGCAGGAGTCTGCGCTCCCGTTGGAGTAGAGCACCATGAACTGCTTGTCAGGGGTGAATGTAGCAGCCTTAGCGAGCACTATCCCTTCTGGCACCAGGGTTCCTGCGATGGTCCCCATCACTAAGCCAGCCTTATCAATGACCGTTGTGGTGTCCATACCACTGCAGTGGACCGGCCTGACCACGCTGCCGGTAGCTTCCGTGAATGATACCGGTACCGTGCCAACATCACCGTTTGCAGACACCTTAACCGCAATGGCACTGAGCGCAGGCATATTCCGATTAATCAAAACCGTAGCTGGTGCTTCGACCACCATGGGGGGTCTGAATGCCTTGGTCAAATCCCAGCCTGAATAGGGGGCATCCTTCTGGCTGAAGTATGCCATGGCAAACTCCTCCATGAAGGTCCCGATACCACCCACCACCTCCACCATGGCATCATCGGGGGCCGTGAAGGCACCCAGCTTGCCGAAGATAGAGAGGACCGCTCCAGGATGCTCCTTCTCAAGAAAATCCACCAGGGCCACACACGCATACGCCTGCTCATCACTCAGGCTGTCGTAATTATAGAGCCCCGCATGGATAAAGTCGGCCCCAGCCTTGACCCAGTCTGCCGCCGAGTTCTCACCGGGAAAGAGCAGATGCTCGGCCCACACAGCGCTGCCCTCCAGCCACCAGTTCCACTCGAACTTTCGCACCCTGGCCCCATAAGACATGTTCTCATACTGGATAATATGGAACAGCTCGTGGGCTGCCACCGACCGCAAATCCTCATCGGCCAGCCAACCGGCCAGGGTCATGTTCCAGTGGCCAATCCGTCCCAGCCCCGAGGTGCTCCCCTCTGCGTCCAGATTCCTGTCTATGGTGACAATGACCCAATCCGGCACCGCAAACCCCATGCTCTTGAACCGGCTCCTCGCCATGGTCAACCCCTCGTGGGCCACCAGGGCTTTGTCCGCCGTTATCCCATCCCGGGTATTATAGAGGATGGTGAAATGATCATCCTCCACCTTCTCGTCGGGCAAGCCCACCTTCCACCACAGGTTGGCCGTAATCTCATTAACCTTGGCCCTGATCCGGTGGCCTACATTGGGCTGCCCTCCGCTCTTCAGAGCTGTGCCCTGGGATTCCCTGTCCAGAATAGGTTCGTCCGACGAATAGTCACCAGCCCGCAACACCAGGTTAACCCGACCTCCCTCCCCACCCGTCTCATACTCCAGGGGCAGGTAGATAGACTGCTGCCATGAAGCGGGTACGGCGCTGTTCATGCCACTGTCATAAAAGACTGGCAATGGACCACCTGTTCCACCGCCACCCACTCCGCCGGAGATACCGAATCTAATCGTGCCGTTCAGTTGGTCTGGCTGGGGAGTAATGGAGAACGCATAACGATAACGATCCTCAGCTGACGCAGGCTCAGGCACATCGGACTGAGGGGGCGTGGGATTGGATGTGCGGATTCGCACCTGGTACGGCTCTGTGCCCGGGAGCGCTCCCGCTGGAATCCTGAGGCTGGCCCCATTACTATAGAAGACACCACCCACAGTCGGATCGACGTTCAAATCAGTGCGGTAGGCCGACGCCCCTCCCGCACTGACCCGCACCTGACACTCCAGGGTCTCCCCTCCCTTAACCCAATCGAAGACATAAGTGCCAGGCGTATTGAACTGGTAAGCCAGCCACGGACCCTTCTCTGTCGCCTGCCATTTGGGGAATAGTCCATCCCTGGAGGTGATCTCCCAGCTCCAGTCTGGAGACTGGAGAGGCGTCCAGATCATCCATTCACCAGTAGCAAGCTCAAGGGGTGGGCGGAGGATCCAACCCGAGCCAAGGTCGGTAGAATAGCAGCTCCCCTGTCCCTCGGCCTGATTGTAATAGGCAGACTTGTAGTTACCCGGCTCCGGCGTCTCCACACTACCCAGTTCAACGCTGCTGCCGTTCAGGGTGGCAACCAGCCCACCCGATGGCAGAGTCATCCGCACCTCACGGCCTAGATCAGGCAGGTTGTGCTCAATATTGTCCCAGCCATAGCCATAATTAGGGATCAGGAACCGCAGCTCACCCGGGAGCACCTGGGCCAGCCGAAGCCGCACATCTCCAAGCCAGACGCCATGGCTGGGGGCGTTGGCAGAGACAGTGCCCTGCAGGCTGACGTAGCTGCCTTTGCCCGATATGGAACCAATCATTGAGGTTGTGAGACCTGAAGCCTGTCCGTCAGATGGATCAATCCGTCCAACAGGTACCGCACTGATCTGCATGCCGCTGCTCACCAGGAGAGAATTTTTCGCCACCAACAGTGAGGCCGGTCGCCCCTGCCCCCTGATGGTCCCAATCACCATCGGGCCACTGCCGCCACCAACACCACCGCTGCCGCCAACCACCGTGATAAAAGAGCTGGCCAATGCGGCTGCTTCCACCTCGGCCTGGCAGTCCTGCTCTTTACATATAGGGAGGACACCAGCCGCATATACTCTCCCGTCCCTGTCTGCTGCCAGAGCCCTCCCGTATCCACGGGGACTCACCACAAATCCCTCTGTCACCAGATGCCATCTCTCTGTAGGATCATCGGGGGTGTTGAGCACATAGAGCCCGCTCCACCTCATGGAGAATAACCTGCCCTGGGAATCGAATACCCATGAGCAGTGATTTAAGTCCAGGGATCTGGTTGTAGAGGAGAATGCCACCTCTCTCGTTACCTGGCCGCTCTCTGGGTTGAGCTGCTTCAGAGTATCAGTGGTGAACGACTCCCTGCACTGGACCCAGAGAGCACCATCATTGGGATTGATCCAGGCTGCGTGAACCTCCACCGCACTATCTGATTCGGATGGGAACAGCAGGGACCAGTTGCCATTGGGAGTGATTTTGAAGACCTTCCTTTTACGCAACAGGTAGACATTGCCTGAATCGGGCGATACGACAATCTTGTTCTCATAGAGCCATGTGCCCTCATAGGCCTGGCGCACATCGAAGAAGGCCTCAACGGATTCGGGGCCTCCGCCGGCGGGTTTCCGGTAGATGTGAGTTCCTGAGCCATACATAAAGTAGAGGTTCCCCGCCCCGTCCATCCCCATGGAACGGATGGGATCATGCTCACTGATGACGGTGACACAACGACCAGGAGCATAGCAGCCCAGGGCACCACCGAGGGCTGGCATGAAGAGCCCGAATGAGGAGAAGTGCTCCGTCACTCCCATAGCCGTACCGTTAGCTGTTGAGAGAGCGGTTGGGAGGGGGTGCCATTCACCATCTTCACTCTCACCATTCCCTACCCCTGCCCCACCCCCAGCCCCATCACCGTCTTCACCCGATGGAGAGGAATGCCCGTAAACCACCAGGGACGACACTGAGCCAATCATCGACTCAGGGTCCTCGTACGCAAAATGGATGTAGGCAGGCAGCAATAACTCTCTCACCGGAGATCCACCAGCATCTCTCACATCAACCTCAACCCTCAGCCCCAGATCCACCATGTCAGCGGGGGGGAGAGGCAACCCTGGGTTTGCGTAAAGGTTGACCACTACCGGCTCGGCAACTGCGCCGGGCAGAAGGGTGACACTGATGCTCCCGTCGTATGTGCTGATGGTGCCTCCCTGCTCAGGCGTGATCACGCTCCCTGATGGCAAGGCATCCTGAAAAGGAGGCCGCCAGTCATACTCCCCACCACCATCACCCTCAGCCCCCACATCTCCAGAGAGCTCTCCATCCAGAGCATCCTCAACACTACCATCCCCGGCGGTATCTTCATCTCCACCCCGTCCATTACCATTACCAGCGGTACAACCAGCCCCCATGGTCACTAGCAATAGCGACAGAGCAAGGATGGGTACCAGTTTTTGGACCCATGACAATCGCCATTGGTCATTGAAAAGGAAGCGTGGCATGTGGATCGCCAAACAACGAACAAAGTTTGCTGCGCAGTCCATCGATTACTCCCATATCGAGCTAAATTATGTGTTGTTGTGGGTGCTGATGCTGATCTCATTAAACGAAAACATAGCCTACCTGACCATGGAAGATGACTCAATAGAATTCAGTAGCCTTGACTTGATTTGGCCTCCCTGTAATAATCAACGTTTGTTGGAATTTTACAAAATTACTTCTGCAGTGGGGGTGGCCTCTCTGCTCCACTGCATTTTAGTTATTGAGGAAGACATGAATACCCGCACAATGTCACTCTCCGCACCGTTGCCATACTCAACCACACCATCAGACATGTTAAGATTAACCAGAGCCCGGCATCAGGCTTCGCTTCCCGTAATGTTGCTCATCCTGCTCATGCTGCTTCTTCAGAGCAGTGCCTGCAGCAACAGTGACTCAGACACCACAGACACAGACACAGGCATAGAAAACCGGGAAGACACAGGCACGTCTGATAATTGTCCAAACAATCTGACCCCGTGCTCTGCTTCCGGCACAAGCACACTCACCTGCGTAGATACGAACACAGACTCTGCCCATTGTGGCACATGCGGAAACCGATGTGCACAGGACGAGCACTGCTCAGAAGGTGAGTGTATGGAGGTCCCTTGCCCTCAGGACCAGACCAGGTGCCAGCTTGAAGACGCTGAAGGCGGTGAGGCTTCCGTTGGCGAGTGCCACAACCTGGACACTTCAAGAACACACTGCGGTCAATGCGGGAATAGCTGCCAAGACGGTTACCAGTGCCTGGACGGAGAGTGCACCCTGATATGCCCTCCTTCCCAGCAAGCATGCGACAACACCTGCACTCAGACCTCATCAGACTGGGAAAACTGCGGTTCCTGCGGCAACCAGTGCGACAGTAATCAGCTCTGCAACGAGGGCATCTGTTCAACACTCCCCTGCGGCCCTGGCCTCCTGACCTGCAACAATGGTTGCATCGACCCTGCCTACAACCACCTGCACTGCGGTGGGTGCAACAGGGCCTGCCCACCCTCCCACACATGCAACGCCGGGCAGTGCGCTCTATGGTGCCCAGACGGGATGGAAAAATGCGGTAACACATGCACATGGACAACAGAGGATGCCACCAACTGCGGCACCTGCGGAAACCGCTGCCCAGCCGGGGCTGCATGCCAGAACGGCTCATGCAACACCCTGGTGCGGGGCGTCCGCATCAATCGCAGCTCTGCCAAGCTTGTCCCTGGGGCAAGCGTCACCTTGACCGCCACCGTGGAACCGGTCAACGCCACCAACAAGAGCGTAATCTGGCAGTCATCCGCCCCTCAGGTAGCGGAGGTCAGCTCAGCAGGTCTGGTCACAGGCCGTTCATCAGGCCAGGCAACAATCTCCGTAATCACCATGGATGGTGCTTACCGTTCCTACTGCCTTGTGGATGTGGTCCAAAATGTTACCGGCATCCAGATCTCACCCCAGACCATGGGAATTGCCGCGGGCCGAAACGGCACCTTGACCGCCACCGTCATACCAGACAACGCCAGTGACCAGACAGTAATATGGTCATCATCTGATCCAGCCATAGCCATGGTAAACAACATGGGTAACGTGACCGGCATTGCCCCTGGTCAGTGCACCATCACCGCAACCACCCAGGATAAGGGACTTATGGCCAGCGCCACCGTCACCATCACCACCGTGCCAGTCACCGGCATTACCGTGACACCAACGACCATCCGGCTCATGAAGGGAAAACAGGCGACCATCAACACCATCATCACTCCACCCAACGCATCAAACCGGAAGGTAATATGGCTGTCCAGGGACCCGCACATTGCCACCATTGATGGGGAGTTGGGCATGGTGAGAGGTGTCAATGCAGGCACCACCGAAATATCAGTCATTACGCAAGATGGTGGATTCACCGCCCGGGCTACGGTTACGGTGGAGGTACCGGTAACTTTCCTTAACCTGAGCAAAACCACCATGGCCATTGAGAGGTTTTCAAAAGGGCAGCTTACGGCTACCGTGCTCCCTGCTGACGCAACAAACCCCGGCGTCACATGGACCAGCAGCAACCCAGCAGTGGCCACTATTCTCCCTGGCACAGATCCCAACCCCAATGACGGCATCCACTTTGTGCTCATTGATGCCCGCAAGGTGGGTCAAGCTATAATCAGCGCTACTACCCTGGAGAATGGATACCAGGCAGAATGTACAGTTAATGTGTGGGAAACACCGGCAACAGGCATCAGTGTTACCCCTGAATCCGCCACTATGCAGAAGGGAAGCCAGCTTCAACTCAACGCCACTGTTCTGCCTCCCGATGCTACTGACAAGAAGGTGACCTGGCTGAGCAACAACACGGGCGTGGCAACCGTAGAGGCAGACACCGGCCTGGTGACCGCCGTCAACTATGGCTTAACCGCCATTACGGCCCGCACCATTAGCGGAGGGTTCACGGCACACACGGAAATCCTGGTGGCAGTTCCCGTGTCCGGCGTGACCCTGAATCAGACCAACATCACTTTCGACATGGGGGATGTGGGGGCCACCCTGACAGCCACGGTAATCCCTGCCAATGCCACCAACCAGGCAGTTCACTGGTCCTCCAGCAATCCCGCCATCTTCAGCGTAGACCAGAGTGGCAAGATCACCCTGGTATCCTTTATTGAACGTGCCGAGGGTGTGATCACGGTCACCACCGAAGATGGAGGTTTCCAGGCCACCTGTCATGTGGAAACCACCTATTACCCGGGTACAATGGCGGAGCCAATTGCTATCACCAATCCCCCAGCCAACTGCCAGGAGTACCGAAATCACGGTTTTACACGGGATGCCTGGTACAGGATGAGCAACGGGGTGAGATATTGTGAGCTGAGCGCTCCCCAGCGGGCCTGCATCTCGCCCACATGGGGTCAGGTGTGTGTGGTTGCCAGCCCAGCCACCAGTTCATGGAGTTTCCACTGTCCCACTTGGCAGACATGCCCCACGGGGAGCCATATTGCCATGAATATGGATTTTCAGCAGAGCCCTTGCGCCAGCTATAGCAACATGAGCAGTGGCTTAGGAGCCTATACCCATGATGTCTGGTACTACGATGAGAACGGAAGCAGGACCTGTTCGTCAGGCCCCAACAACTGGGGTAGCTGCAGCACCGGTGGGTGCAACAGCACTGGCTATGGTGGCAGCGTCTCATCCAGCTATTATCGGGACGGTATTAATGCCCGCAGCGGCATCAGGAATTCAGGCAGGTCCGATTCCTCATGTTCACGGGGGAACGTGTGTGTAAGGGACTGGTAAGGTTATGGGTAGTGCATGGGGGAGCTTATGTCAATACGGGGGAGGGAGAGATGGGGGGAATGAAGAGGAGGGGGGCGCAAGAGCGAGCACCAGCTCTTAGTGGCTGCAGCTTCCGCCCGAACACCCACATGAGGGAGCGGAGGAGCAAGAATCAGCAGCACCACACGAATCACCATCAGATGATGAACAACCGCCATCCTTGCAGGGTGATGATGGTGTGGAACCAGTCCTCTTGCTGCTGTAATCGGTCACGTACCAGCCGCTACCCTTGAGATGAAAGGCGGTGTTGGAGATCAAACGGCGCACCTTCTGGCCTCCACACTTGGGACAATCGGCACCAGCCGATGCGGTTATCTTCTGCTCGATTTCAAACTCTGAGCCACAATTTTCACATTTATATTCATAAATAGGCATCTCATACCTCCTGACATTACCGGCTATTCATAATTATCCATGGGCCATTTGTCAACCTGAAAGGGGCTGACAATGCCCCCCGCCAGGGCCCTGCCTGGCGGCATCCCCGCACAAACACAAACACAAACCAACCTCACGGAAACCCCACAAACACCCCACCCTGCTCACATCCAGCCTCACATCCAGCCCCACATCCAGCCCCACATCGCCTTGCCTCACCCATTCCCGAGCAGACCATGATCCAACAACTTGCGCAGCCCTGGCCTTCCTCCGGCTACTCTATTCAGAATCTGGCCGGTCTCGCTCTCCACTATGCTCTCCTCAGCAACAACCTGGCCTGGGTCCGCGTTGAACCGGCCGAGAAAACGAGAGAAGCGAACCACATGCACCAGCTCGTGGATCATGACTTGGAGCAGAATATCATCTAGCGAGATCCCCAGCTTCAAAAGCCTGCCAGCACATTCAAGAACCTGGCTGTCATAGACCTGAACACGAAAAAAGGCTCTCAATCGCTCAGACCATGGAGGCAGGCTCTCCAACCTGGAACAGTGCACAACTTCAGCCAGAACACCAGGAACCATGGTTTTGCTTCCATGCTCTACTGCAGTAACCACATCGTAATGACCAATGTCCTGTCTGATACTGGAGAGGCGATAGTGATCACCTACCAGTTCCTCGGCTATGGATAGAGCATCATGAAGTCTGGCAAGTTGGGAGGCCGCAAAAAATGTCTCGCCTGATGTCTTTCCCTCTTCTTTTTCCATGATTACGCTCTCTCAATTCTTACTATCTGGCCAGTAATTCAAGGCCAAACAGGAGCATTTAACAGGTTATCGATTCTTCTCCGCCCCCGTGTTACCAACGCCAGCAGTAACCACGAAACATTACTACGCTTTTCGGCTATTGCAAAGAGGTGAACTAAGTGACATAATTACCGGCTCTTTGGACCAGAAATACAATGCCTGACACCAGCAAACACAAAACAAACGCAATGGCACCGGAACAGGCATATTTGTTCTGTTAAGGTAGTTTAATTCCAAAGAATTGTCTGGGCTGGTTGGGTACACCGCTAACGAAGGGCACGGCATGCCGTGCCCCTACAGGTGTTGGATGGGAGGTTTTGGGTGTGTAGGAGATGTGAAACCAGACACAAATCGCACCAAAAGTGATAGGGCGCTTGTGGGCTTGGCGGTATGGAATTGAAGCTTAACCGAACGCACATGCCGGAACAGGCTCAGGCGCCGCCACATACACGAATACACAGCCAGATGTGGGCCCACAAGCCCGCACTATTCAGATATGAGGCCATCAGCAGAAGAGACACCCACACCCAGGCAATAGAATGGATCAGGCAATTTCCGCTGATGGCTGTTGCATACCAGCGGCTCCGGGTAAGACAAATCTCCCATATTTGTTATAGATGGGTATATATATGAAGACCCGTCATCGCAAATGGAGCGTGACAACAACATATGCCAGATGTGCCAGCCACCGGGACCAGATGTTTGCTAGTAAATTCCCCAGAAAAGGGACGGTTAGGTTATCATACACCCGATTATAAATGTTCCACTCCAGGAATGAGAGAAGAGAATTGACTGCCAATATCGAACGAGTACTCCTTGCCATCGAAAAGATTCAGCGGGGAGAGATGGTTATCCTTGTTGATGATGAAGACCGGGAAAATGAAGGCGATCTGTGCATGGCCGCCGAGTTCGTCACACCCGAAGCCATCAACTTCATGGCCAAACACGCACGAGGCCTCATCTGCCTCACCCTCACCAGTGAGCGGATTGAGCAATTGAAGATTCCCATGATGGTTCCCGAGAATCAGTCCCAATTCGGAACAGCATTCACCGTATCCATCGAAGCCAGAGAAGGTGTCACTACAGGGATCAGTGCCGCAGATCGGGCTACCACAATCAAAGTGGCTGTGGAGGACAATGCCAGACCCGAGGATTTGGTGCGGCCCGGCCACATCTTTCCGCTCCGGGCAAGGGATGGTGGCACCCTGGTACGCACAGGCCAGACCGAAGGAAGCGTTGACCTGGCCCGCCTCGCAGGCCTGAAGCCCGCTGGCGTGATCTGCGAGATCATGAAAGAAGACGGCACCATGGCCCGCATGCCGGACTTGGTCAAGTTTGCCCAGGAGCACAACATGATGATTCTGACCATCGCAGACATCATCAAATTCAGACTCCAGAACGAATCCATGGTCAAGGTCACCTCAAGGCGTGAAATCAATATCGGCGATTCGGGCAAATTCCAGGTTCTCACCTATCAGAGTATTCTCGATGGCATGACCCATATTGTCTTGGTCAAAGGCGACGTCAATGCCGGCAATTCCAGCCCAATCCAACCCTTAGTGAGGGTTCATACGGAGTGCCTGCTGGGAGATGTATTCGGCGGCTCTGGATGCAACTGCGGTGATGAGCTGAGGGCTGCCATCAGGATGATTGCTGCTGAAGGAGCAGGCGTGGTGCTCTACATGAGGCGCAACCACTCTCTGCCCCAAAGTGATCTGTGCCTGCTGAATGATAGCTGCTTCAACGACTGTGCCATCTTGCCCGACAACACTCTTTCGCTCGTCCATGGCGATGATGCCATTAATGATGCAGACGCCAAGTTGGTCAGGCAGCTCCAGTCAGAAGAGCAGTTGAGGGAATTCGGGCTGGGTGCTCAGATCTTGAGGGACCTGGGTCTGACCAGCATCCGCCTTCTCACGGACAACCCTAAGAAGATCAAGGGATTGGAAGGTTATGGGTTGAAGATTGCCAAAGCCGTTCCCCTGAACAATGAGGAACAGAGCCAAGGGCAGGTGAGCAACACAGAGAAAGCCGAAACTGTGGCATAATTTATGATGGCATAATGTCAGGTTTATATAGGATGAGAAAATGAACAACGGTTTCAACATCATCGAAGGAAATTTGAAGGCTGAAGGGTTAAAATTCGCCATCGTAGTTTCCCGTTTCAATGACTTTATTACCGGACGGTTGCTGGATGGCGCACTTGACGCGCTTGTCCGTCATGGGGCCTCGCCCGAATCAATCAAGGTGTGCCGGGTACCCGGCGCCTTTGAGTTGCCGTTGGTAGCTCAGCGGCTTGCTGTCCAGAAGAAATATGATGCAGTAATCTGCCTGGGAGCCTTAATCAGGGGCAGTACACCCCACTTTGACCTGGTAGCAGCAGAGACTGCCAAGGGCATCGCACAGGTCTCCCTCGGTCACAGTCTGCCCGTCACCTTCGGGGTGATCACGGCGGATACCATTGAGCAGGCAGTGGAGAGGGCCGGCACCAAGGCCGGGAACAAGGGATTCGATGCGGCAGTATCTGCCATCGAGATGGCTAACCTATTCAGCGCAATAGGCCAGTAAGTCCAGCAATGCACAGAGCGGTCCCAAACCGACGCAGACCTGACTGATCTGAATCTACCATAACGGCCGAGTCCTATTATAAAAGAGGCCTCAAACTTTAAGTAATTTCTAAGTACGTTACAGGAATTCAACAATGCCTGCCGGAATGCGAAGAAAATCGAGGGAAGCAGCCCTCCATCTGCTATATTCACTGGACATGAATCCACTTCCACTACAGGATGCCATTGAGCTTTACCGTAGCCACTTTGCCCAGCAGCCGGAAGTCTGGGCTTATGCGGCCGAGCTGGTCAAAGGAGTCCACGAACACCTTGATGAGATAGACCAGATGGTATCAGAGGCGTCCAAGAACTGGAAGGTGGAGCGAATGGCGCGAGTAGATCGCAACATCCTCCGGCTCGCCACCTGTGAATTGAAATACAGACAGGACATACCTGTCAGGGTGTGCATAAACGAAGCGTTGGAGATTGCCCGCCGATTCAGCACCGAAGAAGCTCGAGCATTCATCAACGGTATTCTGGATAAGATTGCCTCTAAGGAACGACCCGGCAACATCACTAAAAATAGCAACACTGACAGCAAACCGAAACTGGGAAACGATTTAAACAAAGCAGGCTTAGCCGAGGAGTGAGTGAGTGATTCCAACCCAGAAATTAACTCACCATCCATGATTACTCTCAAACAGCCTGTTAAGATAGTGCAAAACCATTAGATATTGTGACCCGAATTCACAGGCAAGAAAGAAGCAAAACGTTGGGGTTTGCTTGGCCTAGACAGAGCTTTGGCCTGGCCATGACTTGAATATTTACGGTCACAATTCTGAGGTAAATTATTAGCCACATGCTGATTATAATACTTGGTGCCGGCACAGTTGGATTCAGTATTGCAAAAAAACTGACCTCTGAAAACATGGACGTGGTTGTCATCGACAATCATACTGAGGCCCTGTCCAAGGTGGAGGAGAATCTGGACGCAGGCGTGATCCATGGGAACGCATCCTCGCCGGATATACTTCGCAAAGCAGGTATCGAACGGGCAGAGATGCTGGTTGCCACAACCAGCTCCGATGAGGTGAACATGATCGCCTGCCTGTTCGGAGCCAAGGTCATGCCTCCCGGGGCTGTGCGTATTGCTCGGGTGCGCAACGACAACTACCTGACAGATCGGCCCTTTACTGAAGCATACCTGGACTCCATCAACCTGTGTATTAACCCCGAGAGACTTGTAGCCGAGAAAATTATCCGCCTCCTCTCAGTCCCTGCAGCCACTGATGTAGTGGAATTTGCCGAGGGCAACGTGCAGATCATCGGGTTGCCAGTCCGCGCCGACAGCAACCTGGTAGGCGTAAAGGTCAAGGACCTGCGAAACATCTACCCTGACCAAAAGGTGCTATTTGCTGCAATCGTGCGAGGCGGTGGTGTGCTTATCCCTGGCGGGGATGACGTGGTGATGGCCAGGGACAGACTCTTTGCCGTCACTGAACCGTCACGCATTAATGATGTCTTGAGGGTCACCGGCCACCAGTTTTCTACCTTGCGCAGGGTGGCTATCGCAGGCAATACCCGCATCGCCATGTATCTGGCAGAAGAGCTGTCCAGAGTCGGTGTCCAGATCAAGCTGATCAACCCCAACCTGGCCCAGTGCAATCATATGGCCGAGAGATTCAACGACAAGGTGATAGTCCTTCACGGTGATGGCACTGACCTTGGTTTACTGGAACAGGAGAATATCGGTGAATCAGATGCTTTTGTGGCTGCCGGCACCGATGACGAGGATAATGTACTTACTGCCCTCCTTGTCTACAGACTCGGGTGCAAACGGACTATGGTGGTAGTAAACAAGGCATCCTATGCTCCCATAATCCAGGCTGTAGGAGTCCATGCAGCAATCAGCACCCACCAGGCGGCTGTCTCATCCATACTGCAATACATCAGGAGAGGGAGGGTGCTCCAGGTGTCTGCCTTGGGAGATGAGGCCGAAGCTATAGAGTTCGAGGCTGCCCAGAACTCGCCGCTAGTGGACAAGCCCCTCGCTCGGGCCCACTTCCCCAAGGGTGCAGTTGTAGCTGCAATTGTCCGTTCTGAAGGTTTCCCCCCACTGACCACCATTGGCAGTGGCTCTTCTCATATCAGACCCAATAGCAATTCACTCTCGCATTCTGGTAATTTTCTTAAAAGAATAATCTCTGGACTGGAAGGTGGAGAACACACTACTATAACCACCGCTCCCGGTCAGATTATCATCCCTAATGGGTCTGATGTGGTACATCCCAAAGACAGGGTGATCGTGTTTGCAATGAAGAATGCCATTGGTGCGGTAGAACGAGCCCTGACCGGCAATCTTAAAAAGTAAGTATTGATCAATGAGATTTGCATCCCTATTGCAGATGATTGGCGGGATAGTGTTCCTGGTTGGTCTGACCATGCTCATCCCCATAGGTGTCTCCGCCTGGTATGGTGAAGAGGATCTGATACCATTTGTTGTCTCAGCCCTGATCACCGTGGGTCTTGGGGCAACCGCTCACTTGGTAGGGCGAAAAAAGAACCCATCTCCTTTCTACTTACTGCATAAGGAGGGGTTTGCCATTGTAGCACTGGGATGGCTATTGGCCACCTTACTGGGGGCTCTACCCTATTATCTTTATGGACACCTGAATAGTGGGGACGAATCGAGGACAGCGGCTGCTGAAATTGCGAGTTATCAACGCCAGAGCCAGATCCAGAGCCAGAGCGCCCTGGGAACCGCATCGCCCAATCGGTGTAAACAGTTAAGACATATTAAGAGCCAAGCCCAAGCCCAAGCCGGGGAGCATGAAGATCTAAAACTGAACACCATGGAGGTGTATCAGCAACTAGGGCCCGGCTGGGAGTTTTGCTCGTTCACCAACGCTTTCTTCGAATCCATGAGTGGATTTACAACTACCGGAGCCACAGTTATTGCCCATGGACTGTGGGAGCAACCTGGCATCCGCAAACCGAACGAGCTGCCCAGGGGCCTGCTTCTGTGGCGCAGTTTCACCCAATGGCTTGGTGGTATGGGGATCATCGTACTGAGCGTGGCCATCTTTCCCCTGCTCGGTGTGGGCGGCATGGAGATGTATAAGGCAGAGGCTCCCGGACCAATTACTGACAAGCTGTTGCCCAGGGCTAAAGGCTCCGCAAGGTTGCTATGGAAAACCTATCTTGGCTTTACTGTGGCCAACTTCCTTCTTCTGCTACTGGGCGGAGCACCTGTTTATGATTCCGCCCTTCAGGCACTATCCACCATGTCGTCAGGAGGGTTCTCCAACCTGGCGGCCAGCACCGCCGGCTTTAACAGTCCTTATCTGGAATGGATCACCATCCTCTTCATGTTCATCGCCGGTACCAACTTCACCCTTCACTACTACGCATTATTCAAGGGCAGATTCCCCTATCTGAAGGACCCGGAATTTCGGTTCTACACTATGGTAATCGTGGCCGGCATACTGGCAACCGGTCTATTCCTGATCCTGGGCCGTGTGTTCCCCTCGCCTGTGCAGGCTCTGCGGCATGCTGCTTTCCAGGTAATATCTATCATCACCACAACCGGATTTGTCTCCGCAGACTATGAGGCGTGGCAACTGACTGCCCCCGCTGCGATTGTGCTTCTTTTTTTCTTTAATTTTTTCGGTGGTTGTGCCGGCTCCACCTCAGGCTCCATCAAGATGATGAGAATTATGGCCCTCATCAAACAGGGGTCCTGGAGCCTGTTTCACCTGCTCCATCCCAGGGCAGTTCACCCACTGAGAATGGGTAGAGAGGTGATCTCCCAGGATATTCTCCGATCAATCACGGGCTTTGTGGCACTATATTTGTTCCTGTTTGGTGGCGGGGCCATCGTGCTATCTGCATTGGGGCTGGATCTTGTATCATCCATATGGGGGGCTGCCACATGCCTTGGCAATGTAGGGCCGGCACTGGGCAGTCTGGGACCGATGGACAGCTTTTTCCATGTACCGGCTGTGGGGCTGTGGGGCCTATCAGGTCTGATGCTGCTAGGCAGGTTGGAGATCTACACTCTGCTGCTTCTGGTGTTCCCGGCTTTCTGGCGCAAGTAGCCTGGTCCCTTGGTAGAACGGGGTGATTCTCTTGTTCATGCTGCAACTTCGGGCACGGCATGCCGCATACGTGTTCTTTTGAGACAGCTAATTTCAAAAATTGTTTAGGCGGGTTGGGTGCACCGCTGGCGAAGGGCACGGCATGCCGTGCCCCTACAGGTGTTGGTAGGGAGGGGTGTGTTGTGTGGTTTGATTGGCAGCACAGAGCCCTGGACGGTGATCGACGCTCACCCCTGCACCTGCCCCTTGCCCCTTTTACTCCACATCAAATGCGGCGCAGCATCTCTCCAGGTTCTTATCGGGCAGGAGCATGTTGCTGAATACTATCTTCCGAGCTTCCCGTGGATCTGCACAGAGGTTTGCATCCAGTGCATCAAGAAAATCAGAGTATGCCTGGTATGCTTCCCGGTATTTATCCTTATCGTAATAGCTTCGCCCAAGGTAGAAAAGCACCAGTGGGTTACAGGCAACAAACTTCTTCTCTCCCTGTTGCAGCTTTTTTAATACCGCCGCTGCCTCATTGCTCCATCCACCCCGATAGAGCAGATACCCCAGAACCATTTGGGAATAATTGCCCTCCCGGATTGATGTGGGCAAGCTGGTAAACTCCTTTGCTGCAGTCTGGTGATATCCTTCGAGCACATTCTTCACAACTATCAGGAGCTGTTCAGGGACCTTTCTTCCATCCAGATTATCCACATCCAGTTCCTGTTCATCCCAGGTAAACTCAGCCAAAATCCGCTCTGCCTTGTGAGCAGCAAGCCCATTGGTGCTTACACCAGCCTCATCATCATCATCACTGCTACCGCCCAGGTTATAATCTGGCCCAAGGAAAGCTCTCATCATGGCCCCTTTCAGATCCCATGGGGGCCGTCCCCCTTCCTCCGATCCTCCCCCTAGCCAGCTTAGCTCATGTACATCCTCATCCCCTACATCCCCTACATCCCCTACATCCCCTACATCCCCGATATCCTCTACATCATCTACAGCCACTGCCCCTTCTGCTCTCCCGTCGCCCGCTCCAACATCAACCGCGGTCACATTGGCTACCCAATCCTCATCAGCCAGTCCATCCAGCACTTCCCTCGCATTATCCGGCCGTCCAGCCCTGATCAAACTCAGAGCGAGCCTTCCCAGGCTCTCCCTGTTCCATCCAGCAAACCCGGTAACCGGGTCTCCAAAATCAGGGTTGTTGTAATATAGCTCTCCGAACCAATCCATATACCGATCCGCCCGAATCAGATCAAAGGGTGCGCTGAACTCCACCAGTGCGTTATCGTCCGTGTTCAGAGGTGCCCCCTCAGCCAGTCTGGCCACCTCAGCGCTTCCCAGAAAATAGAGGGCGGCCAGGTCCTCTGCCGTAGCCAACTGGGCCTTGGCAAACTCGGCAGCCACCCCAGGCCACTCTTCTACACGCTTTGCAATTCGGGCGAAATCCAGATCCAGGGGCTCCATACTCCCCAGCAGGATCAGATCAGCTCCCATTGGCTGGCTCATAAAGACCATCACATGAGGGAACACCTTCTGGAAAGTAGCCAGAATGCTGGTTATGTTTCGTGGTGAGATCTCGTACGTCTGCAACCACTGGCAGAAGACCCCCCCCTCTGCCAGCCTCTTTGATGCGGCCTGGAAGTGCTCCACAGTGAAGAGGTTAGATACCCCGGTAATCCAGGGATTGGATGGCTGGGAGATGATCACATCATAGAAGCGCCCTTGCCCCCCATCAGCGCCATTACCCACATCCTGCTGTGCCCTCCTCGCCCCGGGGGCAGGGGCATTGGCGAGCCAGTTCCGACCATCACCAATAATCAGGTTCAATCTGGAGTTCCACAGCACCCCATTATTTACATGGGCGAAGAAACGGGCTCCCTCCACCATTCCCTCCTCCAGCTCCACCACCACAAGCTCGGCAGGTTGAGGATGCCACCCCACCTGCTGGGCAGCCAGGATTGAGCCAGCGGTAACGCCACTACCAAACCCAACGAGCACCACCTGGTCCGGGTCAGGATGAACCAGAATGGGCAGAAGCCCTACCAGAACCTGAGTGGGCATATCTGCATGGCTGGACGCCTCCGGCTTTCCATTGGCCCGCATGGTATAAAGCTCTCCTGGCCGTTTCTCAACGGTAATGGTGGAATTGTATCCATCCCTGTAGTAGAGCAGGTCCACTTGGTCTTCGTATTTACCCTCATCATAAACCCTGCGGGACATGGCAACTCTGAAGATACCTGATGCTAGCTGCTCAAGTCGCAGGTCAGGACCAAACCCTACAAGGAGAGCAAGCCCCAAACAGACCACCACCCACCCCAGACTTGCTCCACGACCCGAAGGTCCTCTCTGGCTGGCGAGCGCTGGCTCCATGCCACCATCATCGGTCTGGTCCGCTCCGACCACGCTGCCGCCGCCCATGTCATCCCGCCCATGGCTATCCAAACCTGCAACCCCATCCACCCTGCCCATCATCATCATGGCAGATGCCAGCCTTCCACCCATCAGTATGATAAGAGCCCCAACGCCCAGCGAAGCAATAGCCACCAGTTTCATACCCGGCCCCATGCCCAGACCCGGAAGAATCACAAAACCGCCTAACCATGAGCCCAAAATAGCTCCCATAGTATTAATTGCGTACGCGTGACCAATCCTGAACCCATTCATGCGGCCGTTCCCAACAGCCACATTCACGCCACTGGTGACGATCCTCACCACCACAGGAAAGATCAGACCGGATAGGAACGAAGCCGGGAGCACCACCAAGGCAGAGAGAAATACATTAATACCCACCACTTGAGCCACTCCCGGCCCTTGCTCTCCCGAAGAGACTGCCTTCAGCAGCAAGATAGGCAGTCTGTCTAAAGCCATGAAACCTGCTGCGGCAGCTAGCCCAAACAGGGCCATCACCACTCCAAGCAGCCTGACCGGACGCCGAACCCGCCCGATCACACGGGCGCCCACAATGGCCCCCAGCGCATCGGCTGCCAGATCAACCACCAGAACAATGGTAAAGGAATAAACTGAGGAGCCAGTCACTATGGACAACCCCCTCGCCCACAATATCTGGCAGATCATGGTAGCCAGCCCGCACCAGAAGAAAACGCCCAACACTGCTGTAAGCTGTCCCCTGTTGGGGACTGCTTCCAGGGGACTGTAAATCTCAGCCAGGAGGTGCTCTCGGGCCAGGGGGTCTGGGGTAGTCTGGGGCTGGGACTCGGGGTTGAGGTTGAGGTGGGGCTGAGGCAGGGTCAGGGCTTGGGCCTGCGCCTGAACGTGGGCGTGGGCATGAGCGTCATTGGCAGCCATGTCGCTAGAGCTATCGTTCTGTTCTCCCAGAGGCATACCACAACAACGGGCATTCCTCCTGCGGGTCAACCTAACCCCAAGTAGAACCATGGTAGCTGCAGTAGCAGAACAACCGATGGCGGCCAGGTTAGTCCTGGCCAGGCCCATGAGGGGCATAGCGGCAAAGCCGGTCAAACCTGCCCCCAAAACAGCCCCTGCTGTGTTGATTGCATAGAGTACGCCAGCCGGTTTGCCAGCTTCCGGTTTGCCCTCTGACATAATGACCGTGAGCAGGGGCAGAGTAGCTCCCATGCAGATAGTGGCAGGAAGCAGCCCAATAAATACCAGAAGGAATCGGATCAGGCCGAACAGAACCTGATTCTGCCCCCACAGATCAAAGATGATCCCATGCAGGGCAGGCAGGCTGAAGGCGGTCCCATAGAGAACCACCGCATAGGTCATAATGGTCATCTCAAGCAGACCATATGCCATGGCATGGTTTTTCAACCGGCGGGCAAGGGAGCCTCCCACTGCGGAGCCAATGGCAAGCCCGCCCATGAAAGCACCAGTGACGGTGGCAATTGCCAGGGGCGTGGCACCAAAGGCAAGGGAGAGGTAGCGCACCCACACCTGCTGCAAGGCAAGGGCAGCCATCCCCGAAAAGAAAAAGCTGATAAGAATGAGACGGTTAAGAACCTTATTTTCCATTTTCTCAGGCCCAATTGGTGACATGAGGCGCATCTTACTACAGTAACAGTGAAGGGGAAAGGCGGACGGGCAGAAGGAAAAGGAAAACTATGGGGCTAAATTAGTGATTGTGATAGCTGATATGTATTGATATGAATTTGATAACCAAGAGGCAAACGATGTGTTGTATTTGTAGATACAGATATACCAGTGCCATAACATTGAGTATGCAGCAAACGGAACATCTTTTCTGGAGGAGGCGGCAACCGGATTCGAACCGGTGGGTGATGGATTTGCAGTCCATTGCCTTACCACTTGGCCATGCCGCCAATAACGACGGCTACATTAATGTACTCACACGGGTATGTCAATATAATTTCATTTCACCGCTCCTGATTGGGTGTGGAGAGAGACGAGCCTTAGTATAGTGTGAGAAGAAGACCTGTGATGTGATGTGATGTGATGCGAGGTGATGAACCTGGACCGGTTCAACCCCCAACACTGGATTCAGCGGGCCGCCCTGATGTTGAAAGAGGGATACTCCTGAATCTGCTCCACATATCCTCGAATGGTCTCAGCAAGATTCAAGGTAGAAAAGGGAATCCCTCTAGGGTGATGGGGCTCATCCCCATCAAAGAATTCGGGTATTCCGCCCATTCCTGGCCCCGCTTGATACTCAATGAGAGCCTTGAGCCATGATTCTGCCCGCTCATTGAATCCAGCCTCAGCCCCATGAAGTCTTGCCTGTGCATCAAGAAAAGGCCCTAACAGCCAGGGCCACACAGCCCCCTGGTGTTTAACCTGGTCAACTTGCGCTGCAGTGGCGGCTGCTTCTCTGGAAGATACTGCCCCACTTCCAGCCACACCTCCACCTCTGGTCCCCACAGTTTGGGGCAGACACCTGCCCACATAAGCAGGATCCCGTGCAGACAAGGTGCGTAAACCATATGGGGTGAGTAATTCCTTCTCCACCACTGACAGCACATCCAGCTCCCTATCCCCTGTGAGAAGGCGATTGGGCAGCGATACAGCCAGAATCTGGTTGGGCCTTATGGAGGCGTCGGCCCCATCAAAGGAGACACAATCATAAAGACACCGGTTTCTCGGATTCCAGAAGGTACGGGTAAAAGATTCCCGCACCCGAATCGCCAGCCCCCGATAGGTGCGCATAAGATCCGAACGACCCAGTTTGCTGGAGATCCACTCCATGGTTGCCAGCGCATTATACCAGAGCGCATTGACCTCCACCGGCTTGCCCACCCTGGGTGTGGCAGGTTTGCCATCAGCGGCAATCCCATCCATCCAGGTCATGGGATAGCCCATATCTTCACAGACTAGGAGGGCATCTCCCCTGTCCATCCTGATACCCCTGGTTCCCCTCTGGTAATGGCCGAGCACTTCAACCAGGGTCCAATAAACTGACCTCTTGATGAACTCGAAATCATCGGTGAACTGCAGATATTTGAAGACCGCATGAAACAGCCATAACCCAGTGTCCGCATGTACATACGACGGTTCTGCCCCTGCCCCATCTGTGGGTGACGTGATACCACTCCCGCCCGAAGAGAGGCCGCCCCTCTCCGGGAAGCGATCCGGAAGCATACCTTTGCTGGTAGCATCGCACATGGTGGTAATAATGTTACGGAACTGATCCTGCTCTCCGGGAATCAAACAGAGCCCGATACTTGAGATGAACGCAGTCCGACCATGATCAGCAGGCTGTGGATAGCCATGCATCACAGTCAGTCCGCTTGTTTTGCGTCTGGCCAGCGGGTATCGGTGGCACGAAACAAGGGATTCAATACCGTTCTTCTGGGTGGGCCACTTTCCGGTTATTCTGCTCTGGACCGCAGCCTCTTCCTTCCTGAGAGCGTGGTAGGACATGGCACCTACCGGTGTAATAGAGGCGATCACCGGGCAGGGAAAATCACTGGTAACAGGGCCCACCAGGAGCCCGGGGCACCACAGGCTTTCGGTGCCCGAATCAGGACCATCCTCCACCACAGCCACCCCCATAGCCCCATCACTATCAGCGGGATAAGACACCGGGCCTGTCCAGAACGACAGCGGCCGTTTACCTGAACCACCTGCCCCGCTTCGGGCTGCTCCATTATCAGCCGCACCTGCATTTTCCAGCTTATTGCCAGCAAATCGAACCGGTGCAGATGCATGAAACTCCATCAGAGAGGACAAATAAAAATTAGGACCGCCTTCTGCCACCCCTAACCGGATGATTCCCCCTCCCTGGTGCTCAATCTGAACCTGCGCATTCGGGGTAGCAGGGTGCAGTAATGAATCATGGGGCCTGCACGCAACCAGGGGGCGCAGCACCATTTGAGCCTCTTCTTCGCCTACGGCAGCATTGAGCAAGCGGTAAATCAGGCAGATTGTGTTTTGGCCAGTTACCGAAAAGAGCTCCTTTTCGATTGTCAGGCCATCACAATCATAGGTCCAGGTAGGAAAGGGGCTGCCAGTAAAAGAGACCAGGGCTGCCTGTATGGCCCCATCAAGGAGCCCCGAGAGAACCTCCGGATCTTCTATAATCATGGCGTTCCTGCCGCCAGCGGCAGCACCACTGCCGCCATGAACACGCCTCTGGGAAGAAGAGGAGAAAGAAGAAGTTCCAGGGACCTTCATGGCCACTGCAGAATCATCCACCGGACACGAGAGCCGAAATACCCCACCACGACCATCAATGAGGAACTCCTCCATTCCGGAGAGCATAACGTGGCGATCAACAGGAGGCTCAAGAGCAGCCACCAGCAATCCATGATATCGCCTGGTATGGCGACCTTCTACTGTAGTTCCTGTATAACCACCAGTCCCATTGGGCAGATACCATTCCCTCGAGAGTATGCGGGAGTCCTGAAGAGCTTTTTTATCGAACTGAAGATGCATTTGAACAGAATCCGAGATTATTCCAGATGATGAGGCTACCCAGGCAGCACATGGCCAAACCTGAGCATAATTCGTCAACACTGGCAGTATTGGAATTTGCAGGATAGCAGACTGACTGCATATTACAGCATGTAATCACATTGATTGCCAACAAAAGTGCCAGATAGGCTGAATTTGTCTGTCATGATAACAGGGCCCATATGGCAGGGACAACCCGAAAGTACATCACCTGCAACGGCCCCGTGGCCAATAATGATGCACGCAAGGGGCTTTGGTAAGACTACTGGTGTCACCTGACCAGTAGATTGCCGAACCCATCCCAAAGCTCTCCCGACAGGTATTCAGCCTGCTTAGAATCTGTCTTTCTCTTTTCACGCAGATAGGTGTTCAGGACAACCCCGGTTTTGTCATCTCTCCGATCTCGACGGCGCTCCGGATGCAGGTTAACCCTGACTACTTTACCGTTTCTCACGTGAATGGCCACCACCGTCCCATTCTTCTTCACCGTCTCTACAATGGCCACATCTCCAGGATAGACAACATGGCTTCTGTCATCCCTGTTCTTCTCTTCCACCTTCTTAAAAAAGACCAGGTCAGCGGGTGCAGGATTCGGCTCGTAATAGAGATAGCCCTTCTCAAGGGTATACTGCTTCAGGGATGCTGCGGGATAGGCCCCCTGCACCTGGCTTGCCTTAACTTTCACATTGGCAGCACCATAAGCCAGGCGCACCAATTCCACACTGTCGACGGGTAACCGGGTACTTTGCGCATCTCTGGTTGTTCCATTCTTACCTGAACCGCTAGTCTTAGCGGCATCGCTCTCTGCAAGCAGACGCTTTGCTTCTTCGACCACTTTGCTCCTGCGCTTGTCCTCATGGGTCCCGCTCACACCACCACTACCACTGCCGCTCTTACCAGTGTTCTTGGAGATGACACCTTTTCCCTGTCGTTCCTGACCGGCCAACCAGAACCCTCCCACAATGGGCATCTTCTTCAGGGTGGCCACCACATCCTTTCGCTCCCTGGAGTGGGGGCCGCGACCATTGCCTGCTGTGGGGAAGTATCTGAGAAATGGTTGATTATAATGACCGTGAGGGGTGGTGGTGATTGAGTCATCCTCAGCTGCCTCCGCAGTCACTCCACCTCCCGGCAACATCCAGAGCACAGTCAGAGTGAAAACCAGCGATACAAGAAGAGACAGGGCGGATCTAATCATCTCTGAGCTGCAATAGCTCTGCCTTATCAGTCTATATTTTTGCCTTATCTTATCGCTGGTCATCTGATCTCACTCAGGGTCCTATGGCTCGCCGTCCATATCGTAATCTATCACCTTATCCCCATTGGACAAGAAATCGCCCTGATGAGGGAGGGAACGAGGGAAGTGGAAAGTTGTCAGTTATCAGTTATCAGTGGGTAGTAGGCAATTCAAGGTTCAGAGGGTACCGGCGGGAGAGGTAGTTGTTGCGGAGGGCAATTGAGGGCTACTCCCCGAAGGGGATGCCAAGCCCGATCAGGTCAAGGCGAAAGCCACCCCAACGGGGTGGATTTCATGCGAGACCGTTGACCGAAGCAATACCACCTCGATCCACCCCCACCATAGGGAAGTTACAAGTTGAAAGTTGTAAGATGCAAGTGGGAGGTGGGGAGTGTGTGGGAGCTAGAGGACAGCATGGCAAGGGGCTTGGAGGGTTCAGGGCTCGCAGGGGTTCTCTTCAGAGCATTCAGCCAGGACCACATCTACGGTCTTCTTCTCCGCTGCCGCGATGGTGGCATTCTCCACACCACGATAGATCACATTATCCTGATCATTTAATCCTAAAACCTCGACCTGATATGACCCGGGGCGGAGATCACTCCCTACCAGATGGGCGACATCACAAGCGACACTGTCATTGAGGGCTGGCCAGCCGCTGGGCTGCTCAGTTACAACAACCTCAATGGTCTCCACATTGTTGTTGGCGCAGAACTTGCCATTATCAAACCGCCACTCCGTGCGCAGCTCACCACCAACAACCTTGAGGGTGAGAGTGGTGGTATTGGTAAGTTCATCGGACACTACCACCACATCTTCTACTGAAGCTTTGTAAATGGTTTCTCCTTCATCATTCAGACCCTCAATGGCCAAATCATAGGTGCCCGGGCTTACCGAGTTGATGCTCAATTCTCCGTCCGCACAATCAGCTTCTTCAAAAAACGCAATGGCTGACTGCTCCTGGGTCAGGGTGGCTTTAACCGTTATAACCCCAGCCTCTTCGCAGGTAGTACCGCTGAGACGCCACTTGGCCTGCACCTTGCCAGGAGGGATCACCTCCTCTGCGGGAGTACACCCCACCCCGATCAAGCCGACCGTAGCCAGCAGCAGCAGCGCACCTGCGCCTGCAACTACACCATATCCAGAAAAGTACCCTTCTGATCTCTTTAATTTCATCACAAATCCTCCTCACAGGGTGCTGGTGCTCCCATATGGTTGATCCAGTATCCAACCGTTAGTCTTGTATTGTCTAATCGAAATTGCCCAGCTCTCTATCACTCAGGCAGTTTGCCATGTTTGTATGTTAATACCATGAAACCGGCAAAATTCCACATTTAACACATGCCCCGAACCGATAACCACCCACTTGCCACCTGGACAACAAGCGTCTGTAAAGCTGCAAAGTCCATGCCAATCTTCAGCCCCCTCCCATTAACCATATAAAACCTCTACCACAACAAGGAATTACCCATGCCAGCCACGCCTGCAACAGACTACAGATCAGAGGAGCAACCCTGGATCAATGACAGCATTGTCATATGCTTTGCGAAATGCCCAAGTCTGAAGTAAGATGTTTTCCACTCAACATAACTTCGGTCAGGGGAAGACAAGATGAATAGATTTCTAAAGGCAAGTTTCATGGGCTTCGCCGTGTTCCTGGCATACTCTATCACCCTGTCCACAACTACCACAGGCAGCCGCCAGAGCAACCCACCACAACCTGCTGCAACACTATCAATCGAACTCTCCAAACCGGCCCATGGAGCTCCCCCAAAATCTCCACATAAGCCCAAGCAGGGGTGGCTCTATATAAACAAATACGCTCTCTCTTCCCAATTTGAGCAGCGAGGGGGATTTGCCGTAACCCCATTCTACATCTTCGACAAAACAGGGCTGATTCACCAATCCATTGAAAAGAACAACACCCATTCTCCCGGCAAGCTCATTCCGGTCGAACCAGGTGAGTACTATGTGGCCGCCGGAAAATTAAACCAGGGTGCCACCCGGACCAAATACATGGTAGAGCCTGGCAAAGTAACCGAGATACAGACTGGCTTCGTGATGATACAAACCTGGAAACAGGATGAACTCCCCATTACCGGATGTTCGGAATGGGATGGTACCATGCACGTGTTAGCCCAGATGAATGACAAATGGCTGCCCATCATGTCGAATCCACCCGCAGAATATCGAACCAGACACTGGGGCGTTATCCAGCTTCCGGTTGGCCAGTTCAGGGTAATATGGCACGACATGACCGTGGACATTGAGATCAAGAAGGATCAGGTTTATCGGCTACCACTGGGAATTGCCGGCCCCATGCCCGACAAGGGTGCCAAACTTGCGTCCAGAAGTGAAGCGGCACATGGTGCGGCTAGTCAAGTAACTGTCAACCTTTGTCTGGATGGCCCCACCCAGGTTCTTGCGGGCGACTATTGGCTGCTCACTACAAAGCATATGGAAGTTTTTCCCCACGAGCAGAAGGAGTGGTCAGAGATGACTGTGGAGCCCTTCGATGAACATGGATACGTAATGAAGGTCAAGCCTGACAAATTGAAGCAGGCCTTATTAAGTGGTGATAAGGCTCAGCCACTTATAGATCCTGGAGAGGTAAACTTGAATCCTGGCAGGCCATCAGCCACCACCGGTGGAGAATCGGACCTGGCTCCAGGCTCTGGCACCACTGGCACCACTGGCTCTACCGACACCACATCCACAGGAGCCAGGCCATCCAAAAGTGAAACCGACAATCTATTGGGCGGCCAAGGGATCAAGTGGGACGCTCCCCTTTGAACAACCAATAGGTAAACATCAAAGAATTGATTATCTTTACAATACCACCACACAAAGCAAGCAAGATGAGATTATGGCCAAGTGCTAAACACTGGTGCTGCAACTTTTTCTGGTTCATGGCTCCAGCTCTTATTCTGGCAGGCAATCTGCTGCTGACGGACATGGGCCTCTCTGTTCCAGAATCCCTCCCCCCGCCATTTCCCTTCTCCTTGTCCATCTCCACCGCCAACGCCCAGACCGCTGAGACTGATAACACTGTTGACAATAAAATCGACCAGAACAAGCCCAACCTGCAGTCGGCTGGTAACAGTGGACGTCCCATCAACCCCAAACTCTGGAGCAAGCTGGCAGCACAGCCTTATCCAGGCACATACCAGTTCGACTTTGTCAATGGTGTAGTTCGGGTCACTGCTGTAGCTCTTCCAAACCAGTTGTCTCCCACAGCACTGGTCATTGAGGATGATATGGAGACCCAAGCGATCAACCTGGCATTCCAGGCAGCAAGTGCCGCAGTCACATCCACACCCTTCGACTCCTTTGTCCGGTTGGGTGACTTTGATAACCAGTCAGCCATCCTGAAATCCACAGCCAACACCCACACCACCATTGGCTCCAGCGAAGGCAACCAGAGAGCGACGCAAGGCACAAATGGTGATCCCCGAACAGCCATGAACTCCCATGTAGCTGCCTCAGAAAGAGCCATGTTGCTTAGAGAAGTTGCGGCGCAAATGGCCGATTCACTTACCATCACCGAGGTGCTGTTCTTGTCGGAGGGCGGAGTGGCCGTTCGTGGGGAGGCATCTATGAAGCCAGCATTAGACGCAGCAGCAAACCTGCTCAACAGGCACTTGCCCAGCCCAAAGGACGTTACCAAGACACCATCCGGCGAATCCCTGCTACCGCTTGCTCTGGCCAGCGCCAGATGCGGTACTGACAGAGAGGAGAACGCTACCGTCATCGCCACCGCCGCTACCACCACAGCCCAGGGCGAAGCAGTGCCTGTCGGACTGGACGGTGAAGATAAGAAAAATGGAGAGGGCGCAGAGGAGAGCAAGAAGTCCCAAGAGGCGAAGCAAGGGCAGAACAAGGAGCGGGCAGAACACAAAGGGCAGAAGGTTAAAGGGGGCAAGCAAGCGCCATGCGGCAGCTTACTTGTGGTCGATGCCAGCCGTATAAAAAATTATGAACCATGCATATATCCAGCGATCCTGGATGGAGATGCAAAGCCTGTGTTTCCCAAGGGCTCCCATGTGACATGGTTCAAAGAATCCCGCACAGCCCAAACCTATGCTTCTGCAAACGATTTAGAAATTCAGAAGATTAAGCCGGTCAGAGTGGGCGATCAAGGCCCTATCGCTTGTGATCTGGTTCTTACTGGGCGGGATGCAACCCAACTCAGGAAGGCAGTTGAGGAACGGTGGCAAAAAGATGGGGTAGACATCTGGATCCAGGTGTCTGAGTGACTTTAGTGGGAGAGCCACGCTGTAGGGCATATGTGTTCTTTTAAGACAGTTTAATTTCAAAAACTTGTTTGGGCTGGTTGGGTGCACCGCTAACGAAGGGCACGGCATGCCGTGCCCCTACAGGCATTGGGAGGGATAGGGAATTAGTGGTAGTGACCCATATTATTCCTTGCACCTGATGGCCTCACACGAAGACACGAAGGCACGAAGTTAGGAGGGT
>CAYZFJ010000016.1:468-33695 GCA_964477705.1 uncultured Myxococcia bacterium | reverse complement strand
TTGCATCTAGGGGTGGAGATGAAGGGGATCGAACCCTCGACCTCTGGAGTGCGATTCCAGCGCTCTCCCAAACTGAGCTACATCCCCATTTGCCGTCCCTCTCGCAGGCGACGGCAGGTTATCTGGGATAACAAGGAGATCAGACAACCGAAGGCATCTTAGAGGTAAAGGCGCACCTTGGCAAGGATTTTTATGGGGCCTGGCGCTTATTAGCGGTGCTGCATGGATAAACTGAGGATAACCCGACCATTAACAATCTTACAAAAGGAAATGTCATTCACATCAAGGTGTTACATGCTAATGGATTTTAGGGGTTCGAGCCATATCTTTGCCAAAGCAATCCACACCCATTAGAATGGAAATCTCTTGGAGCCACTTTAGCCCCGAGTAATTGCTGAACTACCCTTCCCCAAACAACGGGCAGCAGAAGCAATAATTACTACAGGCTGGATTAGCCAATACATACGGCCATCTAGCCAGCCCCAAGGCGGAATAGAGACCTTAATATATATGGGACAGTACCTACTCAGACGGCTGCTTACTTCACTAATCGTGATCATCGGTGTACCCACCATGGTTTTCATGGTGATCCGGGCTGTGCCAGGAGATCCAGCAGACAATATCCTGGGCGAGCAGGCCATGAGCATCGACAAAGAGCGTTTTCGCCAGGAACGGAACCTGGATAAGCCCCTGCACTACCAGTACTTCCATTTTCTGAAGAACATCGCCAACGGCAGCCTTGGTGTGGATTATGAGAACACACGGGTTACCGTATCATCCAGGATTGCAGCTCACTTTCCATCTACACTGCAGCTAGCCGCCGCAGCGATGGCCATCGCCTTGCTGCTCAGTATTCCGCTCGGCATTCTCTCGGCACTTAAGCAGTATTCAATACTGGACCACGGCACCATGGTGCTGGCTCTGATCGGCCTCTCCATGCCCCAGTTCTGGCTGGGGCCTATGCTACTCATCGCCTTCTCAATCATGCTGGAGTGGCTACCCAACCCTGGAGACGATGTAGTGGGGCTCACCAGTCTGATTCTGCCTGCCATCACCCTTGGTACCGCCCTGTCAGCAAAACTAACCAGGATGACCCGCTCATCTGTTCTGGAGTGCATGCGAGAAGACTACGTGACCGCCTGCCGTGCCAGAGGGCTATCGGAGCGGAGAGTGATCGCCAAGCATGTGATGCGCAACGCACTCATACCGGTAACCACTATCGCCGGCCTGCAGTTCGGCGCACTACTGACTGGAGCTATCGTTACCGAAAAGGTATTCGCTCGCCCCGGTGTGGGAACCTTACTCCTTGATGCCATTGAAAAGCGGAACTTCGACATGGTTCAAGGTTGCGTTATCCTGGTGGCCTTTACTTATGTGATCGTTAATCTGCTTACTGATCTGGCCTATGCGGCAATCGATCCCCGTATCAGGTACAAATGAAATTACCCATGGACGGCAAACCCGATAACAGTAATCACAGCATGAGCATAATCCTCCCACTAGGTGATAGCGGTGGCGGTAGTGGTAGTGGTAGTGGTAGTGGAGCAACTGCCAGCTCAATTAGCCTTCGCCCATCTCGAACGACAATTGTTAAGGCCTGGTTTCGCCGGAATATACTTGCAATTGTGGGAGCAATCATCGTGGGGCTCCTGCTGGTCACGGCCGTGGCAGGTCCCGTAATTGCTCCGTTCCCAGCCGATTACCTGGATCTGAACCGCCAGCTTGCCCCCCCTGATCAAACCCACCTCATGGGTACTGATGAAAATGGCGGCGATGTGCTCACCGGCATCATCCACGGTGCCAGAGTCGCAGTAATTGTGGGCCTGAGCACAGTTCTGGTCTGCCTGATCATAGGTGTTTCACTGGGAGCGATCTCTGGCTATTTCGGGGGATTTGTCGATGATTTAATTATGCGGCTAGCCGATATTGTTATGGCATTCCCTGGAATACTGCTGGCAATCTTAATCATCTTCGTCACCCAGCGTCCCAGCCTGTCCAGCGTGGTTTTTGCCTTGTCCGTCACCGGATGGGCTTCATACGCCCGTCTGGTTAGAGGTCAGGTACTTTCGTTACGTGAGAGAGAATTTATTCTAGCGTCCAAGGTGCTGGGAGCATCCAGCTTCCGCATCCTGATCCGCCATGTAATCCCCAATGTGATGGCTCCAGTGGTCGTGCAGGCCACCTTCGGTATGGCTTCAGCAATCCTGGCAGAAGCCTCTCTGTCATTTCTGGGACTGGGACCGCAAGGAACTCCTTCCTGGGGAGCTCTACTTGACCAGGGCTCTCGCTATTTTCTGGTATCCAGCCATCTGGCCACATTCCCGGGTGTTGCCATTATGCTCTCTGTGCTTGGGATCAACTTCTTGGGCGATTCACTCCGGGACCGATTAGATCCCAAACGGAGCGATGCCGTATAAATACGCCATATTGGCATGATTCAAGGATGTGCAGCTCTCAGGCTGCCCCATGCATATTGAGCCCACACCGCACCAATCAAGTGATGAGATAATATGACTGAACACCAACAACAAGAAGTGAAGCAGCAGTTAAGCCGGCTCAACATCCACCACCTGGCAGGCAAGCTCATAATGGGCGGGTTTGATGGCCTTCAGCTTAGCTCATCGCCCCGTTTTACAGAGCTCCTGCAGACCATCGGGTTAGGCGGGGTCATTCTATTCAGGCGCAATGTGGACACCCCCAGCCAGCTCAGGGAGCTCACCTGGTCCATTAGAGAAGCCAATTACTGTGACCCTGCTGCCTCTTACCAGACAGCCCACCAAGCTCTCCCGGCATCTCATCAGGCCAGTGCTGCGGCAGCTATTGCTCCACCCATCATTGCCGTTGACCAAGAGGGAGGAAAAGTCGCCCGGCTCAGACCTCCCCATTTCACCCAATGGCCCCCAATGGCCAGACTTGGTGCGACTGGTGACCAAGGACTGGCCTTCAGAGTCGGCGCAGCAATAGCGGTTGAACTGGTCAGCGTTGGCATAAACATGGACTTTGCCCCTGTGGCTGATGTGAACACCAATCCTGATAACCCCATAATCAACGACCGTTCATTCAGTTCAGACCCGGAGATGGCAGGGCTCATGGCCTCTGCTTTTGCCCGTGGACTGCAATCTGTGGGCGTGGCTTCGTGTATGAAGCATTTTCCAGGACATGGGGACACATGGGTGGATAGCCACCTGGAACTTCCTGTTATTAATCACCACCTGGACAGGCTCCGGCGCCTGGAGTTTACCCCATTTCGGATGGGACTGCAGGCAGGCGCCGCCTCCATCATGACGGCCCACATCCTCTTGCCTGCACTGGACGACCGACACCCGGCCACATTGAGCAAGGCGGTTATTACCGGGCTCTTGCGGCAGGAGCTGGGATTTGATGGTGTGATTGTGACAGATGACCTGGAGATGGCGGCTGTGGCACAGCGCTATTCCATAGAGGAGATGGTTACTCTAGGGTTGGATGCAGGCATCGACATCTTCCTGATCTGCCATAATCCAGAGTTACAGCTCAGGGCAATTGAGAAGCTGGTGAAGTTGGTCGAATCAGGGGAGGTTGCCCGCTCCCGTCTGGAAGAATCTGCTCTCAGGATTGAGATGATGAAGCTTGCCCACCCCGGTCATTCACCATTGCCACACCTTGGAGAGAAGGCCGTCGCTCCCGCTGGTGGGGAGGGGTGGCCGGAGCATAGCATCCTGGCAGCATCCTTCTGAACTGTGCAATACATCAATGCTTCCAAGATTCGACATCCTCAGCCTCTACCAGGAAGTACTTCTGCCTCCCACGCTAATAACGCCATGCACTGATGGAGAATTATTAAACATGGGGGTGACCGAAGTGGCCTGATTAGAAAGCAAGGGATTAGGGACGACAGACAATCACCAGCCCGGTTTGCCGCTCCATGAACGGATATTTAAGAGCAGCTGCCTGGATGAAAAATCTGCGGTGCTGTTTACTACGCTCACGGGCATTCTCTTGCCTGCCCATTTACTCACATCCAATTCTCTGACCCGCCACTCTTCTGTTCCAGCAGGAAGCGCATCTTCATGGATAAGCTCATCGCCAACCCATACCTGCACCTTTACGGGTGCGCCCTTATGATGATGCTGGGATGCGCTTGAGGTCCAGCCCATCTGGAATTCAATGGAATCGGCCAGAGGAACTGACGGCCAGGTAATCTTCAACTGTCTGTGGTTATCCAGAGGATGGGCCCAGATAGCATCCCTGGGAGCATAGTCCACATTGAACCTGACTGGTTTCACATTCTGCCAGGCGTGAACCTGCCCGCAATGCCACCCACCTGCAACAAACAACGTACACTTCTCCTCAACCAAATAATCGTTCCCCACGCTATCCTTACCCTTATTCAGCCTCTTGTGATCCTTCTGGGGCGCAAGTCTGACCACCGCTGCATCCTTCAGCTTCTCCCTCCCATCAAAGAGCAGGCTGCCAACACCAGTGATGGAATATTGATGCACCTGTACCCGCCAGAAGTTCCATGATTGCTCGTGGGTAAATGCCTCTGAAGGGAGTGAGGGCTTCTTCTTATCCAGATGCCCCACCACCCAGAGGCGCTTATATCCATGCAGCTCCCTTGGCTCCAGTTTGCCCCGGCGATCATGGACAAGTCCTGCAAAGTGGGTGAGCGCACCAGTTGCCCATCCAGGCTCTACCCTCAGGATGTCTCCCTCTCTCCAGTTGGCGGTAACTAGCGCATTGGCTCGTTCCCAATCCGCATCGCTGGGATTGTCTGATTGCCACCAAAACTGGAGAACCATGCACACCAGTGCCGTCACGGGCATTATCCACGCCAACAGTAGCAGCGATTTAGAGGTGGCCTTTGGTCGACTGATTGAAGAAGGGGCAACCTGTGGGGCCGGAGCCGTCGAGGCTGGGAAAGCTGATCCGGTCTGAGCGGGCGAACTCATGGATGTAACCGTGGCCGGGGCAGGTGCGAGCGCTGGTGCAGTGCCTGTTGCCACTGGTGATACAGTAGCCACCACCTCGGTCATTTCATCTACTGTTTCCATTGTGCCCGGGGTGGTCTCTATAGTTGGGGTTACACCGGTCTCAGGAGAGAGATCAGAAGCTTCTGGGCCATGTTCAAATGGTTGCTCAAGGATGACTCCCCCGGTTTCGGGCTTATCCTCTCCCGTCTCCTCAAACTTTTTCTGTTCAGCCTGCTGTTCCTGCCCTTTCGGCCCTTCCGGCTCGCTTGTAGCCCATCCAAGCACCTCATCAAGCATCTGTTCTTCCCAGTCTCGATTGTCAGTTTTCATCACTACCCCCTCTTGAGTTACTGGAAGTCTGCTCTGCGCTGCCACCAACCGTTGAGTCTTGGGCCTCTGCTTTGCCTGCACCTTTACCTGCAGTTCCCCCTCCCTGATTAACCTTGCCAGGTCGAGTAACCTTGTTGGGCAAACCATATCTGGTCAACTGCTTCACGTCAGTTGGTGCCAACCTGCGCATCAATTTTTTATCTTGTACCGCATCATCCCCAGCGGATTTAGCCTGCTGTGCAGCTTTGTTGGCTGCATCCTTCTCTTCCCGAGCCTTCATGTGGAAATTTTCATAAACACTAAGGATTGGTACCCCATCCAGATAGAATCCATGTACGGGCGTATCAGTCCCATACTCTTCCCAGATGCTCTGCTCCCTGTCCAAGAACTCTGCGTGATGGTGGAAGAGGGCGATACGGCTCCCCTTCATGGAGCGAGCGTACTTGATGTCCTTGCGCAGGGCTCCGTCACGCTTATACATGAGGAACGAGTCGTAATTGGTGTCGTGGAAGAACACCGTTGCATTAAGTGGAGCATTCTCATTCACCCAATCCAGTACATTTCCTGCTGCATTGCCCCAGAATTCACGCTGCATCCGGTAATTTCCCATACCGCGAAATCCCCCAAGCAATTCATTATAATAACATGGTCCTTCGGGCCATACTCGCACCACGCCAATCACCGATGGAGCAAGCAACAGCGCCCCCATCAACACGCTCCCAAGCCATGACCTCCAGCGGCTTCCAGATGTTTCTCCTGATCGGGTGGCAGCTCCTCTATTGAATCGCACACCCGCTCCCGCATCCGCACAACCCCCTGTTCCTACATCAGTCTCTCCGCCAGCACTACCAGCTAACCCAACCACCTGCCGATTGACCGGGCGCCCCCACAAGAGCCCCCACAACCGCACTATCTGTGGATTAACCAGTTTACACACCATATGAAAACCAACCCCTGCGAACAGGGCCAGATAAGGCATGGCAGGCATCCAGTGCTTGGTGCCGCCAAAAATTGGTGTGGTGGTAGTTGAGAATATGGCTATCGGAAAAATTAAATTGAGGAAAATGAGCCTATCGGTGCCCTTAACAAAGTCCCCGCCCCTTGGAACCAAACTGTTGCTGCTGTTGTCAGTACCCTTACCCTCACCATCTCGGTCCCTGCTGCCCTTCAGCACAGCCGCCAGCCGCCCCCCCATACCCAGCACCGCCAGGAGGATAGTCACCACTGGTACGGTCACCAAGGTCATCACCCATGGGAACTCAGCAGGAAAAGGCGGGTTGGCGAGGAGATCACCAAAGTAGTACGCCCAATAGTATTCATGATGAAAATGGCGCTTAAAGTACCAGACCCAATGCCCCACCGGATTGAACCAAAGCTTTGGCCATAACAGATAGAGGACTGTGGGGCCCAGGATCAACATAGAAATAAAGGGCATGGGGATAGACGGTAGCCGCAGCCCAAGGCCGCCCACTTTTCGCCTGGTCAGCTTAAAGTCTGCCAAGGCACGGGGCAACCACCAGAGCACCAGCACAATCGGGATAAAATACCCGTTATGCTTTGTGGCTATAGCCAGCCCCCAACATATGCCAGCGGCAATAGTCAACCACCAGCTTGAACGTGATGAGGCCCTCCAGAACACATAGACTGTCAGAAACCACATGGCCGCAATGGGCAGATCAAAGCAGGCAAGGTGCGAGTGAAAGAACAGCCTGGGCATAGCCATCATAGCAATGGAACCAAACACCCCAGCCTTTACCGAATACGCCATCGCCCCCATTCGATAAACCAGGTAGACCATGAGGGCTGCAAAAAGGACAGCTGGGAACCGCATGGCCGTTGACTCTTTCATCAGGGCTAACTGATTGTCTGGGACCTTGCGGGAGTGGTACAGGTTTACCGTGTCAGGATCTGAAGCTGCCTCCCCTTGAGGAAATGTTCCCAGCAACCTCCATGAGATTCCAATGAGTGTTTTAGCAAGGGGTGGGTGTTCCGGATTATATGCCCAGTGGCGGTCCACCGAGCGCTTGGTCAAAGCGGTCCCCGGTTCTGTGACCAGCTCCTCATACCACCTTGAATAGAGTTCACCCGCTTTAAAGTAGTACCCCTCATCCCTGGAGAACCCCATATCCATGGTGGAGGTAAGAACCAAAATGGTAAGAAGGGCGAGGAGAACGCCGGGCCACCTGGGAACTTTGAGAGTCTTTGGCCTTTTGGCTGCTTTAGCAGGTTTACGCTCTTGGGGCTCCACTGGCACTGCTGACTCCACTGGCACTGCTGGCTCCACAACCTCGACAGCCTCTACTGGCTCGCTGGTTGCTGAAAAGACTTCAGGTGACTGGTCATCAACCGTCAACTCCTTCTCCCCAGCCGGCTCCTCATCCCCACTAAAATTTATTGGCCAGTACGGCCTGGTTTCCTGATTACTTCCCATCAGTCTCCCACAGAACCCATGAAAGGCTTGAACATGATATAAACTTAGGCAAGCGTCCCCCCCACATTTATGCTCACCTACGCCAGCAGGCATCCCATGCACACCTGCGCCAGCAGTACAGTCAACGGGCTGCCCTACCCCACCACTCCATTATCAATTCCAATCCCTTATACATTAAACTGCTCCAACCGCCTGAAAAAACATTGCCAGCGACCAGATCTGTTCTCTAGTAAGCATGTAACACCCATCCATCCTCCCTTCCTTCCATCCATTTAGCCAGCCATCTAAAAAACCTGGCAATAGACCACATCACAAGATAATCAAAATGAGATGTTGAAATTCCCCACCTATGAATTATCCTTGCCGTGAGCATAGTAAATGATTTTTTCTCAAGGAATTGAATACCAAGTGATCCCCAAATCCAGCAAAGCGATCGGCAACCATATTCCCCCCCCCGATCAACCAACTCAAACAGATCAATTATCCAAGGGTAACGCAACCAGGACTCCCGTGGATAGTGCCAGCGACCGAAAACGGACCTGGACCATAGGCGATATTCTAAAATGGACCGAAGGATACCTGAAAGAAAAGGGGATTGAATCACCTCGCCTCGATGGGGAGTTGTTAATGACCCACATCTTGAAGGTCAATCGACTCTACCTTTATACCAACTATGACCGTCCTCTTACCCCCCAGGAGCGTGCGGAGTTCAGAAAACTGATCGTAAAACGAGCCAATGGAGAGCCAGTTGCTTACTTAACCGGAAAAAAAGAGTTCTGGTCAAGGGAGTATTTAGTGGATTCAAGGGTGCTTGTCCCCAGACCTGAGACCGAATTTCTGGTAGAGGAAGCGGTACAAGAGTTGAAAAAGCTACAGGCTTACACTGAGTCACCTGCCATCGCCGATGTGGGCACCGGGTCAGGTTGTATCGCCATCTCCATTGCCGAGGAGGTTAAACAGGCAAAGGTTCTTGCCATTGACATCTCAGATGATGCCATTGAGGTGGCTTCTCTTAATGTTGAGTCAGCTCGGGTGGGAGACCGGGTCACGGTTACCAAAGGCGACCTCCTCGCCGCTGTCCCGGGCGAATCCCTGGACATGGTGGTTTCCAATCCACCATACATCCCTGACCTGATGGGTTCGGTACCCAGCCAGCAAGGTCAGCAAGGTCAGCAAGGTCAGCATCAATCTGACCCTGCATATTTAGCGGCCGCTCACCAATGGGTTCTCCTCCATGAGCCAACCATAAGTCTGCTGGCAGGACCCGACGGGCTGGATGTGTATCGCCGCCTGCTCCCTCAAGGTCTTCGGGCACTGAAGCATGACAGGTGCTGCATGCTGGAGATCGGCATGAGGCAGTTGGAGTCGGTTAAGGCATTGGGCATGGCTGCTGGTTTTGAGTTTATCTCATCTGTAAATGATCTGGCCGGAATTCCACGAGTGTTAGTTTTCAAAAAACCTAACCCGGCGGGCTGTATATCTCTCCGCCTATAACCTAGTTCGTCTCCCCCCCCTTTCAATCAAGTCCATTGCGAACCAATCTTCATTCTGGAACCGTTCTTTCATGACCTAAAGAGAGAATCCAAAATGAGCACAGATAGCAGCAGTAAACCATCCATCCCCACTAATCTGTCCGTCCATACACCACGGGAAGGGCACGGGGAAGGCAATCCTGATCTCCCAGATAGCCATCCTCTTGAGATCCAGGTCATCACAGATGAAGCAACCCTTTTTGCCATGGCTGCGCAATGGAATGAGCTCGCCGATTCCAGCAACCAGGATAGCGTTTTTATGCGTTGGGAATGGATCTCATCATGGTGGAGACACTACGCCAGAGGACTAAATGGACAACTATATATCGTCGCAATGACTGACCCAGACGTGGGCAATCAGCTTGTTGGGCTGGCACCCTTGTACCTGACCGATTACCGGACCAGGTTTGAGCCAACTCCATTCCAGCCACAGGCACAGCAGACAGGGCAACAGATTGCACAGCAGACGGCACAGCAGACGCCGCCGCACCCAGCAACTAGACCTGCACCACCACTCAAACCAGCCACCAGCGGGGAGCTACTAATTGCCCGCTTCCTGGGTACAGGAGGTGACACATCGCCCGAATACTTATCTACCATTGCTGCTCCAGGCTGGGAAAAGCCAGTGGCCAGTACCCTCGCCAACCATATTCTGGCCCATCTGCTGCAACACAAAGACTGGCTGGGAATAGATTTTACTGACCATGCCACAGACAACCCCATGGGAAGGCTGCTCTATGAGAGGCTAAAGAAAAATGGGGGGCACAGACTCAGCGTGATCAGCGTCCCCCATTCGGTGTGTAAAGTAGTCACCTTCCCGGAAGACAATAAGACTGCCTACTTTAACAACCTCCCCCGTAAGCTGCGTTACAACATTCGTTCCCGTGAAAATAAGCTGATTGAAGAACATCAAGCCCGGTTCTTTGTTTGGGATGAATCCGAAGGTGAGGTGCCAGACGCCATTTCGAAAATCCAGGCGCTCCATCATAAGCGATTCTATGCCCTGGGCAGCACGCACAGCTTCGCATCCCAGGAATACAACCACTTTCATCAGGAAATAGCCAGGCTATTCCAGCAACAGGGGATATTACGCCTGTACTGCATGGAAGCCGCCGGCTCTCTGGTAGCCATGCTCTACTGCTTCCGTTACAAGGGCAGAGTATTCCATTTTCAGAGTGGGTTCGACCCGGATTGGAGCAAATCGGGGGTTGGTCAGGTGCTCATCTCATGGGCTATCAGCCAGGCAAGCGAAGAAGGTGCCTCACACTTCGATTTTCTAAAAGGGGAGTATGCCTACAAAGATGACTGGTCCAACAATGAGAGACAAACCCTGAGATTGATCGCTGTCCCCACCTATTCACTGACAGGTTTGGGATACATGTTCACCCATCATCTCCGTCCTGAAATTGGGCTGAGATTGCGTGGAGGTCGAACCAAACCATGATTTCCCGATTAAGACGAGCAGCTCGATATATTCGGCACATGTCCAGAAGAGGTATAGCTGGTAACTATGCAGGCAAAGTTCCAGTTTCGTCTGCGGAGCAAAATGCACATTGGGCAGACTCCCCAGTAAAAGCAAATACCGCAAGCACAACCGTTACCGGCTCCCATGCTCAGCCCAGCACTCAGCCCAATCGCCTCAATCAACCAATTTCCCCCACCTCCACCCCCTCCCCCACCCCACCCCATAATGAGACCCTGCCAAAGCTCATAGAGAGCATGATGGCCGCCACATTTTGCAGACTGGGAGCCGCTAAACTGCTCCTCAAGGCCATGCGCCGAATCGACAACCGCAACAGGGTGATCATCCTGGCCTACCACAAGGTAGTACCCGATTCTGCAGCTACACGCATGGAAGGTATCGGAGCATCGACCTTTGCTAACCAAATACAGGTACTCAGCAAGGTGTTTCAGATCGTATCTCCAGAGAGAGCAATGCAGATTCTCCAGAGCGATTCTGTAAACAACGATGAGAAGACTTACCCTCTGCTGATCACCTTCGACCATGGCTATGCTAACAGCATGCACTACGCCGGTCCCCACTTGAAGCAGCGAGGAATACCCTGGCTGCTATTCATAAGCACTGAGATAGTAGGAACCAAACAGTTCATCTGGACAGATGAGATCAGCGAGATCCTGTATCACACACCGCTACGACAGCTTACAGTGCGGATTGCTGGTAATGACGGCGAGTCACTGGTGTTGCCCATCTCCACCCCTCTCCAGCGCCAGGAAGCAGTGGCATTGCTCAAGAGCAAACTGAAACTATTACCCACAGAAGCATTTGAAGCTACCATGGACTCACTCCGAGACAACTCAGAGACAGGCAATAAACTGACGCACCACGACGGTACATCCATGTTGGATTGGGATTCGCTCAATCTGCTCATCCGAGAGTGGGGTATGGTACCTGGTTCCCACACAGAGAATCACACCATTCTCACCAAGCTGAGCGACATAGAGCTGAACAACACCCTCACAGGCTCAAGAGAAAAGCTGCAGACCAAGCTGGGCATTCAAACCCCCTACGTCGCCTACCCCAACGGTGGGGCAGGTGATTTCGACACCAGGGTGATGAGTGAAGCAAAAGCAAAGGGATACCAGTTCGGGTTCACCATGATTCCCAGGATTGCCTCAGAAGAAGATAACCCCATGTCACTGCCACGTATAGCCCCGGGCAATGAGACGGGTCCAGTACTTCTCGTCAATCTGCTCAAGACTCTGCTGCGTCAAATAGTCTCACCTACCTTCATTAACGGGGAAACCATAAGAGATATGAACGGCAGCAAAAGCCAAGGTAGCGCTCCCATATGGGAACAGGGAGACTCTGTGACCATCCCCACCACACCCTCTATCACCAGTGAGGAAAACTCTCCGATAGAACATGAAGAAGACCTTGAAACAACACCTGGCCACCCCGAACCACAATTCCAGGCCAGTGATGACCAGCCAATGGATAAAATGGAAGCCTCTGCCCCTACGGACACCCCAGACAACAACAGCCTGGGCAGAGTCAAGCGGACCTGATCTCATGGCCACCCCCACCTCACTCCTCTTTCCATTCAACAGCACATCATCCCTCCGCTACTATAGATTTGCCCGAAGCGCCATCTTCAACGGACTAAAAGCAGCCGGATTAGGCCCAGCCCATCGGGTGCTTATGCCAGAATATCATCATGGTGTGGAGGTGGAGACGGTTCGACTGCTGGGCGCCCACATCGATTACTATCCTGTAGACTTGAGCCTGTCCGTGAATCCAAGCCAGATTGAGAACGCCATCCGCCCCGAAACCCGAGCTTTATACGTAATCCATTACTTCGGTTTTCCACAGCCAATCATGCAGTTAAGGGAGATATGCACCCGCAGGGGGCTTCTCCTGTTCGAAGATTGTGCTCTCTCCCTTTTCAGCGGATTTCAGAAGATCCCCCTTGGCTCACTTGGCGACATGTCGGCCTTTTGCCTCTACAAGTACCTGCCCATCCCAGATGGAGGCGTATTAGCCATCAACAACACATCTTGGGAGAAGGGCGTCAGATCTATTCCTCATATACCTATACCTTTCCACATGGAAACCAGAAGGGTTATGGCTGAGCTGTACGCAACAACCCGCAGGCTGATTCAGCGAAATCAATCGCCAGGCAACAACCAGGATTCCAGCCCTGCCGAACTCCGATGTGACCAGCACCTGCAGGCTGAACAAGCCGTGCCCCCTGCCCAATCGGAAGAGATGCGCACAGCATCTGACTCCCCTCCCGAACAAGCCGGCCATCCATGGCTTAACCCCTCAGCCCAGTTTAATTGGGCGATTTCGCCCATTAGCTTGCTCCAGCTTATCAAGTTGGATGGGATCAAGGTACGTGAACGTCGCAGAGAGAACTACCAGTTCTGGCAGCGTGCCATGGAGAGCCTGACCTGTCGCAATCCTCAAGGCCCCGCTGACAGGCTATTGAGCGTTCCGTTTGCCCAGTTGTTTGATGAAGACACCTGCCCGATGCTGTTTCCGGTGTTGATTAAGGATAAAGAGGCCATTTGCAGCCGGATGCTGTCGCTTGGGCTGCCGCTTCATAACTGGTGGAACCGGCATTATGGTGGTGCAGAACCGGGTCTGTTTCCAGTTGCTGATCTGTTAAAGCGGCACCTTGTGGGGTTGCCTGTTAATCAGATGTATGTTCCGGCTGATTTGGAGAGATTCATGATTCATTTGCGGGAATTGCTTTAATCTGGAGCATGTGGCAGGGGGCGAGAGTTGCTCGCCCTTCAGGAAATCCAATCAGGGCCAAAACTGTGCGGGTGGTCGGTTAGACGCTGGGAAAAGGGCACGGCATGCGCACGCCCCTACAGACTTTTTGGTGCCCTCACATCCCTGTCCCCTTTCACTTTAAACTTTTAGTTTTCCACTCTTCTACCAGGCAGGATGGTTGTTGGAGATTATTGAGCTGCCCGCAAGCAGTCTTTTTCCACGATTTTCCATGAGCCAGGTACAGCGACATGATATCTCGCATGTGACGGTGGACGAATGGGTGTTGGGCCTTAACATTCTCCCCCTCAGTTACCCGCCCTGCCAGGTCATAGACATAGTCCCGATCGCCGGCAAACAGGATGTACTTCCATCGTCCCAACTTAACCGAACGGGAAGTATCCTGATGAGAGGCAATAGCTGGGCGATTCATGCTACCTGCGCCCCCATCCCTAGCGAGAGACAATAAGCTCGCACCCTGGGACTCACCATTAACATCTACTCCAAGCAGATCCATCACAGTTGCATGCAGATCGACAAGCTCCACATCCTGGTGAACCACTGTTCCCCCGGTAATCCCTCCTGGCCATACGATCAGAAAAGGCACACCCACCAGCTCCTGATATAACGAATGCCCATGCCCCACACTGCCATGCTCCCACCACTCCTCACCATGATCTGAGGTAATAATCAGAGCCGTATTGTTCCAGGAGAAGCCATCCCTGCCCTGGTCAATATGCTCCATCAACAACCCAAGGTGACGGTCATTATAGGTAACGGCCCCATCATAAAGGGCTTCCAGTCTAACCTTGTCACGCTCTGTAAGGATGACCTTACCAGACTTCACATCCCCAAGAAGCTGGGCAGATCCAGGACCATTCACCCTCCCACCATATGGCTCGCTATCATACAAGGCCAGATCAGCAGGCTCTGGCCTGTACGGGACGTGGGGGTCGATGGTAACAAGGTAAAGGTACATTCCCTCAGGCTTTGCACCCATCACTTTCACTCCCTCCCCATCGCGCTCGCCGCTGGCAGCTCCGCTATCGCCCACCTTGCCGGAAGCCACATCCCCACCAACACCCTGAGCAGACAGTCGACTGCTCTCCTGTTCACTCATCCACTCAAACACGTCCCTGACCAGATACCTGGATGCGGAAGGCACCCCATCCCTGATGTAGTTCTTGTATTTATCCCAGCCCCGCCCCAGCCCCCATTTTGTAGACACATAGCCATTGCTGCTGAACAAGCCTGTCTGGAACCCCCTGTCATGGAGCCACTCAGCGCTGGTGGGGATGCTCTTGGGGAGTACCTGAGATGGTCTATTTAATTGGTGAACATCAGGATAGGTACCAGTCATGATGGTGGCATGGCTGGTCTGAGAATGGTTTCCCTGTACCGTGGCGTTCCTGAAAAGAGCCCCCATGGAGGCAGCCCGTTCCAGATTGGGTGTCTGTACTCGACAATCCGGGTTATACAGTCTGGTTTTCCCTGCTGAGAGGGTATCTGCAATCCACACAATCACCCGCTCAGGGCGTTTAGTTACTCTGTTGGAACCACCACCATGGGGCACAGAATCCGAAACAATGGCAGGCGCATCAAACAGGCACACTCCCAAGCCGAAACTGGAGTACTGGGTGAGCATCCGATCGGTCATGGAAAAATAAACCCTGTCCATGTATTGCTCTCCCATGGTCAGTTCAATCCCCGAGCCATCGAGTGGTCCAACAATCCTTCCCTCACTGTTGGCCATGCTCTCGCACGAGAGAACGATCTTAACTACCTCCCCATTCTCTCCTATGCCACCCCCTAGAGACACACGCTCCTTGCTCGACCCTTTCCTGCTGAACCGACTATCTCCATTTATATCTCTATTTCCATTTCCATGACCGAGCAAGGTAATCTGAGGAAACTTCTCCTGCTGCAATTGGACTTGCGGCTTCAGCCAATGGGAGGTGGCATCCAACCCTGCCACCATGGCACTCTGCCGTGGAACGGTGAGATAATATGCGAGACTGTCCCCACCCATAAGCACGATGCTCTCCACCGGGCTCGTCAACAGTTGGGTTCCACAACTGCCGCTCAGCTCATCTTCAATGGCACACAACCCCATACTTCCATCGCTTCCGCTCTCTCCCTCTCCATCCACCCCATGCCCATCCACCCTTCCACCTGCCCCTGCACCACCCAGTTCCGGCCTCCTTCCCGCTTCCGCTCCCGCTTCTGCCCTGACATCCAGTGCATCCTGCAACATTCCAGAAAAGAAAACCGGCCCGTAATTAAAATCTACCGCATCTGCGATCTCTCCACCTGCCCACCGGCCACCAGCCAAGGCTACGGCACCACCCACAGTCACCCAATCAACCTCTGCAGCACCGTTCTTCCCTTGCCCCAGTGAGAATGACCTGCGAAACTGCAACCTGAGAACGTTTTCGCCATCCACCAGCACCCCGGCAGGAACCACCGCTGACTTAACAACCCATTCACCAGCCGGAAGGCCAACCCAGTTAGCCACAACCACATCATTAAGAAAGACAGTCAAGGCCTGGCCCTGACTCTGGCCCTGACCTGAAGCAGCAGGAATCCGCAGGCGAATAGCAAAGTGACCAGCCGTATTACGTTCCCCACTCTTAACCTGCCCAGGGAACCGGAGTATACCCTGAATGCCGCTCACGCCAGCCCAGTTGGTCACCCCATCTCGGCCATCTTCACCCCATGGTTGCTTCCATCTACCCTGCATGTACTTGATGGCTGAAGGACATCCCAAGTCCATGACCAGCCCATGTTCACTCTTATACCCATGGGCCAGGAGCAGATTGTCATAGAAGCTGAACAACACTGATTCGCCACCCCCGCCACCAACTCCGCCCACTTTTCCTCCTCCCCCATTCTTCACATCCTCCCCACCACGGGCCGAAGCCATGGCTCCATTTTCCACCACACTCAGCCATGCACCAGAGGCCACCGTTCCAATCAGAATCAGCGCAAGAAAAACCCGCCGCACCATTTGTTCAGGAACCCACACACAGGTGCGACCGCTTCTCCATGAATTTTTCGAAATACTCATAATCTCTGCTCAAATCCAAAATTCAGACTATAAGGGCATAGCATGCCACTGCATACCATGTCCTAGAGACGTTTAGGTGCCAGGGCTTATAGGGGCACAATCCTCTTTACTCTTGCAGCAAGCAGCATGCTGCTTGTTCATTCCCCACTCCACCCAACGGCAGACTGATATTCTGCATTAGACTGATAAACAAATACTGTTTCAGAATCAATTCCATACTGAAAGGATATGAAAAAAAACGCCACCAGAAGAACCTCCAGCCTTTCGCTTTGAAATAACAAATTCAGTTGCTCTTGACCCCACAGGCTTTGTGCTGGTAATCTGAACCAATCCGTTCGGGATATTTATCCCACATTGTAACAACAGAACCGATTAACAAAGGAAAGGGGCCATCAAATGCGTCATAACCATTCGGCTCGGCTATTCACTCTCATCACAGTAGCAGCCATAGCATTACTGATTGGTGCTGGATGTGGAAAAAAAGTGGAGCGAGGCTCAGTATCCCCCGACTCTTCCCTTACCGGCGAATTTGCAGGGGCACCTTCATGGGTTCTTTCAAAAACCTGCGAAAAGCCTTGGGTAGATTCACCTGATAATAATCTGTGTGGCGTAGGGCAGCGTATTGTCCAGTCTGAGCGGCGCTTAAGCCTGGCTCAGAATGTGGCAGAAGCAGACGGTGCAGCCAAGATTGCCCAGATGCTGTCACGGCGCACGGAGAGCTTGGTAAAGCGTTATCAGGCTGAATGGGTAGAGGAAGGCGCTGACACTAACACCGCCTTTGAAGACAAGGCTTCAGAAGCAATCAAGCAGATCTCAAAGATGGATCTGCCCGGTGTAAAGCCCGCCGCAAGCTGGATCTCCCCTAACAACAATCTATATGTGCTCATGGTGGCAGATGCCGATACAGTAAAAGAAGCCATAAAATCCCTTACCGGCCTCAATGAAAGAATCAAAGAAACCATCAGCGCACGCTCCGATGAGCTTTTCAAAGAGCTTGACCAAGCCCGATAATGCTGACCTCAACTGCATTCTGCATTTGCAGTACAGGGGGATGAGAATCTAACGATGGGCAAATCCTCCCGAACACACCAGACAGTTCCAATTGTCATTAAGGAGAACGTGATGAAAAGGATCATTACAAGACTCTTGCTGAGCGTGGTACTGGCATCTCTAGCACTGATCACCGTTGCTGGTTGTGCGTCCCAGAAGCCTTATCGGCCAGTAGACAAGGATGGTATCAACGACAGGGCAGACAGAGATATGGGAGATCTGGATCGCTCAGGTGAGGAATGAATAATCTGAGATATGCCATAAATAATGAATGATTGAGCAGGTACACGTGCAGCGCAATCCTGTAACCCAACTACGCAGCCCATCACTGCCCAACCGGAACAGCTCCCATCGTCACGTATCTCCACCAAAGAAGAACTGCCGAAGCTCATTACCGAGCCAAAGCACCTGATGCTTCGCTGGCAAAATGCTTCTCCAACTTGTTATTGAGCACCCTTACTACCCGGGCTACAGCCTCATCCCTGGTCTGACCACCAACTCCACCCCCCGTATCAAACTCAACAGACCAGAGAGTCTCACCTGTTTTGGCAATCACCATGTTCACTGCAATAGTACCTCGGCACAGATGCATCTTAGGGTCACTCTGCCACTCCACCCCCAGAATCCCCACCGCCCTCAACGGGAGCATCTTAGATCCGGACTGCAAACGGGCACTATCGCTGCGCTTACCATCCTCACTGACCGTGAATCCCATCTTCTGCAATTCCCGAGTCAAATTATTAACCAGCGCATTACGGCTCGCATCATCCAGGGCGTGCCCCCGAGACTCCAGGTTAATATCGACAATTACCATGTTGAAGAAATCAGAAGCGATACGATCCGCCTTTTTCAGAGCATCGGACACATCACCAGCAAACGCCCGGTTTGCGGCTTCCAGGACCATCAGGTTATTCAGGTCTTCCCGGACTGTAGGCAGTGTGCGGCTTATATCCCTGGCAGCATTAAATTGGGAACGAAGTTCCCCGCCATCCATATCCGCCTTACTTCCGCTCAAGGTCTCTCCAGAACGCTCCAACAGATCAATCCCCTCATCCAGTCTGGTCCGGAAATAATTGACCGCCTTCCTCCGGTCTAATGCTACCAGTGCATAATAAGTCCCAGTGTCGCCTACATAGGCTTCCTGTACCGGTTCAAACAGGGCCGCATGCTCAAACTCAGTGCTCACAGTGGATGTCTCGCGCCTCTCCTCACTGTACTGGCCGCTGGTCTTCCCCCCTATCTCAGTGAATGATTCCTCAGAGAGACCTTGTACGGTCCCCTCTACTCTGGCATTGAACCTGAAAGCCAGCGCACGCATGGCGGCAGAACGGGCCACTTCCGGCGAAGTACCAGTGCCAGTCTCAAGCCAATACCTCTCTTGGGGATAATCAGGATGGGCTCGACTGGCAAAGGAGGCAGGCAACTTACCAGCAGATTCAAGGGAGTATGCCGATTTAGATGTACCTGCACAGCCAACGATTCCCCCCGCCACCGCCCCAACTCCCAAGCCCAGTACAAGAACGGCTGCTACCACACTAGACGGCATCTGTTTTCTTATGATGTTTGAACTAAAGGTGGCTGCCTTGGTCCTCAATTTAATAGAAGCTGTACATTCAAAGAAAGCCATGTGGATCAACCTTAGAAAAAATCATTGTGGGTGAAAGCAGGTTACCAATTGGCTACCTACAAACTGTAACCCGTAACCTGCGATCATGGGCTGCCTTAATTTCAATGGCAGTTCGATTCAGAATAGCAGGCAAGCGCATCATTTTCCATAATATTTCTAATTAATACAGACGTCAGTCAATTCTACACTCCACCTCACACATCAGCACTAGTTATCCCACATATACACACAATCCCCCACCGCCATTACCATTAAGATTCAACAGAACGAAAGATTTTTACTATTGAAGAAAAAAAGAGTTGGAAAAAGATTTACCAGCGACTATAGTTGACAACAGTGAAGCAAATACACCTAGTTAACCTGCTGACTTAGTAATTATTGGTCAGTAGTGATAGATTGGGTATTTACCAACATTCGTCATGTGTTTATGGATGGGTGGATGTATTCTCAGAATGCATTGGGTTCCATTGACACACCAGGAGCCAGCATGACGAAATCTAAATGGTCCTTGGTCCAGCTTCTCACCCAATGTTCTGCTTCCGTTATTGCGTGCTTAATTTTTCTAATCTTTATTTTTTCTCCCATTACTGCCCAAGCCGCTCGATTAGTCACCAGAGGCAGCATAACCATTGTTAATTTTTTGATCCTTGGAGAAGAAGATTCGCTTGATTTTGGAACTGTCCAAGCTCCATCAAAGGGATTCAACCATTTCCAGCTTAACCCTTCTTCAGGGAATGTGATCACTACCGGCCCTGGAGATGGCACATATATTGGAGGCGCAACCCCGGCAAAATACAGGATCGCCGGGGAGCCGTTCAAAGACGTACAGGTATCAGTTCACATCCAGGATTTCGTTGATGCCGGGATAGATGTACTACAAACAGCCATTGAAGGCAGCGACTCAAATAGCATTATTGCTAACCTCACCGGAACCGGATATATTACCATCAAAGTTGGAGGGCTGGTGTCAGTTTCAGCACAAGCCACACCTGGAACCCACACCACCGACATCACAGTAACAGCAGCTTATCAGTAATACATTGCACATGAAGTCACGCATCTTCGAAAATTCATTACCCTGTCAAATGGCAGCTTGCATCCGGGCCCATCGCATGAAACAACATTGGGGCCCCATAGGGATGACTGCGCTCTTGCTGCTGCTACTGTCGATTGGTTTTTCAGGCCATCTCTATGCACTGCAGCCAATCAAGATTACGGAGCTGATACCAATCAATTTCGGTATCATCAACAAACCCAATATCGGCGCCAACACCTTCAGCCTCCACTGGAACACCAACATGGTAACCGCTTCAGGAAGCGGAAATGGGTGGTTCATAGGTGATGCATTAAGTGGTAAGTACCAGATTAAAGCGCAGCCAAACATGGTAATACACGTTAATGCTGACATAATGGATTTCAGTACTGGAGGAGTTCAAGTAACGAAGGTGTTTGTGAATGGGCCAGAACCTACTGCAACTGCAATTTTAAGAAAAGGCTCTGCAGCATTTGCCCAATTGGGTGGGGAAGTGCTTGTGTCGTCAAGTTCGATCCAGGGCAGTCACGCCACTACGGTGCTTCTCAGCCTTAACTATGAATAGGCTGACCTATGACCAGAACCTATGTGATGTGAGATTCCCAGAAATCGCCATTTTGTGATGATGCCCGGTGATATGGGTCGAGCCATAAAATATTTATGTAATTCCATGATGACCCTGAATGTTTTTGCCAATATTTTTTGCATCTGAAAAATTTTATATTTCATTATTTATAAAGAATTATCGATTGAACAAGTTGATAAATTTTGAATTACTCCAGAAATCATATATGCATAATGTACTTGAAAATAGATTGAAACCTGTCATGGGATACGGTGCGCTTAAAATAGCGCCAAAGGTATGGAAAGTAGACTAGCTCCAAGTATCGCTGCTTGCTGATACGCAACCCGTTCTTCAAGGATTCAGAATGATGCCTAAAAAGATAGCTCTGGCTTCACTTTTCTTTGCCATGCTGGTGTCAGGTAATCTTGTGCTCAACAGCAGTGTCATGGCCCAGGGCCCGGCCAATGTGACCATTGCTCCCACCAGACTGGTATTCGAGGGAAGAACCCGCTCCGGTGAATTGGTGCTGGTAAACAGGGGAGAGTCTGCTGCTACATACCGAATAAATGTGATCAACATGACCATGGGCGAAGATGGAAAACTGGTGAAAGCTGATACCCCAAAAGAAGGGGAATTCTTTGCCAATGAGATGATCAAATTTTCCCCCCGCCAGATTAAGCTAGAGCCCAATGACGTTCAGCGGGTTAGAATCATGATCCGTAAGCCAGCCAATCTTCCCGACGGGGAATATCGCAGCCACCTGCTGTTCCAATCAGTGCCCGAAGCCACCACCCCGACAATAACCACCTCCGACAGCAATGGGCTGAGTCTGAAGCTGAACATAGTCTCGGGCATCTCCATCGCCATCATCGTGCGGCACGGCTCCCTGGAGGGGGAGGCTTCTCTGTCTGAGCTGGAATTCAAACCACCCACAGAGGAAAACACTACTCCTTCAATTTCCATAATGATGAAACGTAAAGGAAACCGGTCCGTGTATGGGGATTTCAGTGTTGATATGGTTCACCCAGGGCAGACAGAAGCACAGGCTAATGTATCTATTGTCAAGGGCGTGGCAGTCTATCCTCCCAATGCCAAACGGGCTCTCAACATTCCCTTGACCATTCCTGAGGGAACCAAACTTGAAAATTCCAAATTGATTATCACCTATCGAGAACGGCAAGAAGATGGTGGTCGTGTGCTTGCTCAGAGCGAGCTGTCTATTCCAGAATCAATCTAACAGCGAAACAACAATCGTTAATAGTTCCCCAGGAGAATTATTTGAGCGGCGGGCATAGTTTGAAAAACTATTTTTGCACTGCATTTACCTTTATGCTGATTGTACTAGCCAGCTTGCCAGCTAACCTGTTCGCCCGGGCACTGATGCCAGTTGATACTGAGGCTGCAGGTGAGGAACTTCCTACCCAGTCATCTTCGCCAGCAACAAAAGACGCTACCACCACAGCTACCACCGACAACGGAAGCGTCTGGATGGACGCTGACAGTGCTCCCATCAAACACATACAACCCGAAGGGCAAGATCAGCGGGAAGGTCACCTCGACTTTACCCTGAAAGAAGACATGATCATGCCTCTCGTCTCTGACATGGTGCTTACAGAGGAGGGATATGTGGATGTAGAGAAGATCTCTGTCCCGGATGGAGATTTTCTCATGGTGGAGCGACCGGACTACCAATTTGTAATTCTTGAGCTACGATTACCCCGAATCATCCTCAACAGCGGTTTACCCGCCTTCATGGCAGGTGATAAACTTCTGCTCCCTCTCGGCGCTTTTGCCAGCTCTGTGGGTTTCCCCCTCACAACCAACAGCCAGTTAGGTGTAGCCCAGGGATGGTTCATGAGAGAGGAGAACACGTTCAATCTCAATGTGGCAGCAAACCGGCTGGTCATAGGCGGCAACCAGGTACACCTGGACAGGGCGAATGTGGAGATACAGTTCGATGACATTTACGTAACCCGAGAGACCATCGAGCAATGGTTCAATATCAGCCTTGAACTAGATTACGGGAACATGCGGATCATCCTCATCAGCCCCACTCCGCTTCCCCTGGAAGCAAAACTGGAACGGGCGAGACAGCAAGCCAGGCTGAAAAAGATTGAGGGCGGTGACGGCCCCAGCTTTGAAGTTAATCATCCCAGGTATCTGCTTTTTTCTCCACCTGCCCATGACGTACAAATTGATCTGGCTCTGCCCACTACGAGCCAACTGGAAGCGGAAACATGGAGATACCGTACCATCCCCCAGGGCAACAGCTACTATGCGAGGGGAGCCGGTGATCTGCTCTACATGCACGGCACCTGGACCTTAATGGGCAGCGAGTTTGATCCTTTATCAAAGGCGAACCTGCGCCTGGAACGCAGTGATCCATCAGGGAACATGGGCGGCTGGCTTGGGCTCACCAATATTGCCATAGGCGACATCACCTCCCCTAAACTTCACCTGGTGACAAGGGGCATTCAGGGAAGAGGCTTTCAGTTTACCAACCAGCCATTGACCAGACCCACGGCCTTCGACCGTATCACAGTTGAAGGGTTCACTACGCCAGGGTGGGAGATTGAGCTCCACCGAAACGACGTCCTGCTAGATTACCAACTGGCGGGGCAGGACGGCCGCTATTTCTTTGAAGATGTTCCTCTCACTTTTGGTCCCAATGATATCAAGCTGGTATTCTTTGGCCCCCACGGTGAGGTCCAAACAGAACACAAGGCTATCTTTATCGGGCCCGGGATGATCAAAGAAGGGGAACACCAGTTCAGTTTTTCGCTCTCTCAAAACGAGCTGGATCTTTTCCCGGTAAGCTCCAGGCGCCCGGTCAGCCTCTCCACTGGGGACCCCCGGCTGGTTCTAGAGTATGAACACGGACTGACCGAGTCCCTGTCGTTTGCCTCCCATTTTGCCACCCTGCCAGTCTATGATGAACAGCATTACTATGGAGGTATGGGTCTGAGAACTTCTTTCAAACAGCTATATGCGGTCATGGACGCCATCATCAACGCACCAGACGGCGTGGCAGCACACATCGCCATGCACACCCAGTTCTGGAGGCTTAACCTGGTGGCTGAGCATGCACAGTTTTTCGGAAATTTCACCAGCGAGCAATTTCTCTCTCGAGGGGACCCCATGCGGACTAGAAGCAGGGTTAGAGTCAATGGGTTCCTTGAATCTGGTGCCCACCTGATCGGCACCCTTCCATATAGTATTGAAGTACAAAATGACCGCCGTGAATCAGGATACAACCTGACAAAATTCAGCCACCGTATGTCAGCCAGGATGTTAGGAGCCACAGTCTCCCACAATATGAACTGGATGCTCACCACCATGGGTCAGAACACTGCATTCGGTTCCTTATCAGTAGTCAGGAGGGGGCATAAATTTTCACCGCTCGGACAGATTGTTTATGAACCTACAGAAGGCGTACATCTCTACAGGCTGGGAGTTGATATCAGGTTACGAAGGCACCTGATGGCCCGCACTGATTTTACCCACCAGTTGGCCGATATGCCCGATATGACTCTGCGGGCTGGCTTCAACCACAGATTCGACCGGCTGGCCTGGGGGGTGAATGCGGGCATGTCCTCGGTGGGCGGGCTGTCTGCTGGTGTTTCACTGTCAACTGGTTTTGCATGGGACCCCCATGGCAAGACCATGGAGATTACCTCAAGAGCCCCATCTTCCAGCGGGACTACAGTTCCGAGGGTTTTCTGGGATAAGAATCTCGATAATGAGTTCGATGCTGAGCTTGACACACCGTTGACTGATGTATCCTTTGTTGTGAACAATTCCAGACGGGGTACAGTTAGGACTGGAGCGGAAGGTGCCGCAGTACTGGGTGAATTGCCTCCCCACGCCTATGCGAACCTGGAGATCGACCGGAAGACCCTGGTGGACCCATTCCTGTTGCCTGTCCCTGATGGGATCAGTCTGGTTTCCCGGCCAGGCAGGGTTGAAATTTTGCCAATGCCGGTGGTCATGACTGGAGAGATCGATGGCATGGTGTATCTGCACCAGGGTGAAGCAACTTTTCCTGCAGGAGGCCTGAAACTGAAGCTCCTGGATAAAGAAAATACCGTGGTTGCTGAAGTAGAGAGCACCTATGATGGTTTTTATCTTTTCGATTTTATAAAACCGGGCAGGTATTCGATTCAGGTGGACCCGGAGCAGTTAAACAGGCTGGGCATGGTCAATGTTAACCAAGTTGCCAATCTCACCATTGAAGGGAGTGGCACTATACTCAGCGACCAGATCATCCTCCTTGAGCCGGCAGGTGGTACCACTACCCAGGATATAATTATCACTGACAAATAGGTGGTTGGTACTTTGAAATAGGGCTTTTTCCCACTTGAATTTGCCAATACCGGTGAGCATCGCGTCTAGGCCACACCAGGGAAGGCACTGTCCGTCGAAACACCTTCATCAGAACAACCTGAGCATTATAGGATATAAAGGGTGAACCTTCGCCTACAGCCTGAACCAAGGCATGAGCTGCCCCATCTCCGAAAGGGTTTCCACTTTTGCCCGTGCCGATACAATAGCCCGCCGCAATAAAGCCATCCTCCAACACCTGGCGTCTGGTGGCATCCCGATGGTTAGAAGCCCAACGGAGCCATGGCTCAGCCTCTTCGCCCAGGTCTCTGTTAAGAAGAATTGTCAAGGCGTAGTGGATTGTGTGGTGAGCTGGGGTGGCGCCCTGGTCGCTGAGCAGAGAGGCCAGGGGCTCAATGGCTTCCAGCCTGCCTAAGGCTGCGAGGGCACTGGCTGCCAGTTCCATCACCAGAAACGGCCGGGGGCCAACGTTTTCTCCTGAACACCATGAGGCGCATTGGAGTGGAGGTAATTCTTCTGCAGGGGCGGGGTGAGCTTGTTCCCGGTCTTCCGGCGCTGGGTGATTGGGTAAATGACAAACCTGCGTTGCCGCACAGAGCCCATCCCTCATTCCCCACAAGACAGGGCTCTCCCCGTCCTCAGAAGAAGCTGCACCAGCATCTTCCCCGTTACTACCTCTTCCAGACAATTCAACACCAGGTTTTTTACCATGGGGCGTACAGGCAGAGGAGAGGAACGGACCATCAAAATCCGGAACCGCCTGGGGAGGGGTGCACCTTCTGTCCTTAAGCAGGGTGATCAAGGTAAGGGATGCTTTATTGGCCCACTGCTCCCACTTTAACTGGGAATAGGAAGGTTTAAGGGCTGCCCCCTGATAAAGCTGCAAGGCAGTGTCAATCATACGATGCAGCACCACAGGGTCCGGCTCAACCTGCATAGATGCAATTAGCTGATCTGCTGCTCTCAGGGCCTGGTCTTCTCCGGTAGCGATAATTGCTGGAACATCTGCCAACAATCTGGCCACCTGATACCGGACATGGGGCTCTGGATCTGAGAGCATGGGGAGGACAATTACAATGGCTTTGTGGTCCCGCAGGAGGCGAGCCATAAATACCGCTTCCTGACGGGTCCGGGGATCAGGACTGGCGAGCAGTCGCCTGATCTGCTGTCGCTTTTCGGCAATTATTCGCTCCGCCTGCGCTCGATGTGTACTGGAAAGACCAGAACCCGTGTCGATACATCCTTCGCCCACGTGAATCAAAGGGCAGGCGATACGAATGTGGAAGTGGTCATCATGAGGGCTGGTAGCAGGTTGCACCATCAATCTGGCAGCCCTCTGAATCAGATCAGCCGGGGCTCTCTCAGCCCTGGCCCTATCCAGAATAAGCTTGCTGATGTGCCTGGCAACGAATATGTACTGAACCTCCACTGTGGGATTTTCAATCAGGGATTTCACTAAGATCCAGTTGGATGGAGAATGGAAAGAATAGGTTTGTTCGGTGGTAAACCCACCTTTGTCTATGGGGAGGTAGTCATCGGGAAAGTAAAACCTGCCCTCTCCATCAACTAGATAGAATCCAAGGTCCACATCTCGTCCACTGGCATGGGAGACGGAATGGGGGATATTCCCCCCAGTGAGCCGGGAGAGGTTGCCCACAAAGAGGATGGCATCTGTGTGGCTGGCTGCCACGGCTTCGGCTGAGCGTAAAATGGCAGCGATCAGCTCTGCTGCCGCCCAATTGAAACCAAAAGATTCTTGTCTGCTACCCACGCGGTGATTGTTCCCAAGAACAGGCAGGCTCACTCCGCCAACAAGATATCCTTGGTTTACGGTTCCAACGCTGATGCTTGTAACAGGAAGAGAGCTGAAGGGGGTGACTGCTTGGTAATCATGGCCGCCCGTCTGTAGTTGATGGTGCTGGGACTGAGGGTGGGCGTTGACCTTGTGAGTGAGAGCGTCCTTGTGCTGGGCTGATTGGGAGACCGTTTCTGAGATTCGCCTGGGATGATACACACTAACAGTCTGATAGAGCGGTGTTTGAGCATCATGAGTAAGGGAAGAGGGAGCAACTACTGGTGCGGGAGTGGCGGCCCCCGCTTCAGCCACAGGCCATGAGGCAATAGCAATAATAGGTGCGATGGCTACCACCGCTACCACCGCTACCACCGCTACCGCTACATTCGCTACCACTACCGCCAATACCATCAGAATACCGGGCAGAGGAGCAAACCGCACCGGCCTCGGGAAGTTGCCCCTCACCAGGGTCTGGTCCTTGGCCTCAGCTTTGGTCCTGGCCCTGGTTTTGCTGTTCCTTCTGAGACGGTCCGGAACCATTCCGTCTCTTGGGTGGCCGCGATGGTGCATGTTGGTGGCCTCCATAACATGGCATTAGAAAAGGAACAAGATTAACGAAAAGCTGGAACTAAAGCCAGAATGGTCCGTTCAAGCCCCAAGCTCAATCCCGATTCCGCCTATGGCACATGAGGGAATCGAGGTAACGGCAACGGTGAGCAGTAATCAGAGGCTAAGATAGACCACGCTCACTCCATCTCCGCCCTCTTCCCGTTCTCCCACACGCCAACCAGAGATGTAGGAGGACTGACGAAGCTGGTCACGAACTGCCCGCTTCAGGGCTCCAGTTCCATGACCATGAATAATGACCGCTCCTGTGATCGATTTACGAATGCACCCATCCAGGAAACGCTCCAGGGACTCCAGGGCTTCCTCCACTCGTGCGCCACGCAAATCAAGGGTGTTATCTGCAAGTTGAAAGACGGCCGGTCGTTGCTCTGGGGCTCTGGAGATTCCAGCAAAGTCTGGGTTTTCCCCCGACGGGACTGGCTCCATGGCCCAGTCAGAGCTGCCCTTTATCTTACCCTGCCCTATTCCCTTCCCCATCCCCGCCTGGATGCGGGCCGACCCTTTTCGGCCATGACCCGTTGCTGCAACAAAAGTGGAATCGGAGAGATTCGAGCCCACATCACCGGAAACCACGAACAATGGATCTCCAGTTTGCCCAATGCCAGGCGACCTCTCATCAGTCATCAGGTAGAGATCACTGAAGCCAACTGTGGCTTTCATGCTCCCCACCAGGACCACTGCCCGCTTGCGGTCAGCCTCCACCCCATGAACAATGCCTTTAGCACATCCCATGGTCCCCACAATCACCCGGGCCCCGGGTTTTAGTGTCTCGTCAGCCTGCCGGGGGAAATTGAGTGACCTGGGCTGGGCGCTGCCCCATAGCCCTTCACCCATGCCACTGACATCCTGTCCTTCAGTCCCACCCCCAGTCCCACCCACAGTCCCAACCCTACCCTTGCCCCTGCCATCGCTGCCTCGGCGCAGAAAATGGCGGCCCCCGGCCCCCGCTGCTGATGCTTGCAGGCTGTAATTAGAATCAGCCGATCTGGCTCCTATACCCCTTTGATGACCATTCTCTCTGGCGAGCATCTGCTCCACCATACTATTCAGCTCCAGAACCCGCTGCCGGGCCTCTGCTGCATCCCGGAACCCAAAGTTCTCCGCCCTGCTCCTGCCCTGAAGCTCCCGCACCATTGCCCGGGCCTCGTCCCTCGCCTTCCTCAGCTCCACAACAGCCTCATCCCCGGCGCTGGACACCAGCTCCCGTCTCTTTCGCTCATAGGCCGCCTTCTCAGCGTCCGCCTCTGCCAGCGCCTTACGGGCGGCTACCAGGGCTCGCCTGGTCTCTGCCTCCTGCTCCCGCATTCGCTCACGGTCCTGCCCCATTGCAGCCACCAGCTTCTCGATGCGAACCGTGTCGCCAGAGACTAGGTCAGCCGCCCTCTCCACGATCTGTGGGAGCAGGCCAAGCCGTTTGCCGATGGAGATAGGGCTGGAAGAGCCAGGAATTCCAAGCTCCAGCATAAAAGTGGGAGTCAGTGTATCCGGATTGAAACCCACACTGGCGTTACAAAACCTGTCGCAAGTATAGGCCAGGGTTTTCAGCCTCTCATAGTGGGTGGTCACCACCACCGTTGAACCCGTCTCCGCCAGGTATTCAAGGATTGATTGGGCAAGAGCGGAGCCTTCCTCCGGGTCCGTACCGACCACCAGCTCGTCCAGGAGCATCAGGGTGCCCTCCCCCGCATGGGGCAGGAACGAATTTATGCTCTTCAGATGCCCCGAAAAGGTCGAGAGACTCTGGCTGATTGATTGTTCATCCCCTATATCAGCCAGCACTTGCTGGAAAAACGGGAAGACCGAGTCGGGGGCCGCAGTTATGGGCAGGCCGGCCTTGACCATCAGGGCAAAGAGCCCGGTGGTCTTGAGGGTTACGGTCTTGCCGCCAGTATTGGCCCCGGAGATGATCATCACCCTGGATGGGGAGGAGATGCTGATATTGTTGGGCACCACTGGAGCTACACCCCCCAGGACCAGATATGGGTGTCTGGCCGCAAGGAGATTGATCTCCCCATCATCTGAAACTGTGGGGATATTGGCACCCAGTTCCAACCCCAGAGACGCTGCCGCATAGAGCAGATCCAGGCTGGTTACCACGCTGTCTGCCATGGTGATGGCGTCAAGGTTGTTGACCACCATGGCTGTGAGTCTGGACAGGATGCGCCTCTCCTCTTCCTCAACCTCAAACTGGCAGAGACGGAGTCTGTTGTTCAGCTCAACCAGGGCCTGAGGCTCAACGAATACCGTAGCCCCGCTGGAAGAAGCTCCATGAACAATCCCCGGCACCCTGCCCCTGTCCGATGCCTTGACAGGCAATACATACCTGTCCTCTCTGAGGGTGTAGTAGGATTCCTGCAGGTGCTGCACTATGTCAGCCCTGATCATCAGTTCCTGCAGACGGGTCTTCAGCTCTTCCTGTAGGGACTGAACCCGCTTACGCAGACGCCGCAGATCATCGGACGCAGAATCCTTGATCGCTCCCACTTCATCAAAGGTGTGGTCAATCTCTCTCTCAAGGCGGGAAACCTCTACTATTTCGCCCGCCATCTCCCAGAGACCGGGTGCCAGATCCTGGTGTTCACCATGGAAACGCCGCAGGGCTGAGGCAGACGAGATGAGCCGTCCCACATCAATCAGATTCTCTGGCTCGAGAATCCCCCCTTTCGAGGCTCGCACCAGGTGCTCACCTACGGCCGGGGCTCCTTTGAACGGAGGATTGATGTTGCGTACCAGCAGGCCCATGGCCTGTGAGACCAGACCATACCGTCTGCGCACCGCCTGAATATCCTCAAGAAAATCAAGGCAGAGGGCATTTTCGTACCCCATTGCGGTGGAAGTGTGTTTAGCGAGAGCGTTAAGCAGCCGCTCCCACTCCAAGTGGGCTAGTGTTCTTTTATCTATTTCCATAGTCATATCACGATCACGATTACCGTTTGGTGCGTGGAACATCTACTGCTCCTCCCCCCCACCATCAAATTCGCTAAGCTCCAACCCTTACTGAATAATGATCAGGGGCCATCTTTCCGATTTTAAAAGAGAAAGACAACCGATTCTTTTTGTTTGGCCAGGTTGAGGCGAAAAATAATCATTATTTTCTCCTGATCATCCACTTTCATCCCGTATTATCCACTCAGGTCACAACAGATTTGCGGATCCGCCAGAACCGATATACAAAGAGGCAGGCCGTGGAATCAACAAGAAAGAATGTATATGTCAACAGCAAACCCAGGCTGCTTGTATGTAGTTGCCACACCAATCGGCAATCTGGAGGATCTGTCTCCCAGGGCAGCCAGCATCCTGGCGCAGGTTGATCTGGTAGCAGCAGAGGACACCAGACGGACCGGCAAACTTCTGGCCCATCTGGGCATCCGGAAACCGATGGTGTCGCTCCATGAGCATAACGAAGCTTCACGGATGCACTCCCTGTTAGCTAGGCTGGCAGAAGGAGATTCGATTGCCCTGACCAGTGACGCGGGCACTCCGGGCATATCTGACCCCGGGTACAGGCTGGTGAGTGGAGCCGCCGAGCAGGATATTCAAGTGGTAGCCATTCCCGGTCCCAGTGCGGCGATCGCTGCTCTCTCCATCTCAGGGCTTCCCACCGACAGGTTCATGTTTTACGGATTTTTGCCCAGAACCAGCAATCGCCAGAAACGGGAACTGGAGAAGCTAACCCAGGTTGAAGCAACTCTGATTTTTTATGAATCTCCATACCGGATTCGGGAGACAATCAGCAACATGAGGCAGGTGCTAGGCGGGGAGCGTCTGGCAGTTATCTGCAGGGAGATCACCAAGCTCCACGAAGAGACCCTCCGAGGCACCCTCTTGGCGCTGGAAACCGCCCTCGATGAGAGGCCACCCCTAAAGGGGGAGATCACCCTCCTGGTGGATGGGGTCGGTCGCAGAAAACATATGGCGGCTGACTTAGATGAAGCCGCCGAGGGAGATGAACCGGAGGAATTACTCTCTGCAGACGATGCTCAGGAACCGGAGACCATGGACGCCATGCTCGAAAGATCCTTGTTGGCTGGCAACAGCGTTAAGGAGACATCGGCTACTGTAGCATCTGCATTAAGTCTGCCTAAACGCACGGTTTATCAAAGAGCCCTTGAGCTGTCGCGCCTGATGAGAGAAGGATGAAAGTTTAATTCCATGCTGTTGTCACAAACACACACATGACACAAGCACATGGATAGCGTGGAATTGAATAAAAGAGTTGGTGGTATGATGAACAGCCGAAGATTATTGGCCATGTTTATTTTTCTCGGAGTTGGGACGGTTTTTCAACCGGGTTGCCTGGTTCTGGAAAAGGACCACAACGCCACGGTACGGGATCTGGAGCGAACCAAGGTGCTGCTGGCTAACGCAGAGCGGGAACAGATCAGGGAGCGGAACCGGCTCTCCAACCAGCTTGCCCGGTGCAGAGAAGGCCATAAGGGATTGGACAAATCCTGCTCTGCCATGGAAGCGGAGCTAAAGTATATGGAGGATCAGCTCGCATCCCTAAATGAGGCGGTAGCAGGTGCATTCGGGGCTGGCCAGCCTGCCATCACCCTGGCGTACCGAAATCTGGTAGACGATGGAAAGGTTTACCTCGATGGTGCGCTCTCCCCCCTGCAAGAGCCCGTTGTGGAGCTTGAGCCCCCTGCTCTCTCCAAGTCCAAGTCAGACTCTGTGCAGTCAGACTCTGTGTCAGAAGTCCGACCTGAAGCTATGACCGGTTCTGCTGAAGGGGTTTCGGAGGGAGACCAGCTCTCCTTAGCGGCGTCCCCAACCGACCCAACCGAGGTAACCGAGTCAACAATTAAGGAGGCGGCAGAGACTACCCAAGTAGCCAGCACAAGTGACGAGCCCCTTTTCAACAAGCAGTCAAGTTGGCAGAGCTCTGTCACAATCACAACGGGAGGCAATGGGGACTGGCTCAGGTTGGCTATTCCCTCCTCTACCCTGTTCGACAACGGCACGGTCCCTTTAAGCCAACATGGAGCAGAGCTGCTGGTTCAACTGTTTCCCCTTCTTAAACCTTTCGCCACATGGCAGATGGAGCTGGTTGCAGGTCCTGCCCAGCCCCACGACAGGGCAATCCATCATCCTGAAGCGAACCAGATTAAGGTTTCAGACAGTGTGAACCCGGATGGCACCCACCCCCAAGGCGCCAAGAAGCCTCAGAGCGACTTGCCCCCCACAGGAACGGAACAACCACCCTCCATTTCACGGCCAGAGGCTATTGAGAACAGAACCGCCCTCACCGCCCTGCGTCTGATAGCCATAGCCAACCACATGGAGAAGGCCGGGTTCCAGATTACTGCTATCAGAACCATCACCTCTCCAGAAGCTGAGGCAGTGCCTGCAGAATCCGGGGCTCTGCCACAGCAACCTTCTGTCCAGGATCATTCAGGAGGAACCTCACCTTCTTCTATGGGTGGCGATCTTCCCCAAACTGGTCATGTGGAGCTATGGCTCAGACCTAATCAACTTCTCTCCCAGATGCCTAAAACCAGAGGGAAGTTAAATATTGAAAGTATAGAGACGAAAGCGGAGTGAGCAGAGTTCATGGCTCGGAGGATACCGGCCGTGGCACCACAACCACAACCACAACCACAACCACAACCACAACCACAACCACAACCACAACCACAA
>CAYZFJ010000016.1:0-368 GCA_964477705.1 uncultured Myxococcia bacterium | reverse complement strand
CCACCAACGACAACATCCAATCAGTCACCACCCCATATTCAGTGTTCCCTAACTTCAGGGGTAAGAGGTGAGTCGTCATCGTCTTGAAATATGGTCGTGTACTGGGCATGGCATGCCACATACGTGTTCTGTTAAGGCAAGTAGAATTCCCAAAATTGTTTGGGCGGGTTGGGTGCACCGCTAACGAAGGGCACGGCATGCCGTGCCCCTACAGGGGTTGGGCAGGAAGTGGCGGATGAGTGAGAGGTGTGGCGCCAGACCTAGATGTAATGGGGCGCTTGGGGGCTTGGTGGTATGGAATTGAAGCTTAACAGAACACACATACGGCATGCCGTGCCCCTGATATGAGTGGACCGGTCAAATAAATA
>CAYZFJ010000015.1:0-33744 GCA_964477705.1 uncultured Myxococcia bacterium | reverse complement strand
TCCATGGGGCTGCCAGGGGCCAGGTTGACCATGGAGTACATTATCAGGTTGGCAACCACCAGAAGCATAAAGAAATATAAGATTCTTGTGGCTACCTTGATAATAAATCGGCTCCTGACACCGGCTCTATTTTTGGTTCGGTTGCCACCAACACCGCCTTTGTGAGAGCCTGGAACGGAAACAGGTGGGCCAGTTGCAGCAGAAGATGTTGCCAACGCCAAGCCAGCCCCACCCCTATCGGTTGAGCCAGTAGCCACGCCTGTACCTTTCTCAAGAAGAGGTCTGGAAGATTTGCTGTCTTCGATGTTGCTGTTACTTGTTCTCACGGAGTCCCCACTCGTAAATGGTGGTGAAATAGTAGTGAGAGGTGATGAACACCTTGTCAAACCGGGATGATAAGGCGGTTCTGGCATTCAGGCTCCACATGAATGTGTAGGGCAGATCCTCATGGAGAGTCTTGTGCAGACCCTGGTAGAATCTACGCAAGCTCTCAGAGTCTCTTGCGGTTCTGCTTCGATCGAGCAGAGAGTCCACCGATGGGTTGTAGTAGCCAATAAAGTTGCGATCACCCTTGCTATGGAACAACGGGTAGAGGTTCTCAAACCGTCGGAATGTCCACGAGTGCAGGGCCAGATCAAACTTCTGTCGGGTAAAGACAGTATTAGCAAATGCCGCAGAGTCAAGGAAGGTCACCTCAAGCTCAATACCAATCTCTTTCATCTGGCTTGCAATATCAAGGCAGAGAGCCCGAATCTCCTGGCCGCCCTTTTCAACGGTGAGGTTAAGCTTGAGGGGCTTACCACCCTTATGGTAGTAAGAACCATTTTTTCTCCAGCCAAGGCTTTCCAGGTTCTGACGGGCTTTGGCAGGATCAAAGGATCTCGCCTTTACTTCCCAGTTATAAAAAGGGCTCGCCTGGGTAAAGGGGCCCGAGAGAATATCCCCTGTGCCAAGGTGGGCCTGGAGTAGTTCCGGCCGGTTAAGGCCATGGGTGATTGCCTCCCGCACACCTTGCTCAGCCAGGATCGGATTCTTGAAATTGTAGGCCATATACCACCAGTTTACGGTGGGGTAGGGATAAAGCTTGACGCTCCGCACTCTTTCCAGTTGGGGTACGTCACGGGGCCGCACCAGAATCACCGAGTCAAGCCCGCCAAGCTGGACCAGCTCCAATTGATTGTTGCGGTCAGGGATCTGCTGCATGAAGACACCGGGCACAGTAAGTGGACGGTGATAGTTGTGCTTCTGCATACGCACCTGCCGTCCGGTGACCCGTTCTACCTTGAATGGACCTGTTCCAATGGGATTATTGGCGAATGGGTCTGTGGCCAGAATCTGTGTGTTGGCGAATCTGTGCTTAGGCATGATCTTGAATCGGAATCTGTCGAGGGGCTCCTGAATGGGAGCGACAAATTCGATCTTCACCTTGTCTGCACCTTCCTTGGTGGCGCTCTTGATGAAGTCGAAGATGGCTTTCTGGAAGAATACAGTTTTGGGATCTTTGGCAGCCTCAACAGTAAACACCACGTCATCTGCGGTGAATGGTTTACCATCGTGCCACTTGACCCCGTTGCGCAGGGTAAAGGTGATGGACTGCTTATCAGGGGCAATCGACCATGAAGAAGCCAAATTACCTTCATAGCGTCCATATTTGTCTTCGATGGCCAGGCTGTCGAAGACCAGTTCCAACATGCGCACCCCAACCATGTTGTCGGTGAATAGCGGATTGAGGGAGTTGGGCATCTGCTCTTCGGCATATTTGAGCGGTTCCGCCCAGCCTGTCCTGAACCACGTACCCATGGCCAACAGCACGATCAGCCTGAGAAAAATATGGGAGTGACGTCTCATGAAATCACATCTCCTGAATATCAGTTGCCCACAACCGGAGCAGATCTATCGCCAATAGCATCAAAAAGATCGATACGTTTCATCAACTCGGAGAGCTGCCACATGAGGGGATATGATTCCTCAAGGGTCTGTATCAACCGGATCGCCCTCCGATTCCGCTTCAGTGTCCAGTTGGTTCGGGCAGTAGCCAGCAGGAACAGGGGCCGATTGATTGATGATAGCCTATCGATATTAGAATTATCATGTGCCGTTTCAAGAAGCCTGAGTGCCAATGGGGACTCGGCGCATGATTCGGCAAGACAAGCCAGTTCATAAATAAAATATGTAGACATCTGGCCTGGAAGTCTCAGCTCTCTTGCTGCAGTAGCACCATCGGCTGAAGGGCCGTCACTGTCAAGCCATGTTTCCATTAGCATAGGTAACTTGACCGCTGATTCGGCCATCTGGTCCAGCTTCTGAAGATTGAAGGCGGAAGCTTTTACAGCCTTGCCTGCATCAATGTTTTCTGCAGCTCCTTCAAGTGCAGCGCCATCTTCACTAGATTCACCGGTGTTACGGCTGCCATGAGGAGCTTCTAATCCTGCCAACGGCATGTTGGCGAGCAGAGTGGCTTGCCACATGTCAACAGTAGAGCCCTTGGTGGCTGCGTCGGTATCGCTTAGCCTGCCTGCTGAAAAATGCCGTGCGGCAGACGTCATATCAGCCACATTGCGCCATTGTGAGAAGGCGGTACAGGCTAGCTCACCAATTGGGGTCATGCCTCTGGATGCAACTGTAAGGAAATGCTTGTGGAACTTGATGGCATCCTCACTGTCTCCTAAGTCGTTCTTAACCAAGCCCAGCCAGAACGATGTGCAAATGTCTGCATCATCCCCAGCCCCATCACCGTCACCAGCAGCACCAGTGGCTGCCGCAGCAGAGGTGCCTGAGTGTGGCTCGAACGCCCTGGCAGCCAGCAAAAAGTGGTATCTGGCCAAGTCGCCAAAGGTCCAGGGCAGGTAATACTCTCTCCCCCTGTTCTCATCCATTGCGTTATCGCCAGTACCAGTCTGTTTCTCTGCAGCTTGTGTCTTGGAGAAATCGCAGGACTGATCACGGATGATCCTGTCAGCAATGGCTTCTGCCTCGGCAAGTTTGTTTGACCATACCATGGTTCCAAAATAGAGACGCAGATCCATGGTTGACTGAAGCGAAGTAAGCTCGGGGATTGAGAGAGCGGCAACCTGTGGGTTCAAGCCCAGCTTAGCAGCCCAATAGGCCGCCGCCAGAGCTCCAGTGGTGCCTCTGGTTTGGGCTTTCTGGAAGTATTCCAGCGCAGATTTGGTGTCTCCAGCGGTGTGGGCAGCCAGGCCGGCCATGGCAATGGACAGTCCTTCCATGGATGGGTCACTGTCCTTCTTTGCTTCATCCGCGATCCCCATGAGGGTTGCGGGATTGGCCTGATAATTCTGTTGCCCCTGCTGATGGGAGCCCAATTCCCGCTGAGCCGTCAATGCGGCTGCCTGCTCAGCCAGCCGGGTCTTCCAGTCAGATTTGGTCCCGGTTGAGCCTGGTGTTGCCTGTTCTTTAGAGAGACCTGTAAAGTACTCGTTCTGCAGGGATAAACCGATTTTGTGGCCCTCCCGGTAGAGCATGGCGGTCTCGTACATTGCTCTTCCCAGACCAATCCTGAGTTGGGCTAATTCAGGCGCTTCGGCCGTGTGATTCATAGAATCAATGACGTTAATCTCGTCTGAGAAGGCTTGGGCAGCACCCTGAAAGTCACCTTTATACAGTAAGGCCCATCCTTCCGATTGGGGCACCAGTTGCTCGGTGAAAGTTGGCAACTTTGAGGCAATGATACCGAACCATCCGTTGCTGAATTGCTCGATACTGGGAGGCTGTACACCATCGGCTGCTGTCACGTCCGTGGCCGATCCTGCTCGGTCGCCGGCTGAACCGCCCTCGCCTTTTTCCGAGGTTCCCGGTTTTGCGTTATCGTTGTTTTTGCCACAACGACAGCCACCCAAGGCCGTTCCTGTCAATAGCAGGCAGAGAGCCATGGTGAGCGGATAGGTAAATCTAGTTTTCCCCTGGCCCAAGAAAATCATTTGGAAACTTCTTCCCTCAGTTGCCGCAATTTGGAGATCTCCCGGTTACCCTTGGCTGCATCTTCTGTATAGGTTTTGAAGTGTTCCCACATTTCAATGGCCTTGTCCAGCAGGTCAAGATTGTTGCCTTCAGGATTGGCCTCGTGCTTCTGGTAGAACTGGAACTCATATGCTTTGGCGAACAGTTCGTACATCTCGGCCACCATCTTCATCCTCTGGGAGGATGGTAACCTGTCGTTGGTAAGTAAGAACCGGTCTTGCACGCTTAGCGCAGTCTGGTAATCATGGTTGGTGATAGACACTTTAATAAGCTGGAAGAGCACGGACGGATCGTGACGATAGCGGCCGTATCCGGTAGCTCGCTGAAGCGCCCTTTGCTCTTTTTTGTGCTCCCGGTTTCTACGATAGTGGCGGGCGAGCTGGAAGTTGGCATCCGAGTATTCCGGGTGCCCTTCGGTTATTGCTTCACAGGCGGCCACCAGGTAGGCAGGTACCAGATCGTTATCTACGCTGCTGGTGAGCTTCTCCAGGTCGCACACGCCCAGCTCAACGGCCTTGATTCCGCCGGTAGAAGCGGTTTTCTGGTCCGGTGATTTATTATCAAGAATGGCGGTGACTCGGTCCTTCAAGCTGTCAGCATCCATCAGGGCCATATCAACATCACCCTTGAAACCTTCAATCTTGTCTAGGTTGTCGTGAGTCCTGGCAGAAGCACCCCGTTTGCGCATGTCGACCAGAACCCGGTTTGCTGACTGGCTGGCTGCTGTGGCCTTGCTCCTTATCTGGTTCGCCTCTGTGGTCGCTCTCTTCAGTTCAGGAGATGAGGCGTTCTTTGCCTTGCGGATCATGGTGGTCACTTCACGGGTGGTTGAAGATGCCTTGCGTGCGGTGAGCATTGCATCTTTAACTAGCTGGTTGGCGGTGGCCAGGATGTTGTCATCATCATCTCCACCCCCAGCGCCGTAGGTGGAACTATCATCCTGATATGCAGGGGTGGTCCCTTGTTTTCCGGATGGGGCGTCGGATATGGTGGCAAGGAGACGGCTTGCAATGCTGATTTCGTCGGCTGCTTTTGCGGCAGAGGCGGAGGCAGCCTGTGCATAAGCCTTGGCCATGGCGGCGTCCCCATTGCGAGCTGCTCTGGTGGCATTCCGGGCTGATTTCTGGGCCTGGGTTGCCGCTGAACTGGCTCTTCCTGCAGAGCGCTTCAGTTCAGAGTAGCCAGCGGCCCCCTGGGCAGCACCGGCCAGTACCTGTTCAACCTCTTTGCTGGCTTGCTGTGCCTCGCGGGCTGCCTTGCCTGCCTCTCCAGCTGCGTCCTCAGCAGCCATCAAATCAGCAGCGGTAACCTTCTGGCCAGTGGCCTTGCCTGAAAACTGACTAGGATTGTATTCGTCCGGCAGATTACTCCCCCCAGGTTGCAGAGGAGCTCGGCCAGTCTTTGCAGCAGGCGAGGTTGCATCGGCAACTGTTGGTGCAGAATCATCCTGGACCACATCGTTCTCGGTGATCATCAGGACTGAGTTGCTGTCTGGCAGTTGGAAGGTCTTTCCAAGAAGTTGCTGACCAGGCCCAGAAGTCATTACCTTCACGTGGACCGTGTCTCCTGCTTTGCCTGGCAGAAGCACCATGGCTGTACCTGCATTATCGGTGCTGGCAAGTTCCTCATCTCCAGCAAAGACCGGACGATTCGGTTCTGTTCCCGAAACCATGATCATGTATTCGTAGGAATCTTTGAAGACCGTGATTGAGAAGTCGAGGCTCTTCCCCCTGACCCGTCCAGCATCATTAGTTTCAGTCTCTAGGGTAACCACCGGCTTAGTAAAATCGGGGGAGAGGACGTACCCTTCAGGAGGAACCACATCCAGTTCCACTTCTTGACCTGCCTGCCCTCGGATCATGCCGACAAATCGGCCATCCGTACCAGTCTTGCCCATTTCGATTGCGTTAAGAAGGATTTTTGCTCCCTGGACACCGCTTTGGTTGCGGGCAGCCTCTGCCGCCATCTTCACTTCTACTTCAACCAGATAGTCCGCTTCGGGAATAGCCTGTGCACATTGGACAGTCAACAGTAACAGCAAAGAGAACATAGCAGTCCTCCCCAATAGATTTAGAAAAGTTAAGCTCCTCAAATGGAGTTCCTCCTGAAAAGCGGTCTACTAGTCGCCGTAGTAGGGTTGGCCCAGTTCGTGAATTTCTGGACCAGCCTGTGTTGCCTCCAGGTCGTCGGTGATACTACCTGATGAAATCTTCTTCTGTTTCATCATGATGACACCCAGATTTTTTTGGCCTCTTTTTTCGAGACGTACCGGTATGACCCGATCCTCGTAACCAACTTTCCGGATTCGGATTTTGTAGTTGGTAAGCCTGAGGGGTTTTATCTGATTGTTTTCGTCCAGATGGCGATCGATGATAAAGAAGCCATTCTGGTTGGTGATAATATAGTCGGTTGGTGGGTGAGTATCGATCTGTGCTTGTTGTACCGCATTGTTTCGGTCGTCAATGACCCGCCCTACTAGGCTCGGTTTAGCGCAGCCGGTTGCAAAGGCCATGCCGAGAATCATGGGAATTCCGAAAATGATAGTGCGGAACCGTATGCGTTGATTTTTAAGGGTCATAATGCTTTCTGAACCTACAAGTTTCATTATTCAATAATTGAACAAGGCGCTTTGGTAATCTTGATTTGGGCTTGTGCATCCCTTGCCCCACTCTTCCAGCCCAGAATTTTCCTGCGATGCACAGTATATCGCAGTGTAAACGGCCATAATGCCGAGCCCATGGAATTCGTTCGGTTCCCGTGTAAATCACAGCTGGCGATCTCAACAGGCCTTTGATCAGAGAAAAGCCGGGTTAATTCCCTCCATTACCTGTGATATTCTTGTAGAGTTTGGCGATGATGTAGTCGACCGCCTTATCGTCGGGAACAAAAATGCGATATTCGTCAAACGCCATTAATGCCTTGTCATACTCTTCATTACGATAGTGCAGAAATCCTCTGGTCCGGCATTCATTGCCCAACTCGACCATCTGAGGGAGAGCCCTCAGGTGCTCAAGCTGTTTTGCCACCCAGTCGCCGGCTTCAGTTAACAGTTGCTGTTCCCGAATTGAAGGGGCTGTCGCAAGGAAAAGTATGTCCGCCTTGTTGAGCAGATCAAGGGCTTCCTGTTGACGGGGCAACCTGTCGCTGTCCTTTGGCAGACTCTCTACTTCCAAGAGGAGCAGCTTGGACCTGGACACAAGGTCCCTGAATTGGTTGACAGTGGCGTCAACATCACTAGCCAGGGTTATTTCTTGATCGGTTGAGGCAGAAGAGCCTTCAGTGGCAGACTTTTCAACCCCGGCATTGTCATTTTCAGGGGCTGCATATGCTGCCGCGCAGCAGAGTGTGCCGAGGAGAAGGGCAGGAAAGAAGCTTCCAACAACTTTCAGTTTTTTTATTTTATTTGGTACCGGGCGCAAAACTAAGACTCCCGTTATTTGGCGTTCGTCAGATAAACGTTTATCAGGCTTAGTAGCACGTTACAAAACTGGGTGTCAAGTGACACTGTAATCCTCCGGTGAACGACTTTGATCAACTGTTGTCGGATCTAAGGTCTAAACCTGAGCCCATCGGGGTTTCCTATGTTCAGGATTGTCTCTGTGGCCTGTCAATTGAAAATCTGTTAATGTTCGATGCGTGAAAATTGCTGTTATTGCTCTGGTAACTGAGCTTGACACTATCGTGGGGAGTGGTATGATTGCTACTTCGCAGCCTGAAAATGAATGCCGACCATGGCAACTATAAGATGTACCAATTGGAGTTCGAACTGGATTGGTTCTTATAGTCTATATTGCCATCATGGCGGAAGACAGGTTGCTCGTTGGAGTATAATGGGATCTCGTTCTGAACTGATACCAAAACCCAGTCCTTATGCTGCTTACCGGGTGATAGATGGCGAGGCTGTCATTATCACTATTGCTGACTCCAGGCAACATACTCTGAACGCAACAGGGACTTTCATCTGGTCCCTTCTTGAGGAGGGTGTGCTCACGGTGGGGCAGATTGCTGTCATGGTCCATATGGAATTCTGTGTGGATGAGCGTGACGCATTAGAGGACGTTATTCAATTTACAGACGATCTGGTTGAAAAGGGAATGGTAGTTCTGACTCACACTAACCATGGGGAACAGCAACAGGTTGAGCCATAAATCAAATTAAGCTGTGTTTTATGGGGGGGAGTGCGGGTTGGCAAAGGTGTGATTGGTGCTCTGATGAGCAGGTCCATTGAACCTGAAATCGTTGTGCATCAAACGGTGGAGAGATGCTTTTAGCCAGTTTTGCCATTTGGCGTTTACCGTTTACTGTACTGCTTGCAGTTTGATGATGTTACTTTTGGCTATCTAACTACTAATGAAATCGTCGCACTCGGGGTCCTCCGGAGGGATTAGCGGAAATATCCGGGTTGGCATTCCGAGATGCTGGAGGAACAAATGAGGCATTCGCGGCTTTTGTCCACAATTCCAGCCGTAATTGTGTGCCTCTCCCTTGTTGCTGGAATCGGGTGTGGGGATACTAAATCCGTAAAACATGACTCCCTGGAGCCCTCTCTCCAGATTACCAGTCCTGAAGACGGTGCCCAAGTGACGGCTAGCGTGATCGTCCCCCCTGATTTCAATGAACAGGAAGATCAACTCCCCCCGGCTTTCGTTCATGTTTCGGTGAAAGCTGAGCAGATGCCTCAAGGTGCACCGATCAAGCTGGCCATCGAACAGTCGGATGACCCTATACTTACTTCCCTGCTTGATGATGATGGGGTTGCCGATTTTCTTGAGGTGCCGGTATCTAAAGGCACGGTAACAGTTGTTGCCAGTGCCGCCATGGGGCCGTCTACAGATCCAGTCACTGCCTCAGCAACATTTCAAGTTGTCATAGAGATTGTACGCGAAATCCCTCCTTCTCACGAACCTGCTCTAACATTTATAGAGCCTGCCGACGGTTCCACTTTTACCAGCAAGGATGATATGGACGGGAACCTGCGTAACGGTTTCCAGACAGATGTGATTCTCAAGGCTGAAAATATTGCCAGCGGTACGTTGGTGCATCTCCAGCTTGATGGGATGGAAGTGGCTACAGGTCCGGTGGTTGCTGTTACCGAAACTGAAGGGCAGGTTCTGTTTGAGTCGGTAGAACTGCCTGAGACAGGTGGAACACCGCTGGTGCTCAGTGCTCATGGGGCTGATCTGGTAGTTGAGGCAGAGGTTGTGGTGGAGACAGGCAGATGTCTGGTACGGCTTTGGCCCAGTACGTCCGGAGAATGTGATTTCGGTCCTGCTGACGATACCAACCCGGGAACTGGAGGAGTCACCCGTTTCTTCAGGGTTGATTCGAGCTGTTCAGATATAACCATGTTTGTGAATGGACAAACAGTTGCCCAGGGAAAAACCAACTCCCAGGGGCAAGTGATCTTTAATGACATCACCATTCCAGATGGGACAGGAACTATCCAGGCCAAGGGTGAGAACCCCGGTGATGGCCGTTATGGGCAAAGCCTGTCTTATCCTTATGAGTCAATATCCATCCCACCAACAATCACCTTTGATCACCTGTCTACAGATATTCTGAACCCTACTGTGTTTACCAGTATGGATGACATCATGGTTAATAAACCTGGTCTGCAAATCCGTGTTTCTGGTGTTATTACCGGGATGGCCGAAGGGGTGGAGCCTGTTGCCAGACTGAGAATGGACCAGGTGCTCGTTGAGGAGCCAGTCGTCAGTCTTACGCCTGCGGGTAGCGCAGCAGGGAGGTGGCTGTTCCAGATTGATGCTCTCACTTTTCCCGACCCTGGTATGTACACTCTGGAAGTGACGGCATCTGATCGATGCGGGAATGAGGCTTTGGGAGGTATGATTGGTTTGGTTGCTGATACGGGACAGCCCGTTCTTGAGATTATCAGCCCCCTTGATAATGCCATTTTAACACCGTCCGGAGATATGTTGGCCGATGAGGATTATCTGCAGACTGTGTTTCAGGTTAATGTGGCTGGCATACCACCCAATGGGCAGGTCTTTGTGGAGTGTAGACCTACAGAGAGTGATGTGTGGCTCGATGTTAATACGGGGACTGTTACTGTACCGGCTGGTGGAAGTGCCAGACTGGATGTGGAGGTCTTCCTCCGCACTGGCGCACAACATTGCCGGGCTGCTTACCGTGGAGCGAACGCAGCAGTTTCTAATGGGATTACCATAGTGGTGGCCTCTGGTGAGCCGTCTATTTGGTTCACTGATGTGGATGACGGCCAGTATGTAACCTCCAGTGCTATTGATGTGATCCTTGCTACGGCCAATGTGGAGGATGGACGGCAGGTGACCCTGCTGGTTAATGGGGCACTGGTTGCCCTTGGCAATGGCGGGCTTGTGGTTGATGGTGGCGTGGTGATTCCCCAGGTGCCTCTGCAGAGTGGGCTTAATACGCTGGAGGCTGGTGTGTCTGACGGTCTTGGCCAGCAAGCTCAGCCGGCGATTATCTCAGTAATTCTCGACAATACTCCGCCGGTGGTGGTCATTGAGGATCCGCAAGATGGCCTGCTGATCACCGGTGAGGATGATGGCGATAGGGATTTGACTAATGGTCTGCAGATCTCTGTACATGCTCTTGTAGAGGATATGGCAGGGTCTGCGAACGCGGATGCTGGTGCTGGTGCTGGTGCTGGTGCTGGTGAATTGAAGGCGTGTCTGTATGTGGACGCCTTTATGTGGGGGTGTAGAGCAGTTGCTGATGGGGCGGTCATCTTCCCGGGAGTGACCTTGTCTGAAGGTCCAGTAGTCCTGAGAATTGAGGGTTCGGATCTTGCAGGTAACACTGGTGAGGCAATCAGCACAGTGACCGTTGATACTGGGGCTGTAAGCTTGAGGATATTGTCGCCCCAGGAGGGGCAGTGTCTGCTGGCCCCGGCTCCAGCCCAGGGATTACCACCATCATTGATGGCTGAAATAATGATCCAGTCGGATGGCGAACCTGATTCTGAAGTTTTCCTTAATGTGAATCAGCAGATTGGGGGAGCTGCACGAGTGGATGGGGATGGGTATGCCACTATCCTGCGAAAGTTCGAGCTTGGAACATTTGCAATAGCTGCTTTTTCTCCTGATGTCTCTGGGAAGGTGGGATATTCCCAGCACGTGCGCTTTCAGGTCCTGGACGGAAGCACTGGACCGGACCTGGAAGTTGTTCTGCCTGCTGTTGATGGCTGGCTCAATGGGGAAGTTCCTGATAGCAGTGGCATGCCCGGATTCCAGACTAACGTGAAAGTCATGGGAGCGGGAATCAATGATGACTCCCCCGTAACCATTGATGTGGCCTGTGCAGGCAATGGAACCATCCAGCACCAGTCCGTCATGACCGGCGGAGAGGTCCTGTTTAAATCAGTAACCCTGCAGGAAGGGAGCTGTACGATTACCGCTAGAACCAGCGATTGTGCTGGTAGGCCTGCCCAGACCGTGTCGGCATTTACAGTGGATCGTACACCGCCCCAGGTGGCCATTCTCTCCCATCAGACAGGTGACATCATCACCGGTCAAGCTGATGTCAGGCTTGAGCAGGATGGAATTCAGGCACCGGTTGTGGTTGATGTGAAGAACGTGGCCGCTGGAGCGCCAGTGCGAGTTAAGGCTGGTGAAAGCCCTGAGGTTTCTCTTCCTGTTGCGAGCGAGAACAGTGTTGTGACGTTCCCTGAGATCACCTTCCGTGCCGGCAGGAACGTGCCTCTGACCGCTGTGGCTGTTGACAGTGCGGGGAATCAGGCTCGAGTCCAGCACTATGTGGATGTGCTGGATGGTTTGCCTGAGCTCCAGTGGGTCATTCCTCATGGGGCAGGGTGCATGGTGGATGCATCCGCTGCACCAGATTTTCAGGGTAACTTCGAGTTTATCGGGGTAGATCTGGATGAAGGGGTGGCTGTCCGGTTGTGCTCCGACAATGTGCCTCTCCCAACAGGCAACTTTTCTGCGGTAGATTGTAATGGCAAGCCTGGATTCCGGGTGGTGGGTGAGCGGTTTATCTCTGGGGGGAGGGTAGCGTTCAGGGACGTGGCTCTGGTTGATGGCGGGCACCACATTTATGGTGAAGTGGTGGTGCGCAATCAGGTGATTGCCCAGTCTTCAGAACTGGACGTGGCGGCGGTCAGCACTCAGCCGACAGTTGCCGGTGTCAGGGTTCTGGAAGATGTGGGGGTGTTGCCGGGTGTTCTCAACAAGGCTAAAGATTCGGATGCGAATGTGCCTGGGTTCCAGGGAACAGTGGAAGTTGATGTGACCTTGAGCCAGGTGCATCTGCTCGGGGAGAACAGGGCGACCCTCTATTCTGACTATCCGTCAGTGGGGACAGTGTTGGGTGAGGGTACGCTCGGCCATGACGGCAGCCTGCTTCTGCCTGTTTCACTGCCTGAGGGCAATCATAACCTCACTGTGATAGTACAAGATTTCTGTGACTCCCAGTCTCCCGTCTCCCAAGGTTTCCCATACGTGGTAGATGTCACTGCTCCATCGATAAGCTTCCAGCAGCCAAGTCAAGGGCAGGTGCTGTTAAACATGGACGATGAGAATCCCGCGGTGCCGGGGCTCCAGTACACAGTTATCGCTGTAACTGATGCGGAGCAGGGTCAGGTTGCTACACTGACAGTGGACCCTGCGGGCTCTCCTGGTGGTGGGGCTGTTCTTCAGTCTACTGTGGCAGGGGGGGCTGCCATGTTCCAGGATGTAAATCTGGGCGTTGAGGGGAACTACACCCTGACTCTTAATGTGTCTGACGATGCAGAAAATCCTTCAGCTTCAAGGCAGTTGGATGTTCTGGTTGATGCTATTCCTCCTGTAATAAGTATCCTGGCTCCGGCTGGTGACACTGTGCTGGAACAGGACGATGACGCTGATCCTGCCGCTCCGGGTTTCCAGGTCGCACTCCAGGTGGCCTTTGAAGGGGCCGCTCCAACTAGCCTGATTCAGGTACACTCCAATCTTGTGGGTGAAGTTTGTTCAACCTCGGATGGTGCTGAGGGAGTGGTCTCTCTTATGTGCACCATTACCAAGGGTAATCATCAGCTCACCGCCATGGTGGAGGACGAGAACGGCAATGTGGGGCGTAGCTTGCCGGTCTCAGTCTCTCTTCAGTTGCCAGGCTGCGGTATCTATTTCAGCCGCCCCCTCTATGGGCCGGCCCATCTGGACGAGAACGATGACAAGGATCTGAATGGGGCCAATGGTCTGCAGTATGATCTGGCTGTGGGCATAATGGAGCCGGCTTGTGTGGGCAGGCAGGTCACTCTGTTCAGGGACGGGAACCTGGTCTCCACCGTTGCAGCAGCAGCCGACCTCACCGCCACCTTCCCGGATCAATCATTCAGCCATGGTGATGATGTGATCATGTTGGCTCGTATTGATGACGGAGCAGGTGTTGTTTCACAGGATTCCCGGAGGCTGACAGTGGCTTTGCTGCCCCCCAGTGTCTCTTTTATTGCACCGGCAGAAGGAGTGTTTGCCCTTAATCAGGGAGATGATCTGAATTTGAGTGAAGACGGTCTGCAATACACCTTCAGGTTTGCGGTCTCCGGCCCTGAGATTGGTGGTGGTTCGCTTAAGCTGGAATCGGATCGGGATGGGGTAATTGGCGAGACCTCCACCGTGTTGAGTGGTGGGGTGATGAGCCTGCAGGGCGTAACATTGAGCGAGAATACCCACAGGCTTACAGTCACTGTTTCGGATACTTCGGGTAAGAGTACATCCCTGGAGAGGAATCTTCTGGTAGACGTTACACCACCCGCCCGGCCCGATTTAGAAGTGAGCTTGGTGGACCGGCGTAAGCCTGTGGTCGAGTTGAACTGGATTGCTGTAGGTGATGATGGTACCGGCGGGGCAGGCGGAGAAGCAGTTGCTGCATATGATCTTCGGTATTCTGACAACCCGATAGATGAGGGGAATTTTGAGAGTGCCTGCATGGTGGATGAGGATATCACTCCAGGTGAGCCGGGAGCTGCCCAGGAGGTGGTGGTGCAGGGGCCTAAGGGGGGGGCCTGTCGGTTCCGCATTGAGGGTACATATCATTTTGCTTTGAGAGCCACGGATAAGGCTGGGAACCACTCTCCGGGAGCTGTTTCTGATGGCGGTCTTGATATCAGGCTGAAGATTATGCCCATACCCACCCACGACATACCCAGCATGGGGTTGACTGTGCAGGGAGTGGGAGATCTGAATGGGGATGGTTTTGAGGATATGGTTGTTGGAACCAGGCACCTGGATCAGAGGAAGGTTGTGGTGATGTACGGGGCAGAGGAACCGGACCAGATGATCACCCAGATCATTTCGGTGGATGACTCTATCTTCGGTTACTCTATCGCTGGCGGTTTCCTTGATCTGAACGGTGATGGCTTGAGTGACCTGGTGGTGGGCAGTATGAGCACGGCTTATGTGTTCTTTGGTCAGAATGGTGCCCAACTGCAGCCCACCCCTTCTGTAGAGATAATTTTGCCTGCTGGTGATGGAGGTCCTCTCCAACTGGCAGCCGGTGGCAATTTCAATGGAGCCATGAATGGGGGGAGTAGAATGGATAGCCTGCTCGTTTCAAGTCCCTTCTTTGATGGTCGTCGAGGGGGAGCGTGGATAGTGACTGGCAGAGCCAGTTGGCCCGCGACCATGACCTTGTCTACCGATGCGGGGGATAATCTGGCAGATGATGTGGTGCGGTTGGAGCCAGCACCTGGTGCAACCGGACCTCAGCGTTTTGGATCTGAGATTGCGGTAATTGGCGACATGGACGGTGATGGTATGGACGAGGTGGTGGTGGGTGCCATGGAGGCTGAGTCCATCAAGGGACGGGCCTATGTGTTTTATGGCAGGGCCATAGACTCGGTGTCGCTGCTTACGCCAGATTCCATCAATGTGTTGACCTTAGAGCGTACAGGCGGGGGGCAGTATTTTGGTGCTACCGTTGCAGGTGGGTTCCAGGATCTTGATGGGGACGGCGTACCTGATTTCGGGGTGGTTTCCCAGTACACGAGCAGGCTCTCAATCTATCATGGTGGGCCAATAGATGAGGTAGAGGTGTTGCATAATTTTGATGACTCGACCCGGTTCTTTGGAAGCCCCACTGGTTTTGTCGGTGATTTTGATGGAAATGGGCTGGGTGATGTGGTGGTTTCATCTAATTATCCGTCTCCCTATTCTAACAAGCTGTGGTTTTTCTTTAATGATGTGAGTGGGTTCGGAGCTGCTGATCCCATCTATCAATATGGGGTAGAAGGATTCGGTTCCCGTATGGCGCCGGCTGGAGATGTGAATGGGGATGGGTATCCTGACCTGGTGGTCGGCTCTAATGGTAAGGGAGGGTTCCTATTTTACTGATTTGCGGGCTTGTTGGCTGGATGGCCAGATGGTTTAACGGCAAGGGGAGGGGATGAAAACCTGTGAGATCTGGGAGTTGGTTTTTGAATTATCCAAGTTTTGGCTAACCTGCTAGTTTTGTGTTATTCTTAACAGTCCGCTAAAGACTGGTTATAGATTCTGTTGTTGATGCGGGCAGGCTCAGATCAATAAGCAGTGTTGAGATTGGTAGACCTGAACTGCAATAGCGTATGCACAATGAGGAGGGCTGAGAATTGTCTGATAAGCCTGATTTTAAGTTGAACAGTGTACCCGATGTATTCTGCAAATGTGCAGAGAAAGATGATGTACTGGCCATTGGGAAGTATGGTAACGGTCGGTTGGGTGATGGTGGCGAGCCCGTGGGGAGACGACCATATGAGAAGCCAGCCATCAGGTCTTCAGAAGCCTTTGAGAGGGGTGCTCTGGCTGGTTGTGGGGTGGTGATGGCTGATTTTCCCTGCAACGGCCTGTCCTGATTCCTGTTGTTATTCCTTCATTCCTGTTTTCTGAGCTCGGCCTTCATGACACAACATATCTTGAAGATTATTTTTTGAAATCATTACTTTTATCATGGACTACTAACCTATGGTCAGCTTGCTTAACTTGAGGCAATCTCCAGAGCTTATCCAGTATCGGGTCGCTGGTATCTTATTTTGTGTCAGAATTAAGGGCACCGATCTTCTCTGTGGGCAAGATTACACAGTCGATGGTTTGGGTATGGGGACCGATGGTGGAATGGCAATTCCTGCCCATGGGCAGGGGTGGCGCCGTTTGATTCGCTCTCCATGGGAAGAACGTTTTCTGTTCTCATCGAATGAGCAATCTCATTGTGCTGAGGATGAGGGGAAAAGGGGGACGGGTGATCAGGTGTATGTTGAGTTGGAAGTGGATGCCCGAGCTGGTCGGAAGGGACAGAATCTGTTGGTTGAAGAGATTGGGGAGGGTGGCTCCATGACAGGTGGCGATGGGGGCGGGGGCGGTGGTGAAGCAGTGAGAGTGGGGCGTTATCGGTTGACCCGGTGGGACTTTGATCTGGATTTTGATTTTAATGCTATGCGTTGTTGTGGACGACTGGCAATTACTACAACCAGTCTGGATGGGGTAATTTTGTCTCTACTCGGGATCATTCTGCCTGCCCGTGGTGGTTTGCTCCTCCATTCGTCTGGTTTGGTTCACTGTGGCAGGGGGTATCTGTTTTTGGGGCCTTCTGGTGCTGGGAAGAGCACCATTGCTCGGCTTTGGGGAGATGGGGATGGGGTCCTGAATGATGAATTATGTATCCTGGTTCCGGGAGCGGGTGGTGGTGTGAGAGGTGAAGGACTCAATGGGCAGGAGCAGGGGGATGGTCAGGGTCCTATGAATCAGGTGTCTGACAAATCGGCATGGAAGCTATTTGCAACTCCATTTGTAGGGCAGAGCAACCGTATCCCCTCGCCTGTTTTCGATGGGAGCGAGTTAGCTGTTTTAGCATTTATCTCTCATGCTCATGGCAGGAAGACCCGATCTAAAATTATTACAGGGAGTAAAGCACTGGCAGCCTTGTTAAAAAGGGTGTTTTGTCCTCTTAGAACCCTTGAAATGACCGAACAGATAATGGAAGGAGCTGAGAGCCTGATTAAGGCCGTGCCCGCAGTGGAGTTGGAAGTATCCCTAGAGGATGGCATCTGGCACTCTCTCCATAAGATTATCGGGCAACCATGGATTTCTGAAGAAGAGGAGATCGTTTGATAATCAGCTCTACACCCTCAATTGACGACGGGGAAGGAAAGTGTGAGGGGAAGTTGTCACCACAAAATGGTCGCAAGGGCAGGCTGCGGGAGATCATGCTCCAGGCATCCCTGGATAACCGGTTGGTAAGCTGCCTGATTGAGTTGACCAGGAATTGCAATTACGCTTGTGCCCACTGTTTCAATGATCAGCCTCTGCAGGATAATAGCAGGGAGATGGATACGAGTACCGTAGAGGATACTCTTAACCAGTTGGCTGCTCTTGGAAGCCTTTTCCTGGTCTTCTCTGGTGGCGAACCCTTGCTCAGACCAGATTTTCTTCGATTGGTCTCCTATGCTCGGCGGCTCGGCTTTTTTCTTGAAATTTTTACCAACGGTTCCCTGATTGATGAAGAGATGGCTAAACGGCTGGCTGCTCAGGGTGTGGGAGGAGTAAACATCAGCCTGTATGCTGGCAGAGATCATGATCATGTTCATGATGGTATCACTGGATTTATCGGGTCTCATCGGCTTGCTCTCCGGGCCATGGATAACCTTGTGAGAGCGGGTGTGTCTGTTCGGGCCAACATCATTGTGATGAAAGCTAATCAGGATTGCTGGAGAGGGGCTGTTGCTGCTGCTGATGAGATGGGAGTCGATTTTCGGGTTGATCATACAATTCTGCCTAGTCGGTCGTCTGGATATGCCTCCTGTAGTGAGGTAGCCGTGGATATGGAGACCATGGTTGATGCGGCTGGAAGTGCGGGGATCAATGATTCGCCGGCTACTGGAGTGGATGATCTTGAAAAGCTGCTGGGCAAGATGGGTATCTCCCATGGACAACTGCCTCTGTGTGGGGCAGGGCGGAGCTCTATCCATATCCATGCAGACGGGACCGTATGGCCCTGTTCAATTTACCCGTGGCAGGCTGGGGATCTGAAAGAAGAGAGTCTGCGCTCTATTTGGATGAGTTCGCCTGTTTTGTGCCAGTTGCGTAGTCAGAACAGGGGAGTTATGGATGATTGCAGGGAATGCCAGTACAAGTTCATGTGCTCCACCTGCCCAGCCATGTCCGCTGTGGAGTATGGAGATCCATGCAGGGCAGCCACTGCCGTTTGTGTGAGAACCAAGGCGAGAGTGGCTGCTATGAGCTCAAGCGCCAATCGCTAGTAGGGGCGAGCGGCGCTCGCCCTCCAGGGCCCCGTGTCTCCACCCCATCTGGAGCGGAAAGGTGGGTCGGGTGCACCGCTGGCGAAGGGCATGACATGCACGCACCCCGACAGAGGGAGGGGGTGTGGGTGGTGTGGTTTGAGGATTCAGCTTTCCTCAGGAGGTTAAATGAGTGACGGAGAGTTGCTGGAGGGGCAGGGGGGCTCTGATCAGGTTGTGCTGGATGAGAGCATCGTTACCCATAACGAGCGTGATCTACTCCGGGAGGCACTCGACAGGGGGGCAGAGCTTTGCGTTAAGATAGGTGGAAGTTGCATGTCACCGATTCTTGTTCCAGGCTCAGAGGTCCGTGTGCAGGGGTGCCCATTACCCAGGCTTGCTACTGGAGATCTGGCTCTGGTCTGCGCCGCCGATGGGCGTCTCCTTGTTCATCGGGTGATGCTGGTTATTCCTTTCGGTGGCGGAGTGATCACTAAAGGAGACAGGCGGTTCCATACGGATGGAACGATCAAGCCTAAAGATTTTCTTGGTAGAGTTTGCCGGATACAGGGCGGAGGATGTGTCTCCAGAACCGGTAGATGTAAGGATGACGCAGGGACAGAGGAATACGACCCGAGGGAGCTCCCCCATCGTATCCGTGGTTTATTCCATAGCTTTGTAGGCGCAATCGCCAATTTAAGATCTATAATAGCCTCCAGATGACGCCCGACGCCCAGCTCTTTTATTGCCGTTATAGGTGAAGAAACACCGGCCTGTTCTACCAGTCCTACTTAAGGCCTCCTGTACTTACTCTGCTCTTAAATGGATACGGCATACCGTGTCTGTCTTGTGATTAACCATTGAATAGTCATGTGCGAAAGCTTCTATGCAATGAGTTGTTGCTTTTTTTCAATGTATAAGAGAACAATCCTTATACTCATGTTTATGCTTTGCGCATGTACATGTTAATGTCCATGTTCGTGCTCATGTTGTTGGCGTTCAGCTCGTTTGACTGCACAGCCACCATGTTCATGTTTGTTTAAAAGGAGAAATAACCTATGGCTCTCCGCTTCTCAGCTCGCAATTTTCTTATGCCCGCATCTCCCATAAGGAAGCTTGTGCCTCTGGCTATTGCTGCGGAGGCCAGGGGGGTGAACGTGTTGACCCTCAATATCGGGCAGCCGGATATTCCTACCCCAGTACCCTTTATGGAAAGCATCAGAAACTACCATAACCGAGTACTCGGTTATGGTCCTTCACAGGGATTACCTGAATACCAGAGAGCGGTCTCCAACTACTACAGACGCAGGGGCATACAATTTGCGCCCGAAGAGATAATCGGCACCACCGGTGGCTCCGAAGCCCTCTTCTTTTCCCTTATGGCTATTGCTGATGCGGGCGATGAGGTGATTGTCATTGAGCCGTTTTATACCAATTATAATGGAGTAGGGTTTGAGGTCGGGGTGAATCTGCGGCCAGTGGCTGCCTCCCCCGCAGACGGGTATCGGCTCCCTGCCAGCGATGTACTTGAAGGAGCAGTAAACGAGCGGACCAGAGCCATACTGATCTGCTCCCCCAACAATCCTACCGGGACCATCCTTAATAAGTCTGAGTTAGAGAGGATTGCTGATCTGGCTGAGAAACACGACCTGTGGGTGCTCTCGGACGAGGTGTATCGGGAGTTCGCATACGATGGTGAGCCCCTGTCGGTCATGCACATTCCCAGGCTCGTGAATCGAACCATCCTCCTGGATTCTGTATCTAAAAGATATGCTGCCTGCGGTGCGAGGGTAGGCTCTCTTGCCTGCAAGAACAGAGAATTGCTTAACCTGGTGCTTCGGTTCGGGCAGTCCAGGCTCTGCCCCCCAACCATCGGACAAATTGGTGCAATTGCTGCTTACAACATGGATGACAGCTATTTTGAGCTGGTTCGTGAGGAGTATCGGGCACGCAGGGATACGGTTCTGGCTGGAATCCGCTCTATTCCCGGGATCACTTGCACCACTCCTGCAGGAGCCTTCTACCTGATGGCTACTTTGCCTGTTGCCAATGCTGACGATTTCTGCCAATGGATGCTCACTGACTTCAGCTACCATGGCGAGACAGTCATGCTCGCCCCCGGTGCCGGCTTCTATGCAACCCCTGGCATGGGCCTCTCTGAAGTACGTATTGCATATGTGCTAGAGAAGGAGAAGTGCGCCAGAGCCATAGAGCTTATTGGTGTTGCCCTCGACCAGTATACCAGCAAGCGCAATGGGTAGGTGCTGAACCGGTCATTTTCGGCACGGCACTGTTGGACCGGTTGACCGATCGTCTACACGCAGTCTAAGGGCTATTCTTCCACGGTTTTTCAGCCTGTTACCGGCATTGTTCACCCCCTCTATAACTAGCCTGCCCACTCTCTGTATATGGACCATGAGTCTACTTGCCAATACATGTCCTTTTCACTTTCAATTCAGGAATAACATTGAGGTAAAGTGAGTTAAATAGAGCGTGGCTTTCAGAACTTGCCTTGCTCTGATTCTGCAGATGCCTCTATGGAAGGAATGAGTAGATGTTCAATCGATCTGCGTCTAGAAAACAATCGGCATACGAGGCAGAAGTAATGCCTCACGTCAATGCTCTCTACGGCATGGCCTTCAAATTGACTGGCAATAGCTGCGAGGCAGAGGATCTGGTTCAGGATGCTCTGCTTAAGGCGTATCGATTTTTTGATAAGTTTGAAGAAGGAACCAACTGTAAGGCATGGCTCTTTAAGATACTTACCAATACCTTCATTAATAAGCACCGCAAGAAGATCCGTCAGGCTGAGGTGTTGAGCGGCTCCACCGAGGAGACTATGGACCGGGCCGTGTGTCAGGAAGATGCAGGATATGGGGTAAACCCAGAAAAAGCTTTCTTCCGCAAAGTCCTTATGGAGCGGATTAACGAAACCCTGGATAAGATCCCAGTGGATTTTCGCATGGTGGTGATCCTCGCCGACCTAGAAGATTTTTCATACAGAGAAATTGCTGACATTCTGGACTGTCCAATCGGTACCGTTATGTCCAGACTCTATAGGGGGCGACGTCAATTGCAGGCTCGATTGGCGGATTTTGTATGTGAGGGGGCGGATGGGGGCATTTTGGGGGGAATGATTGCCAATAAAGACAAACAGGAGACTGGAAAAGCTGTGGCCGTGGTTGAGAATGGAGCCATGGCCGATGCAGATTCAGAAATAGATGTTGAGATAGAGACTGGTACATTGAACGCGTCTGGACAGGTCAAGGTGACCAACCTTGATGAGTACCGCAGAAAGATGGCAGTAGGGCAATGAACTGCAGCGAAGTAGAAAAGTTTGTCTATGCTTATGTGGACGGCGAGTTCGACGACAGTGACCGAAGTGAGTTCGAAGCCCATGTAGCATCCTGTCCTGAATGCAGGCGCCTGGTGAGCTTTGAGGATTGGTTCTGTAAGAGGCTCAAAGAAGGTCTGGCGTGTGAAACTGTACCCGAGGGGTTGGAGCAGCGAATTCATGCGGCGCTGCGCAAAGCGGAGGGAGGTAACTCGGTCTCTATCTGGTGGCGCAGGGCTATATCAGTCCTGCCCGGTCAGATTTGGAAACCTGTGCCTGCCCTGGCTGCTGTGGGCGCATTGGCCTTCTTCCTCTGGCCGGCAATGGGCTCCTCCCCAGTGGTCTCGGGGGCTCTGGAGAGGCACCGGCGAAATTTACCTGTAGAAGTGACCGGGCCTGATGACGTTACGGTGAGGGCATGGTTCAGAGATAAGGTAGATTTTCCAGTTAATATCCCTCGCTTTGCTGGTATGCACAAAGCCCACCTGTTGGGTGGGCGTCTCTCTCACCTTGGTGAGCGGCAGGCTGCCTATGTGGTTTATGATGTGAATGGGGCAAAGGTCACTGTGCTGGCGTTTAAGGGTAAGGGATTGAAGATGCCTAGCGGGAGAACCCTTACTTTAGGTCACCGGCCGGTCGTCGTGCATAATGAGGATGGTTATAGTTCAGCGGTTTACACAGATCGGGGAGTGGTTTATACGGTTACTTCCGAGATGGATGAAGAGGAGATGATCGGGCTGGTGAGCACCTCTCTGGATATCCGGCCTGCAGCAGTGCTTGGGAACTGAATCTGAACCTGCGATTGAATCACTGGCTGAGCCTGTAATTGAATCTAATTTGAGCAAGAAACGGCAGCTTCAGCAACCTTTCTTTTAGCTTACCGCCCCGAAGCTTTTTCCTGTAGGCTGCGGGGTTTATTTCTATCTATGCTTCTTGCCTTGTTGGCATCCTTACTTTAACCTGCTCTTGGTGGCCATAAGAGATTTTAGTACATTCATATGGTTACACTCATCTAACATGACCGCTGAATGATTCTTATTGGTGGAGTAGACTATGCTCGAAAAAGTAGATGGTATTGTACAAGGGGGCGTGGGTGAGGGTGGGGGCGGGGGTGAACCTCAGCTGTTGACAGGAGACAGTGGGAAGGCATCAGGTGATGGGAGCAGGAGTGCTCATCAGGTAAGGCGGAAGAGCCGTCATCCTTTCATCATGATTACTATGATTGTAGCGTCAGTCCTGCTTGGCTGGCTTTTCCTGGATGATTTGTTGTTCCTGCTCCAGAAGGACAACAATGTTGATCTGGGCAAGACTGATAATTATTACGGTAAGGAGTTAGACGGAAGGAAGGGGCTCGCTGAGGAGTACAGACACAACACCTGGGTGACTGTGAGTGGTTTTGCAGTCCATGCGGCCCGTTCAGATAATGGCAAGATGATTTTTAAGCTGGCCTATGTGCCGGTCCTGGTGAGTGTGACCGAGAAACCCGATCAGTTCATGTTGGACTGGGTTCATTACTCCACCTCAGGTCGGCTGGTTGATCTGGACAGTAGCAAGAAATATGGCGGTCTGGGGGCGTGGTACAGGAAGAACCATAAGTTGGACACATCTGGATATTTCCTTCTGCTTGCTGATGATAAACCTGCTGATTACTGGTATGTACCTATCGTTTATCTGGCCCTTGCGGTTATCGCCATCTTCAACCTGATCGGCTTGATAAAATGGAGCCTCAGGAATCGTTAAAATTGGGCATTATGTGGGGCTGGAATATTCATGGGCCATCGCTCATCGCACAAGTTGCCCTCGCTGTAAACGGTTCACATCCGTTCTGGTAAGGACGGGATGTGATGTGACTTGTCAGGATGACATGACATGACATGACGGTTAGTTTTCCCAGTTAAATAGATATGAATATGGGATGAGCAGGGAGGAACGCTGGTCTATGAGAGTGCGTCTTAATTGCAGGCTTTTTCTGCGTCTGCATTAATGATCTCAATGCGATCCAGAATCCATTTGTTACCCCTCTTGTCTTTGGGAGTGCTGATAGGCTCTTCCCGCTTTTCGAACCATGACACCACCGTCTCACGATGGTTGGGAGCATCCTTAAGGATCTTAACATTCTCCTTGGGGAGGGCCCGGAAAATTCTCGCATACCCTTCGGTACCAGTGGCAAGAAAGTCGCTCATCACCACATTGTACATGGCTTTGTCATCAACTGGGGTCTTGCCGTCAGCGAGAGTAAGGCTGAGCAGAGGATCCTTACCCTTACAGTTGCGCAGGGATTGATCGATTTTTGCCCTTACGCCGGAGATCTGCATCATGCTGGCAACGGTTGCCTGTCTGATGAACTCTTTCAAGTCGCTGCCACTCATGGTCACCATGGCCAGTTTATTGTCGAAAGGCAGGATGTCGTAGATTTTGCCGTAGGTAACTGGTCCCTTTGCCAGGTCGGCTCGCAGACCACCCGAGTTCTGGATGACCACGTCTGCACCGGGTACGGTCTCGAGGATGATGTCGGTGATCAGGTTTCCCAGGGGGCTGGAATAGAAGCGTTCTCTGGTAATGTCCTCGGTGATTGCTCCTTTGCCCAGCCTGCGGTAGTAGATGGCTGCCACCCTGTCTTGGTGCTGCTGGGCCATCAGAGCCACTGCAGGCACAAGCTCCACCTTTTCGCCCATGTAGGTTGCAGGCACAAGTTTGCCCTTGCCAGACCAGGGGTTGCAGTGGCCGCCTTTGGCAAACTGCTTGGTGCACAGGTACTGAGGTGAGTGGACGACAGTTTTTTCACGGACTACTTTTCCTGTTTTCTTATCAACGAAAAAATCCACCCTGCCAAATCCCTGGGCGAGAGCAGGACCCTGGATGATGGCCACATCCGAGACCATGTGGGCAACCTTCTGGTGGGTGTGGCCCCCAATGAGCACGTCAACCAGACCATGTGGCAGCTCCCTTGCCATGCGAAAAATGGCAGCATCAGAGTCGCAGGTGGCTGTATCCTCCGTATTTTTGAAGCTCTTGCAGCCACTTCCACTGTGGACAAGCCCAACCACTATCTGTGCTCCCTTTGCTCGCAATTCCCTGGCTTGCTTGATTACCGAGGCGGTCTTGTCTTCAAACTTGAGATTTCTCACCACATCACTCCGGGCAGCGCTCTTCGTTTCCAGAGTGATCGCTCCAACCACACCCACCATGATGCCGCCCATGTTGATCATGGTGTTAGGGCGGGTATTAGGCCATACAGGAGGGAGTCCGGTCTTGCGATCCAGAATGTTGGACGTAAGAAAAGGAAAAGTAGCCTCCTTCATCGTCTGTTTCAAAGCTCCAAACATGTCATCTTCCGGTCCGTCACTGGCTGGTCCATAGTCGAATTCATGGTTGCCGATGGTGGCGGCGTGATAGCCGAGCATGTTCATTGCTTCGACAATTGGCTTTCCATATTGGCTGTTAGACAGGAATGTTCCCTGGAACATGTCACCTGCATCAAGCAGCACTACCCGGCCATCAAATTCATCCCAGAGGATGGGTAGATAACCGGACAAGGTGGCCAGTCCGCCTGTTTCCAGGATTCTACCGTCTTTCAGCTCGGATTGGTGAGGAGCCAACCAGCCATGGACGTCGCTGGTGCTGATGATGGTCAGGGGTATAGTCTCAGAATCCTGGTCATGCTTTTTGTTGTCCTCGCCTGCGACAGAGCTTGGAATATGGAAGAAGATGCTTGCCAGGAACGAGAGGAGCAAAACCCTCATGACCTTGGGTGTGAGGATTGAAAAAGGCGATCTATTCATTATGGGACCTTTTCTGAAGGTTTAACACATCAAGCAGGATGAAGCTGGCGGCTGTTTCCTATGGATCTGCAGCCGTTGTTCTGATAAAAATATCACGTCATTAGATAAATTTGAAGTTCTTTAAGCACGAGCAAATTAGTGGTGTGGCATGCTATCCCTTGATTACTGCCATGGGGATAAGGCGGGCTACTTTTTGAGCCAGCCCAGCCCCCTCCACCACATCCACCACGTTCGCCACATCTTTGTAAGCTTCTGGAATTTCCTCCAGAACCGTACCTCTCCCTGCAGCCCTGATTAAGATACCTTTCTGGAGCAGCTCCTTCTCTATATTTCTACTGCCTGCTCTATTACGGGCCTCCTTGCGGGAGAGAGACCTGCCGGCCCCATGGCAGACGGAACCCCAGGTCTCTGCATATCCCTCATGGGTCCCCACCAGAACATAGGAATATCTGCCCATATCTCCCGGGATCAGCACCGGCTGTCCCACCTCCCGGTAAGCTGCCGGGGTCTCGGGATGGTGGGGCGGGAATGCCCTGGTGGCACCTTTGCGGTGTACGCAAAGCCGGTACTCCTTGCCTTCAAAGCGATGGGTTTCCATTTTGGCCATGTTGTGGGCCACATCATATACCAGATCCAATGCAGGAGGTGGACCAGCGCTGGCTCTGATAGAGGAGCCGCCTTTCCCGTGGAATATCTCCTGGAAAGCTCTGCGCACGTGGTGGGTGATCGCCTGCCTGTTGGCGAATGCGTAGTTGGCTGCGCAGGTCATGGCTCCCAGGTAGCTTTGTGCCTCGGGCGATGCTATGGGGGCACAGCAAAGTTGTCGGTCAGGCAGTTCAATTCCGTATTTTCTTGATGCCTGTAGCATTAGTCTTAAATAATCATCGCAAATCTGGTAACCGAACCCTCTGCTTCCAGTGTGGATGGTGACTACTACCTGACCTTCATAAAGATCAAGGGTATTGGCAATTTGTGGCTGATAGATCTTTTCGACATATTCCACCTCACAAAAATGGTTGCCTGAGCCGAGGGTGCCGATCTGGTCTTTGCCACGCTCAATTGCCTTGGTGCTGACCTGGGTCGGGTCTGCCCCGGGCAGCTCTCCGTTGGCTTCAATATGTTCCAGATCCCCCTCAACACCCATCCCCCACTCCACAGCCCAGCGGGCGCCCTTTACCATCACCTTGCCCAGCTCTTCAGGAGACCATTTCTCTAGCCTGTGGGACCCCACCCCTGATGGGATGCTCTGAAACAACAGATTTGCCAGAGCTTCAACGCGGGGTGCCACATCTTCCCGGGTGAGTGAGCTGCGCAACAGGCGCACGCCACAGTTGATATCGTACCCAACGCCACCCGGCGAAACCACACCGTCGCCATCTGCATCAAAGGCAGCCACACCTCCAATAGAGAAGCCATAGCCCCAATGGATATCCGGCATGGCCATGGATTTGCCCACAATCCCAGGCAGTGTGGCAACGTTCTCTACCTGGGTCAGTGCGTAGCCTTCCATAATTTCTTCTATCAGTACTTCAGATGCATAGACTAGGCCATCAGTTCGCATGGCATCATGCCTGGGCAGTAGGTATCGGTATTTATCGAGTCTTTTTACTTCAGGCATGCAAATCTCCTCAGGAAGTTGAAAGTTGTCAGTAAACTTACCCCTTGCTCCTTGCCCCTTGTCCCTTGCAACTCCCTTTGGGGTGAGGTGGCGGATCGGGGTGGTGTTGCTTCAGTCAACGGTCTCGCATGAAATCCACCCCGATGGGGTGGCTTTCGCCTCGACCTGATCGGGCTTGGCATCCCCTCTGGGGAGCAGCCCTCAATTGCCCTCCGCAATCATCATCCCTCCCGCCCAACATCTGTAGGGGCACGGCATGCCGTGCCCTTTGTCAACATGTAACATGACTGCTGATTGCCCCAGAACCACTTCCCTCTTGATCCTTGCCCCCTTGAATCTTGTCACTCAAATGTCCATCACCAGGAAGGCATTCCATCTTCCTTGACGGTCATTGGTGTCTGTCTGTCTGAACACGGTCTGGTGGTAGGTCACGGCCTTAATCTCCCTCATTGTGAGGTTCTTCAGGTCAACGTCGGATGCCCCCCAGATGCGGGCTTGAACCAGATTATGTTCGGAGTCTTCTGTCACCTCGGTCATGCACGCAAAGAAGCTTTCAGTTACCGCTTTATATAGATAATCCTGCATGAGCATAACTAAGCGCTCTTCCCTGTCGGGGCTAACTGCCTGGATAACCTCGCTCTTATCAGGCTTTGCCACCATGTCAAGGCCCTCTTTGCTCAGCAGTAGCCTAGTGATCGCCAGAAGGCATGAGCCATATAATCCCTCCGGGGTGTCAGCCCATACTTTCAGGGCCATGTCTCCCGTATGGGAACTCTCTTCATAGACAACATCCTTCAATTGAATTGTGGTGGTCATGTTTTATCCCATTTCTGACGAATTATAGTTAAGCTCAGCGAACTACAATATGCTCGCACAACTATGTAGTTTGGAATGGCGTATGAGAAGGGGAAAAGTGGTGGCTGGTGGCTTGTTTATCAGGTTACTCTATATAGCAATAGTCCGCATCGCTGATAGTAGAATGCAGGCAGCGGAATCCTTCACGACAATCGTCATTAGAGTCACAGGAGGCCATGCAGAAGGTCTCTCCATTGGGGTACTCTATGCAGACTGCATCTTCTCCGCATGCTCCTGATTCACATGGGGTGCGGGTGCAGTAGCCGTCAGGTACTGTGGTGTCACAGACAGCATTGTCTACCAGACAGTCAGATGATGTGGAACACTCATCACCTATGCCTGCCGCACAACCAGCACCACCAGTCGATAGCATCGCAATGGTAAGTAGGGTAATTTGAATCTTAGGTAGCATTTGTATTGTCATCAGCCCTCTCAGTTCGACTTATTTCATTTTCCATAGAGTGCAGCATTAATGCGCAGCACACAGTATCACCGGGCGAGGCATTCAGGCAAGAGACATACAAAAACCGCCTGGTGATGTTCAGGTTGCGGCCTGAGGAGCAATGCGACGAGCCTTGACTCCAAGGGCAATGGCGTAGATCCCGTTTACCAGAAATTCTATGCCGATCAATAGCCCAATAGCCCAGATGCCCGAGATGGGCCACTCAAGGAAAAGTGCTAAACCGGCCAGGAAGACTATCACGCCACTGAGCATCACCCAGCCCCTGTTCACTAGAATCATGCTTGAGGCAGTGAACACTCTAATCAGGCCAATAGTCATAAAAAACATGGAGAGTAACAGAGTTAGAGCTATGCCAGTTGCTTCCGGACGAGTGATTATGAAAAAGCCCAGGATTAGGTAGAGTATGGCGCCAATCAGGCTGAGAGCCCAGTGCCCTCCCTCCCTTGACGTGAAAGTGTGGATCACCTGAATTACTGCTCCCACTAACAGGAGCCATCCCAGCAATTTCATGGATATGAGTGTGGTAATGGCCGCAGACCCGATTGCGATCGCACCCAGGAGTGCAAGCAATATGCCCAGCGTGAGCCAGACGCCCGAGTCGCGTCTGCTCGGCCTGGAGCCCCACCAGGGCCATTTTTCTAATTCCTGCTGTTGTTCTTGTAGTTGTCTCTGCTCCTGTTCCGGCTCCATGGACAATACTCCTTATGCCTGTGCCAAGTGTATGGCTAAAGTTGATGATGCTTTTCAAATGGAGTCGGGACAGGTCCTGAACAAGTGGGTTAGCTTGGCAATTCTGCTCTGTTTGGGGAGAGATCGTTTCAGGTTGATGGGCTGGGCAGGTTGAGCCGTTAATTATTATCATGACGGTATGATGACACGATTATGTAATCTTGTACCGCGGAACTTCATTTATAAAGGTACATCTGAATGCAGACAACTTGGCAAATATTGGATCGGTTGGCAAAATCCAGTCCCCATGCCCCCCTGTTCAAGTGGCATGATTCTGAGAAGTGGCAGTCTTTATCGATGGCTGAAGGAGCCGAACTCATAACAAAGGTTGCAGGCAGCTTAGCTCGAGTTGGTGTTGGATACGGAGACAGGGTTGCCATTGTGGCAGAAAATCGGCCCGAATGGCCTATTCTTGATATGGCAGCACACTGCCTTGGGGCTGTTACAGTTGGATTATATCCAACCGATTGCGCTGACAACTGGGCTAACTCCTTCCGAGAATCCCAACCCAAAGTGGCTGCGGTCTCCAGCAATCTTCTCCCGGCTTTTGTTTCGGCAATTCAGGGGATGGATTTGAGGAGGGTGATCGTGCTCGGGCAGGTGTCCTTCAGGCCTGCTACTGGTGCTGTGACCGGCATTGGCGCTGGCGCGGGTGCTGACACTGAGTTTGTTGACTTCACCGAGCTTATGGATGGGGAGCCTGCTCCGGTTTATCCAGTGGTTGCTCAAGATATTGCCACTATTATTTACACTTCAGGGACGACTGGCACTCCCCTTGGGGTGATGTTGAGTCATGGGAACCTGATCTCCAATGCAGAGGCATCGATTAAGCATGTTGGGATCAGGTCTAACGAAGATTATCTGAGCATCCTACCCATGTGCCATGCTTTTGAGCGCACTGGTCAAAATGCTCTGCTCAGGTCGGGAGGCTGTATCTGGTTTGGGCGGGGGCTCAGTAAGGTGGTAGATGATTTTGCCCAATGCAGACCAACCGTGATCTGTGTTGTACCTCGTCTTCTAGAAAAGGTTCATGAGCGGGTTATGGAAAAGGTAGACAAGTCTTCTGCCTTGGCTCGGAACCTGTTTCGCAGCGCCTATAGGCTTGGTAGCAGGTGCAGCGGGCGCGAAATGGGTGGACGCTCGTTGCCCCCGGCTGTGCAGGCTGCCCGCTCATTGTCCAGGTTGTTGCTCTTCGGGAAGGTGAGGGCGCTATTCGGCAACAGGCTTCGATTTATCATCTGTGGCGGTGCCGCCATCTCTCCTGCGGTGGTGGAGTTCTGCTTTATTATCGGCATTCCTTGTTATGAGGGGTATGGGATTACAGAATGTGGGCCGATTGTGAGCGGTAACAAGCCGGGGCACACTCGCCCTGGAACTGTGGGGCTCCCCTTGTATGGGGTGCAGATACGGCTCGGCGACGATGATGAAGTTCTCGTTCGTGGCCCCAATGTGATGTCCGGCTATTGGCAAAATCCACAGGCTACTGCTGCTGCAATGGATGGAGATGGATGGTTCAGGACTGGTGATCTGGGTAAAATGGATGAGCAGGGTAATCTCTCGATCGTGGAGCGCAAGAAGGAGATCCTGGTCACCGCTGGTGGTAAGAACATATCGCCTGTGAGGGTAGAGGGGCAGATTCTCAAGAGCCCGTTTGTTAGCCAGGTCTGTATTGTGGCTGATGGAAAACGGTTTGTGTCAGCCCTGGTGGTGCCCGACTTCAATTTGGTTGCTCAACGGCTGGGAAAGGTTGCTCCTGGTGATGACAACAAGGCCCGCCAGCTGTTTCTGGCTGACCCAAGGGTTAAGGAGTTTATTGCCTCACAGATTGAAGAGGCTGGGTATCACCTTGCCCGGTATGAGTCTGTTCGTGAGTTTGCGCTGCTCTCCGATGAGTTCCTGCCGGAAAATGGTCTCCTTACGCCCACTCTTAAGCTGCGCAGAAAGCAGATTGAAGCCCGTTACGCCCATTTAATTGATGAGATTTATGAAGGTAACAGCCTGACCCGGCCTGTGGGGTGCAAGCTGCCAGTGGCTGTTGGGCCTGATTTGAGCAGGATGGCCTCTCGGTCAGTGTAACCTTCGGCTGCTGGGGATGTGTGCTGTGGGATGCAGGATGTGGGCCGTGGGGGGGAGGGTGGTGGTGGTGGTTCGCAGTAACGTCTCTACCCAACCATTCCATCCGTCTGTCTGGCCGTCTGGCTTATCCTCCTACGCTCACTGGTTGTTCTTTGCGAACCCATATAGCGAGGAGTGAGGATGTCAGCCCATCAATGATTAGCTGAGTGCCGAGAAAGACTGCCAGTGCCAGCCTGTCCTGTAATGGCCACTGGAGCAAAAGCATGATGCCCAGGGAGATGGTGATGAGGGCATTGATGATCAGCCAGCTCTGATGGCCTGTTCCTGTTTGGAGAGTGGTGAAAATGCGAATGACGGCCATGATGATTAACAGGATGCCTAGAATTGAGGTGAGGATCATGGTGGCTGTTCCAGGAAAGAACAGGAAGACGAGCCCCACTACGCCGAATAGAATCCCCAGTATGAGAGCCGGCACCAAATCCCTGTTTTTTTCTGGTTTGCTGCCCGAAGTGGCGAATCGGATTACCTGCACCAGACCGGTGAGCAGAAGAAGGGTCCCGATTAACTGCAGGGTAAAGAGGGGTGACTTAAAGGCGGTATAGATTACAAAGATTCCCAGCCCCAGGAGAACCAGGCCGAAGCTGAGCCAGATTGACCAAGTTTCTTGGGTTGGCTGAATTTTCCATGGCCATCCCCGATTATGCCCCTTTTTGCTTTTCGCCTTTTCAGTCGTTGCCATTGTTGATCTCCAATTAGCTCTTCAGTCCTTATTTTTTTATTATTTGTGACCTGTGCTGAGCTGGTGGAAGTGTGATTGGATAAAGTAAAGAGGAATGATTATCACCAATGGGCGGGGAATATTCGTATCCCAGCGGCAGGTTCGCTACATGGTAAGGCCGGGAAATAGCGCCTGGTATTGTGGGTGATAAATGAGCCCATTAGCTGGAAGAGGCGCCAGATGGCAGGAATGGCTAGTCCGGTGGTCAGGGCAGGAGACTGGACTAGGCTTGACAAACTCCTTTCATTGGCGGAATATGGGCTGGATTTCCTGGAGAAGTGTCCATGAAGTTTCGAAAAAGTTTATTTATATTGCCTAATTTGTTCACCCTGAGCAGTGTATTTTGTGGTTTTTATTCCCTTATTATATCTGCTCAGGCTGAATTGGCCCACGAGTTCTATCCGGCTGCCATGGCGATTTTGCTGGCCATGCTTTTTGACGGCAGTGATGGCAGGGTTGCCAGGCTCACTCGAACCCAAAGTGACTTTGGTGTGGAGTTGGATTCCCTGGCCGATGTGATCTCTTTCGGGCTCGCTCCAGCATTCATGCTCTATAAAGTCAATCTCCATGAGCTTGGGCTTTGGGGGATGCTTGTCTGTTTTGTTTTCGTCGCTGCGGGTATGTGCCGCCTTGCCAGGTTTAATGTGTTGTCAAGGCGAAGTGGCGGCGGACCCTCTGATTTTGTTGGCTTACCTATCCCGCTTGCTGCAGGTATCGTATCCACGCTGGTGTTGGCAGGCATAGAGTCATCCTTTATTTCTACAGAGAATAGCGGTTGGTTGATTGCGATCTCCCTGGGGCTTTCCATTCTCATGGTATCCAATGTGCGATACCGGTCCTTCAAGAAGGTGCGTCCTTCGGTATGGGGTGTCATTGCTGTTGGAATGCTGGCGGCTCTGATGATTGGTCTTGGGCTGATTTTCTCTCTGTCAGCGGTTCTCTTTGTGATCCTTATGGCGTATGTGGCAATGGGTATTCTGGAAGGGCTTATTAACCTGGGTCGCCCTGCGGTCAGGGTTCCCAAAGAGAGGAAGCTCGGTTCTGTAGCCCGTAGCGCCGTTATTACCTTCAATTCGCCTGAGAGCGGCTGTGCCAGTGTGGGCATTGGAGGCGCTGCTGTCAACGATGACGACGATGACGACGATGACGATGACGACGATGAGAATGATGAGAATGAACTAAGCTTATAGTTGTTGTCGGTCATGGTGATTGGCGGTTGTGGCAAGGTGGTGAATTTGCGGGATTTTTTCTTCCTGCATATTGCCACGAGGCAAAAGTGACTTAATTTCTCGAAGTTTTTTCTGCAGCCAGGTATGCGTCAGATCCTCAAGGTTGTGCAAACACCTGAAATAATCAAATATTGTCATCTGATGTTGACTTGGTGGTTCAGCTTTGGTAAATATTCCCGACCTGTTTTTGGAGGAAAGATCGATGCAATGTAACTCTGTCCGCCCTGGCTATGAGTGCCTATTCATGAGCAAAGCGGGTTGCACATTTGAAGGTGGCGTTTGCCGTCCAGTTGTTGATGATTGTCTAGGATGCGAGCATGTCTCTGATTTTCGTGGTGAGACATTCTGTGTGTCGTATCCTGATCCTGAATACAAGTGGAAGCTGGGAATGTGTAACTTCGCCACACACCGCAAGGCTGCTGCTGCAGAAGCTGCAGGCAAGTTCGTCAACCCGTTGAAGGCTGCCAAGCGAGCTGCCAAGAACAAGGGTTGATTAGCAGCCGCTGGCTGTGTGTGTTCGGATGAGAGCAAGCTCTCACTGAAGTCACTCATCTGTAAAGACTTGAAAGTGGTGTTCCTCGTTGGGAGGCGCGCCTCAACACATACGTGTTGATAAGGTGTGTCATTGTCCTTGGTGGAGCACCATTTTCATTTTTGTGTAGTGGTGCGTGCCTTGCGGAGGGGCGAGCTGAAACGAGG
>CAYZFJ010000014.1:20548-33885 GCA_964477705.1 uncultured Myxococcia bacterium | reverse complement strand
TCAGCAAGCGCCAGTACAGGACCTTGCCTTCAAATGGTAAGCGAACAATCTCTGGTAAGTCTAGGTAACAAGCGTCGAAATTCATAACTGCGGTCTCCACCTACAGAAAGTAGCAACTAGAGATAATAGGCTAATGTGACTGGCAGTCATGAGGTCGAGGGTTCGATCCCCTTCGGCTCCACTAAGTGACCTGATAGGTCAGCATAATCAAGACCATGGCAAACGCCATGGTCTTTTTTTTGTCTTTTTTATCCCAACCATTGGACCGCTGCTGTGGGCCAGATGGAAGGGGGGCTGATCGCTCACTCGCTCGATTGCACGCAGGCATGCCTGCTGGGAGGTTGGAGCGAGGTGGCTGTGTGTGGGGGTTGGCTTATTGTTTGCGGTTTTGGATGAATCCACAGTGAGGAAAAGCTTTTCCCATTCTCACGATCTTCTTCCAGAATACTTCCTGCCAGAGAAAACAGACCACAACATGATTTCATGCGGGATGTCCTAATTCTGCTGTCGCTGTTTAGAGCGGGTGGCTGAAATACTTGAGAGCAAAGGGTATAACATGAAGGTGAGGCGGAACAGGGTAGTCCGGTTTGATTACGAACTCCGTAATGGGGCTGGTGATATGCTGGGCACTACCGGTGGGGAAAAGGCGATTGCCTACCTCCATGGTCATGGCAAGATCGTGCCTGGTTTGGAGCATGCATTGGAAGGGGTTGACGAGGGCGACCAGATTGAGATCACTCTGGGGCCTGAGGATGGTTATGGGGATCGGGATCCTGAGAAGATCTTCAAGGTTGCCAGAGAACAGATTCCGGCCAATATTCCCCTGGAGCCTGGGGTAGAGCTGGTGGCCGACGATGGCATGGGACACGCTATTCAGCTTAGGGTATTGGATGTGGATGATAATATGGTAACCCTCGACGCTAATCATCCTCTCGCAGGGGAGACTCTCAACTTCAGGGTCAAGGTGCTCAATGTGCGGGATGCCTCTGCTGAAGAAATTTTGAGCGGGAGTGTAGAAGGTGAGGATATTGAAAACTGAGCAGGGTATGTATTCTGGCGTGCTGTGCCTCATGTGCCCCAATAAGAGTGTTGCCTTCCTTTGAGTGGCAGGCAGCTCTTGCCTCTTATGTGAATGTGTCCGGGCAAGAGTGAATGATTTTGATCTGCAAAGATCTATCAAACTATGGAACCAATAGGAGGGTTGCGTTGTTCAAGGAGGCCAATTACATTTTCTATCCGGTCCAGGATCTGCATAGGGCTGAGCGGTTCTACAGAAACACCCTTGAACTGGAGGTAAGAAGGGATCCTGACGAACCGGTAGCGGTCGTGCATGTGGGGGCTACCAGAATCGGACTCCATGCTTATGATTCACATGTTACAGAAGGCACCAGCAATGGAGTGGTTACTCTGGAAACAGATTTACCCATCGAAAAGGTGCGGGACTCTCTTGGTGAAAAGGGAGTTGTTTTCTGGAGCAACATTATTGCGGTGAGGGGAGGCAAATTTGTGGGGTTTATTGATTCTGAAGGGAACAGACTGGGAATTTTCGAGCCAACCACCAGGTTAAAATAATTGTTTTCAATAGCTTTGTTGTGGGCAATCTCTTCATTATTCTGCTTAAATTCCTTATGTGATTACTTCCATCATTATTTTCAACAAAATGAAACGTATTCCATATGAATAATTCTAATAATCAATCTAATATTTTTGATATTACTCAAGATAGTAATAGTGAGTTGAAATCTGTGATTGAAGGGGCAACCCTTGAAGGGGCTGTTTCAGAAACCGGGCCAGCTATGGGACTTGATTCAACCACCTTAGGCGAGAAGTCGCTGCTTGCAGACGTTCAATCTGAACAGCCATCCGCACATATTTCCCTGGGGAGCCCTCTGCAGAGCAGGGGAAGAAGGGTGTATGTTAATCGTAACCTGAGATTGTCTGCGATTGATGTGATTGGGTTTGACATGGACTACACCTTGGCTCGTTACATCTCTCTGCCCTTAGAGAAACTTGCTGTCCAAAAAACAGTTGAGAAGTTGATTGACCGGGGGTACCCCCAAACCATGGTAGACCTCTCTTATGATAGGACCCGGGTGATTAGGGGGCTGGTTATTGATAAGAAGTATGGCAATATCTTCAAGATGGACCGCCATCGCCATGTGGGCAGGGTTATGCATGGTTTTACAGCCCTGCCCAAGGAAGAGCGGATGAGTTTGTATCGCAAGGATTCCATCAGGCTCTCTGCGCATAGATATCATCTAATCGACACCCTGTATGCCATTCCTGAAGCGTTCTTGTTTCAGACTATGGTGCAGATGGGGGTGCTGCCTGGATCGTCAGATGCACCAGGTTCGTCACGATTCGGACGAAAACCGGACTTCAACCGTCTGTTCAAAGATATCAGGGAGTGCATTGATGAGGCCCACAGGGATGGAAGCATCAATGATGTGGTAGCAGCAAACCCGGACAAGTATGTGGTGAAGGATAGGGAGCTGGCAGCCACTCTCCACAAGTTTCGCTCTTCGGGAAAACGGATTTTCCTGATGACCAATTCTAACTGGAGCTATACCAACTCAATTATGAGCTATCTGCTTGGTGGTAGCAGTAATGGGTACGGTGGGTGGAAGGGGTATTTCGATATCATTGTGGTGGCGGCTAATAAGCCCAGGTTCTTTACAAGCAATGAGCCCTTCTATGAGCTGGATGGTAATGGAAACCGGGTCAATCGTGAAGTCAGGTCTTTTCTCAAGGGTAAGGTTTATCAGGGTGGCAATATTCGTGACTTTGAGAGGTTGGCGAGGTCTGGTGCGGACAGGATTCTGTACGTGGGGGATCACATCTACGGTGATGTCCTCCGGGCTAAAAAAGCAACCGCTTGGCGAACCGCCATGATTATCCAGGAGATGGAAGAGGAGCTGGAGACCTCTGACCGGATCGAAATGGAGATTAGAACCTTAGCCCGACTTGAAGAAGAAAGGCACAGGCTAGATTCGGAGATCAATTATGGTCTCTACACCCTCAAGATGCTGGAGCGGGAAGGGAATGAGGAGCGGGTTGGGGCTGGTAATGGATCGGTGGGCGCCCCTGCCGGGCCTAGTGGTGTGGCTTATGATAACTCAAGGCATGAGATCAGCTCCCTGTTAATGGATGCAGATGGTGATGATAACTTGCTTGGCGAGGGAGCAGGGAGAGCGGTTGGGGGGCCAGGATGTTATGTATATGGGATTGGAACTGGTGAAGGAGATGGCAGCGGTGGTGGTGGTGGTGGTGGCAATAAGGGTAATGGTGACGGAGGAGAGAATGGGAAGACAGAAGTAAAAGGTGCGGGTGGGGAGCTGGTGCCCTGTGGAGGGCCGGGTGGAATTCGGGAGCATGAGCTGGTCAGGCGCCGTTGTCGTAGGGATCTGGAACACCTCAAGCGGCGGCTAAAATTTACTATCCGAGAGTATGAGGAGTTGGCTGACCGTATTGAAACAGCTTTCAATACCTATTGGGGTAGCCTTTTCAAAGAGGGGAGTGAGCATTCAGCATTTGGCGGGCAAGTTGAGGAATTTGCTTGTCTCTACACAAGCAGGGTCAGTAACTTTCTCTGGTACTCACCATGCCAGTATTTTCGTACCCCCAGCGACCTGATGCCCCATGAGCACAAGTAATCACATTCCAGACAGAATCTTCCAGATATCATCTTCCATAATCAGTTCCAGTCTGTTCACGTCGCTTTTCTTACCCCACCGGTCCCTTTCACCATCATTGTAGAGATAGCTCCAGATGTAGTCGAAGTACACATTGGCTCTGGGACCATCCAACTCAAGCCGGGTAATTTTGATATTATAAGTGACTGATTTTACCTTGTTTTCCAACTGATCAAATATGGGATCAGAGTCTGGATACCCCCAGTCGTCCTCTGTAGTCGCGGTCGAGGAGGCGTTTTCGTAGTATCGTATCGACATCAGACTTTTTAATGTCGCGACGTCTCGTGTTTCCATGGCCTGCCGATACTGTTCCACCAGATCAAAGATCTCTCTGTTCACCTGGTTATTGGCAATTTTCGAGTCGCCTATGTATTTGGGGGCGCAGCCTACCCCGGCAAGAGGCAAGGTCAGCATTGCAAACAGAAGAACGGCAGCCAGACCAAGAGATTTGCCATGACCGGCAACTGGGTGGTGGTGCAGCCTATGGTTTTCATTATTCCGGTGATTCTTCATTTTTAGGGGATCCATCCATTCCTCCATCAGCAACAGTAATTACGCCGGTGGATTGAGCAGTCGTCTATCGATATAGTTCGTCTTAGTCTGCTTGTTTCGCCTGATTTCCGTAGTGAAAAAGTCCACCCATCGGAGCTGACAGGTTAACACAACCTACAATTGTCCATGTAACCTTGCAAGCCTGTAAAGTTATTCCGACATCTTTTGTTGTTCATTTTCCTATGTTGGTCTATTTACCATGCTCCATGGTAATAGATTTCCAGTTGCATCTCTCCTGCCAATCCTGGGCAACATCTTTCACTCCCTGGGAAGTAGCCATGGATTCCAGGGTGCGGAAGGTGTTTTTAGCTGAATCATATTGTGCAGAGTGGTAAAGAGCCACACCAAGCAGGCGGGTGGCATCCTGTGCCAGTGGCTGGCTCAGCCCACCACCGGCGGGCCCAGCCGCAGGGGACGTTGTTGTAGCGGTGGTGTGGGCAGTGGTGACAGGGGAATAGGGCTGGTCTCCTGAAGAGAGGCCGGACACATGGTCCACATTGGAGAGCTGGAGTGCTAACTGAAGCCATGGAATAGCCTGGCTCTCTCTGCGGCGCATATGCAGGTGCCGGCCTAGAAGGTACTGGGCCAATTTGTTAGTAGGGTATTTTTCAACCACCTGGGCAAGGCCGAGAACCGCCAGATCCAACTCAGGTTCTTCTCCGATCAGATAGCGACGAATTATCTCTTCGTCATTGTCCTCGGCACGGACACGGGCGTGGTCTTCGCTGTTATTACATTCTGTGCCCTTGCTGTTGTCATCGCCATAGCTATCGCCCATGTCCAGACCAGCCTCCACGTCCGCCCCCACTGCACCCAGACGCCACCAGAGCCTCAGCCTGGAACGCTCCGAAAAGGCCGTTGTCCCGGCCCTGCTCCAGAAAGAAGCGGCCTCCGCCCTGTTCCCTTCCCGCCAAGCCAGATCCCCTAATAACTCCAGGGCTCCGGTCTGAGCTGGCAGATCTGCTGTATCCGCTGCGAGCTCATAAGCCCGCACGGCAATTTGGGCAGCTTCATCATGGCTCTTGCTGTATGCAGTCAGAGACTGGGCTTTTCCCAGATAGTATGACGCCTGGTCGGGCGCCATGTTGATCAGCCTGTCGAACAGGGAAGCTGCCACTGCGTGACGTCTGTTGTTACGGGCTTTGCATGCCATGCTGTAGACGTTGGCCCTTTCGTGGGCGCATTCTCTAGAGAAAATTGATTGGCGGCCATAACGTGCCATGGCCTCTGTTATGGCGTCCTGTTCTGGTTTCACTGAGGAGAGAAATTCCCTCCATTCCCCGGTGAGTTGGTTCAAAGGTCTGCCATACGCTGTTTCTATGTGGCCAGCCTGGTAGGCCTTGGAAAATTGTTTCACACCACCGTAGTTGCTCATCAGCCAACTCACAAAGCTGCCTGCTGCGGTGTATGCTCGCCCGGCGGGGGCGGTCCAGAACCCCTGTGCGCTCATTATAGTGCCAATATCTGGCAGTAACCCCAACTGGTCCATGGCAGATGCTCTTTCATGCACGTTCATGTTGTCCCATCCCACAGTGGCTGCCTCTGCTGCACCCTCCACCAGGGCCATGTGGGGCAGGATGCTGGCCAGGGCAGGTAGATACAGGGGGGCGCGGGCAAGGCGCCCAGCTACCACATGGGCCATTTCATGGGATACCACCGAGTCGCCGGGTTGGGGCCGGATCAGGTGGATCTGGCAGGCCCAGGGGCGGGCAAGGCTGGTGTTCCCCAGGCCTACCAGGCTTTCTCGCTGGGTTGCAGACCGATAGACGTAGACCTGTATGGTGTCGCATTGGGGAGGGACCTCCGGCTCTAGACCGAAGTAGGCCGATGTTTGGTGGAGCCGGTACTCCAGATCGTCTGCCAGCTGGTTAACCTCTTTCTCGCTGAACTCAACTGGGTGGTAAATAGTGATATGGTCAGTTTGGTGGACGCCGCCCAGAGCCCTCTGTACGCTATCTGAGTCTTGAATAAATCCCAGGTTGTCACCCCAGAGGGTGAGTAAGGCTACCAGAAGTCCTGTAAAGAGGGGCAGTGCCAACCTTGAACCAGTGTAAGGCGCCTGCTTCCACGTAATGAGGCCGGCAAAGGTCACAGCGAAGGCTGCACCAGCCAGGTGATAGAATCGGGCCCAGAGAAGAGCGCTGGGGATGGGGAGCTCTTCGTCGTACAGTGCTCCGGAGAAAAACCCAAATGGGGCTCCATACACGGTCACCTGTGGGTGTACATAGAGCCGGTACAGTACCAGACCCAGGGAGAGAAGGCCCACCCCGATTACGGCAATCATGCCGGCTCTGCGGCTCTTGAAGATGGCGCCCGCTGCGGTTCCCCACCCGGATGCAACCAAGCCTGAGACTACTGCCAGCAGTATGAAGAAAGAGAAACCTGCGGTTATGTTGCAGTTTTTGATCCTGATGGCATTGAGGGCCAGTATGGCCAGGGCTGGCAGGAGAATAGCCGTGGTGGTAGTGCCGCTTTTGGCCCAGATGGACAGGAGCGAGGGGGCGGAGGCGTTGGGGGCGGCTGGGGCCGTGCTGTTGTTGCTGTTGTTTTTAACGGTGGTGCTGGGGGCAGAGGTGGACTGGAGCGACTCTGGTGCTCCTGGTGAGTGAGATGCTGCCCTGTTACCGTGGATGACACCCAGATGAGCCCCAGCTAAGCAAGCAGCCAGTGCCATTACCAGTGAGGATTCGTAGCCGAGTATGTTTAGCAGTGGCACAAAGCACATGAAAATGGCCAGCGCTGCCAGAACCAAAGCCCATACCACATTGGATGGTTGCAGTCTTCTGGTCGCCAGCATGAAGCTATTGAGCGTTTGACGCCAATCCAGCCTGGATTTCGGTTTTGTGAGAGTCACTGGAGGTTGCCTCTTTCATCAACAGAACCCTTGGGCTGTTCTGGTCTGATTATGTTGATCGGACCTTAGTCAGGGGCTGTTTAAGCCTCGCCCTTGAGTTTGTTAAATATGGAGCTCTTTCCCCTCTTCTTTCCATTTTTGCCAGCCTTGCCTGCACTGTTACCAGCAGAGGGAGAGGAGGAGCCTCCAAAGGTAGAGGAAGCGCCGGCCCCGTTCTGCTTGCCATTGAGCATGGCGATCTGTTCCAGCAAGGAGCGCTGCTGGCTGTTCAGTTTGCTGGGGATTTCCACATTGATATTCAGGAGCAGGTCTCCCCGTCCGCTCCTGTCCAGTCGGGGAATCCCCAGACCTTTCTTTTTCAGAATGGCATCAGGTTGGGTGCCGGCAGGGATCTCCATGTTGATGGTGTCGCCCTCCATGGTCGGAACAGGGATGGTAGTGCCCAGGGCGGCATCCCAATAGGGTATGGTACGCTTGATGATGATGTTGTCCCCATCCCTCTCGAATTCGTGGTGATCACGCACCTGGATGCGCAGGTAGAGGTCCCCTGCAGGACCACCATGCTTGCCCGGCTCACCCTTGCCAGAGATCTTCATAGTCACACCCGTATGCACGCCGGCTGGTATGGCAATATCTTCTTCTCGGGTCTGATTGATCTCACCCCTTCCCCTGCACGTGCTGCATTTGGTAGTGGCGATTTTGCCCTCACCCAGACAGCTTCTGCAGGTAGTGGCGATGGTCAGGAATCCCTGAGACTGGCGAACCTGACCCGAGCCGTGGCAATGGGGGCATACTTCCCTTTTCCCACCTTCCGCACCGGTACCATTACAATCCTTACAATCTGCCGGGTGTTGAATGGTGAGATGTTTAGTACTGCCGAATGCAGCCTCAATAAAATCAAGCCCTATCTTGTATTCGATGTCATGGCCGCGCACAGGACGGGGCCCAGTGGAACGACCGGCTCCGAAGCCTCCAAATCCGCCGCCAAAGATGGTCTCAGAGAAGATACTGCTCAGCAGATCATTAATATCCAGGTTGCTGTAGCCACCTGGAGAGAATCCGTTCCCCTGCAGCCCGGCAGCACCGTAACGGTCATAAACGGAGCGCTTATCAGGGTCAGATAGTACTTGGTACGCCTCATATGCTTCTTTGAACTTATCTTCGGCCCCCTTGTCACCCTGGTTATGATCCGGGTGATATTTTAGTGCCAGCTTACGGTAGGCCTTTTTAATTTCAGTATCGTCTGCATCTCGCTGGACGCCGAGAATAGAGTAGTAATCCTGTTCGCTCATTTCTTTGGCACCTGTCTATGAAACATTCTTCCCAACGCCATATCAGACACTGTGTATGGGTCTATTGAACAAGACCGAGAGTGGATGGTGAGCTAGTCTCATCTTGCTACAATAGGGTAATGGAAGTACGCACATTGGTTTTTATTTTGCATCGGCAGGGGAAAGCGTGATTAGACCAAAAAAACCTTTAATGCCCGTCCGATCATCGCAAATGCTGTTGAGGCAATATACGGGAGGTTGGCCATATGTCAAGGTGAGAGGCTCGTTTTCTCCATGTTTTCGATAGGTGGAATAAGGTTTGCATTCCATAATTCATGGACAGTTATCACTGTAATAGGTTTTGGGGAAGTACTGTGAAATGGGCGGAGTGGGCAAACGCTGGAATAAGTCAGGGCTGGGCTCTGCTATATTCTGGTCAGCCAACACATTAATGGTGGGGGCAGACGAGGGGATAGGGGTGGGGATGGCGAAATAATCAGTGTTCTGAGCCCTGATGATCCGGTCGCCACAAGTAAATCAAGTTCGAAAGGGGCGCTGGGGGGGCATTGACACCATTGGGGGTACAGGATAAGATGTCCGGTTGCTGGAGGTGACTATGACGGACGGCAAAGCCGCACACGCTATGACTGAATCTGCTGATGATCTGCTCTTGGATGACCTGGGAGAAGAAGAGATCGATGTTAGCTCTGTTGACGATGTCGGTGACGAAGACATGTCAACACCAGAGCCCATACCGGCCAATGAGCGCGGTGAACGTGCTGTTGAGAGACGCTCTCGGGAGCTTGTTCCTCTGGATCCGTTTCGCCGTTATATGGAAGAAGTCAGGCACTATCCACTGCTGACCCGTGAAGAAGAGCATGCCCTGGCGGTAAAATATTATGAATCTGGTGATGCGGAGACTGCTTTTCGCATGGTTACTGCCAACTTGAGGCTGGTGGTCAAGATCGCCTTAGAGTATCAGCATGCCTACCAGAATCTGCTGGATCTGGTACAGGAAGGCAATGTGGGGCTTATGCAGGCGGTCAAGAAGTATAACCCGTATCGAGGTATCAGGTTGTCTTCCTATGCCCAGTGGTGGATCAGGGCATATATTCTTAAGTTCCTCATGGATAACTTTACCCTGGTTAAGGTAGGAACGACCCAGGCCCAGCGAAAGCTGTTTTATAACCTGAAAAAGGAAAAGGACCGCATGGAGCAGGAGGGGCTCGATCTGGATGCGGCAACTTTGGCTGAACGGCTCGATGTGCGGGAGCGGGACGTGGTAGAGATGGAGCGCCGTCTTGCGGGTGGGCGGGAGGTCTCTCTTCACACCCCCATTAAGGAGGGCGAGAAGGGGGAGCTGATGGATACCATCAGTACTACTCGGAATGTTCCAGAGGATCATGTGGCCAGGGACGAAGTTTCTGAGTTGCTGAGCAGCAAACTGGGGGAATTCAGGGAAACTCTGGATACTCGGGATCAGATAATCTGGGACGAGAGGTTGATGGCTGATGAGCCCAAGACCCTGCAAGAGGTGGGAGATATGTTTGGGGTAAGCCGGGAACGAGCTCGTCAGCTTGAATCCAGGTTGCTCAAGCGACTGCGTAAGTACTTGCAGGAGCAGATTCACGATATTGAGGATCTTGGTCTGGAGTTGATGGGAGTGGAAGAAGAGCCTTTTCCAACCTATTGAGGCTCTTTGTAAAATTGGGGTGAGGGTTCTGTGGCATAAGCGGCATTGTGCAAATCGGCTATCTCAGCCAGCCCTGTTCACCAGACCTGTTATGGAAATGGCCGACGCTTACTTCTTGCCTTTGGCTGGCTTCTTAGCTGCCTGCTTCACTTTGTCTGAGTGATCGTTATACCGACGGATGACCTCGTTAGTGATCTCCATGTGTTTGGGAGCTACGATCAGTCCTGCCTGATTCATCTCGAAAACGAAAGCAAAGCTGTTCTCTTCAGCTATCTGGCGAACGATGCCCTCCATGGTTCCTAAAATCTTGGCGGTAGCTTCGGCTTCTTTTTCGCCCAGGCTCTTCTGGTGATCCATGACGCTCTGCTGCAGCTCCATGACCAGACGCTGATACTCCTCGGTCTTGGCGCGGCGCACGTCTTCCTTCATCATCATACCCTGGGTTTCCAGCTCGCCCTGCAGCTTCTTCAGCCTGTCCTGCTGCCTGGTCAGATCGCTCTGTCTGGCATCGAAGTCCTTCTTGATAGCTTCCTTGGCAGCCTTGCCGTCATTTACTTCCTGGATAGCCCGTTGCAGATCCACATAGCCGATTCTTGCCTCTTCGGCCTCAGCAGAGCTGGTAAATGCTGCCATAGAGCACAGCAGTATGGCTGTGGCGGTAGTGATAGCCAGAAAAGATTTTGAAAAGAGATGCATTTTATGCCTCCGTGCAATTGATAGTAACAAGTTTGCAGTTCTGCAGGTTTGTCCACGGTTCGGTTTGGTTCACCTGCCAATTGCCATATATAGACATGGAAGATGGAAGAGATCAGCTCCCTGTTAACAGAAAACGGACAGGGAGCAATCTAATTCCTGATTAGGACACAACATACAATATATAAAAGAAAAATTAGAGGAAATTGCCAATGGTGAACTCAAAGACCATGGGCTTTTCGTCATCCTTCGGGTTAAATGGGAATCCCCACTCGAATCGTAGGGGACCCATAGGCGAAAACCATCGGAATCCCAGTCCCCATGAAGCTCTCAGGGGATCTGAATTTTCATCTCCATCAAAGAGCACTGATGGGTCAGCGAGGATGATTCTGCTCCGGTTGTATGCCTGCCCCACATCGGCGAAGACAACACCCCGGATCCCTCCTGCCTGGGGAATGATGGGAAACTCTACCTCAAAGTTGAGCACCAGCTCTTGATTCCCGCCCTCGTTAAGCCTGGTCAGGGGGGAGAGGGGTGAGCTCCCTGAGCGGCGCTGGATTGGCCCCAGACTGTTCCTTTCAAATCCTCGCACTGAATAGATGCCGCCCACAAAGAATCGCTCAGATAGTGGCACAGGCACTGGTTCGTGGCTGACTACGATCCCGTATCTGGCAGAGGTTTTCAGTACCATCCCCCACAGGAGAGGGTGGTAGAAACGGGTCTGCAGCTTGTAACGGGTGAACAGATTGTCACTACCCAGGAACCTGGGGGCATACTCCACGCTGGCGTTGTGGTACTGGCCCCGGTTGGGGAATAGACGGTCGTCTCTGGTGTCATAGGTGGCTGCACCCCTCACGCTGGAGTTGGCTCCCGATGCAAGCTCCTCGCCCGTGTCTATACGGGACATGTCGATGTTCGCATATCCATAGGTGAGGCTGATGTTAAAGTTATCGGTCAGGTGATACCCGAGGGTGAGGTCACCTCCCAGAGAGTCCCTTACGAACTGGTCGTAGGCCATCTCATATTTGAATAGGTTGAAGCTGAAGATCCAGTTGGAGTCGAGGAATCTGGGCTCGATGAATGACAGATTCACGTAGGTTCTTATGGAGGACAGGGTTGCCATGAGCGACAGGGTCTGCCCCCGGCCGAGCAGGTTAACTTCGCTAACCTGCAGGGTGCCCAGGAATTGCTCCAGACTGGAGAATCCTACCCCGGCCTGGAAGGAACCGGTCTGCCTTTCGGTGACCGTGACTATTACATCCAGAGTGGCTCGGTTTGCGCCCTGGTTGGTGGTGATCTCCACGTTTTCAAAGAACCCGAGCCGGAGAATGTTCCGCTTCGATTCTTCCATGGCAGTTGCTGAATAGAAATCCCCCTCGAAGATGTTAAGCTCCCTGCGAATAACCTTATCCCGGGTGCGCATGTTGCCCTGAATCTCGACCCGTCCGAACCGGACCTTGTCCCCCTGCTGGATATCCAGGTTCAGGTAAATCTGCCTGTTCCGGTTGTCTGTTCTGGTGAGTGGGTTGACGTTCACATATGCGTAACCCTCGTTTTTATAGCGATCTGCAACCCGGTTGATGTCTTCAAATAGTTTGGTGCGATTGAACAGCTCCCCTGACTCGGTCTGTACCAGCTCCAAAAGCTCTTCTTTGGGGAACAGCAGGTCGCCTTGAATGTCGATGCCCGCAATACTGTACTGTTCGCCCTCGGTGAGGTTGATGGAGATATAGACACCTTTTCGATCCGGGCTGAGGGCCAGAATAGGGGGATCTACTTTGATATTGATAAAGCCCCGGTCCAGGTAGAGGGAGGAGATCACCATGGCGTCCCGTTCGAAGACATCCTCCCTGAAAACTCCCTGTGAGGTAAGGAACGAGATGTAGCTCCCTTCCTGGGTGAGCATTACACCCCGGATGTCTTTTGATGGTACTTTTTCATTGCCCATGATGGTGATTCTGCGAACCATCAGTTTGGCGTTCTCATTTATGCGGAAGGTCAGGTCCACCTCTGTGGCAGAAACTGGAGCGAGTTCATAGGTGATCTCTGCCAGGAAATAGCCTTTCTCAAGGTACAGGTCACGGATCTTCTGCACGTTTCGGGCGATTGAGGCTACGTCCAGGATAGAGAATGGCTGGATATCGACCACCTCTTTCACGTCATCCTCAGATACATCGTCCGTACCTTCGAAGCGGACTTCTCGGATGGCAGGTTTCTCGTCCACCTGGTATGTGAGAATTGCGCCCTGAGGCGACTCTTCCATGAAGACCCTCACATCCCTGAAGAATCCAAGGGAATAGAGGCGGCGAATATCCTCTGCAACTACTTCAGGATCCAGGGGGGTGCCTTTTCTACTGAGGAGCTGGGCTAGAATGGCCTCGGTCTCTGTGCGGCGGTTACCGACTACCCTGATGTCTGCGATGTTAACCCCAGCCTCGTCCTGCCCCATAACTGCCCCATCTTCACCTTCGGTTTCTCTGTTGGAGGGCGTGGCTGTAGTTTCAGGTGTAGGTGCAGGTGTAGGTGCAGTGCCGCCTGTGGCTTCCTCGTCTCCGGGGGCAGGTGTGGGCTGCTGCTGTGCA
>CAYZFJ010000014.1:0-20448 GCA_964477705.1 uncultured Myxococcia bacterium | reverse complement strand
AGTGCCGCCTGTGGCTTCCTCGTCTCCGGGGGCAGGTGTGGGCTGCTGCTGTGCATGGGCGTTCCCCAAGGCAAATTGACTTAGCCCCAGGACCATGATGACGGTGCACAGGCAGATGAAAAACCTGGAGGGGAATAGCATGTCAAAGGAAGCCATCGCTGGCTTCAGGGCGGTGCCTGATAAGGACAGCAAATGGGCTTGCAATACAGGACAGGTGCAACGCTCTCCTGAAGCACCATGAACAGGGGCTTGAGCTTGGGAACTGAATTCAATCATGGCGATCTCCCGAAAGGGGCGAACCTTCCGGAAGACCGGATGATGCAGAATTATGAGTTTGAGCAGTGGAGCCCATGACGCCAGTAGTCTGAGCAGTATAACCCCAGAGCCGTGGTGCATCTGTAGTCCGAGATGACCCCTGTTCGGTTCCAGCGTTGGGATTGTTGCTACTCTCTTCAATGCAGCATGGGCTGGTCGTTTTACCGTATTCAACAAGCATCCCGTCCACGATCCTCATTCGTCTGGGCATCCGCTGCGCCAGAGTCTGGCTGTGAGTTACCACCATGACTGCAATGTTGTGGCTGCGATTCACATTGAACAATACTTGATGGATACCTTCACCAGTACCAGGATCAAGATTTCCTGTAGGCTCGTCTGCAAGAAGCAACCTGGGCTTTAGCACCAGCGCTCTGGCCAGGGCTACCCGCTGCTGTTCGCCTCCTGACATTTCGCCGGGCTTGTGGGTGCCTCGATTGGAGAGTCCTACAGCCTCGAGCATCTCCCAGGCAGCCTTTTCGGCGGCTGCACGCCCGGTCCGTTTGATAAGGGCCGGCATCATCACGTTCTCCAGGGCAGTGAACTCGGGGAGCAGGTGGTGAAACTGGAACATGAATCCGATGGTGTCATTGCGGAACCGGGCCAGGTCTCCGGGCTTTAGCTTGAATACATCGTGACCATTGAACAGGACAGTACCTGAGGAGGGGAAGTCCAGGGTTCCAAGAACCTGAATAAGGGTGGATTTACCCACTCCAGATGCCCCCTCAATGCTGACCATTTCTCCGTGCTGCAGGGTAAAGTTGATGCCTCTGAGTACATTTATCTGGTTTCCGTTGTGCTGGTACTCTTTGTGGAGGTTGCAGACTTGCAGGAATGGCGGTGGACCACTTGGGGCCGGTTCTGCAGCGGAGCGGGTGCTGTGCTGGCAGGTCTGTGCCTGGGCTTGCTCCTGAGTCGGCTCTTGAGTCGGCTCCTGAGTCGGCTCCTGAGTTGGCTCTGACACTTGCTCCTGAGCTTTAGCGGGGGGGGCATCAGCTCCCACATTGTCCAAAGCCTGACCAGATTGGAACCGGTCCATTATTTTTCCCTCGGTATCAGTCATAACGCAGTCCTTCCGCCGGTTCCAGCCTGGCTGCCTGAACTGCGGGATAGATGGTGGCCAGGAACGAGATCAACACTGCCGCCACGCACACCAGTACCACTTCCAGTGGATTGATGCTTACTGGAAGGCTCGAAAAATAATATACTTCCTGATCAATGGGAATCCCGATTTTGGCGATGAAGGCACAAGTGCCAAGCCCTGTGATTAAACCGAGGATCATTCCGAGGACCCCGATAACCACCCCTTCGGTCATGAATATGGTTCTGATGTTTTTATTGGTAGCCCCCATGGATTTAAGGATGGCTATTTCTCTCGCTTTTTCCAGCACAATCATGATCAGGTTGGAGATGATATTAAATGAGGCCACCAGCACGATGAAAGTGAGCACTATGAACATGGCCACTTTCTCCAGTTTCAGTGCCGCAAATAGACTCTTGTTTAACTGCATCCAGTCTCTCACCCCATGACTGTCCGGGAGAGCCTTGGAGATCCTGGCAACTGCTGGTTTGGTCTTGTCCAGGTTCTTAATCCGCACCTCAATGCCGGAGATCTGGGAGCCCACATCGAAAAAGTCTCTGGCGGCTTCCATGGATGTATAGGTTACGGTGGTGTCGTATTCGTACATCCCAGTGAAAAAAATGCCTGCAATACGGAAGGTACGCGCCTTGGGGGTAGGGCCGACAGGTCCCAGATCACCCAAGGGCGAGACCACGGTAATCTCATCGCCAAGCTGGACCATCAGGTTTCGTTTCAGCTCTCTGCCGATGATGATGGGATGGGCAGATTGAGCCTTTTCTGGCCCTGGCAGAGGAGGCATGATGAATTCTGGTTCGGCATTGGGGGTTGTCTCAGCGTTGGAAGCACCTTCAAGGTTGGCTATTGCTCTTTCGTTTGAATCTGTGTTTGTGTCTATGTCACTGTCTGTGTCTGGCTTAGCCGCCTCTTCTTTATCCAGATGTTTCCCCTCGGCCCCGCTCTCCAGAGCAACCTCCAGTTGACCGCCGGACGCTTGTGCAGTACCGTCAGAGTCGTTGGCTCTGATAGATTCAGGATCATCAAGCCACTCCAGTCTGCCTTCCACCAGATCCTGCTCCAGGTTGTTCACCTGCCCGGCCAGATCCTTGTGAACTCCCTTCATAACCACAGTGGCCAGGTTGGTGTTGGACGAGAGCATTACCTCTGATTTTAGAAAAGGGCTTGTGCCAATCACATCCGGATCCTTGGCGAGCATCTCCATGATCTCCGGAGAGTCCTCCATCAGCATCTTGTTGCCATCTACCAGGATGTGGGCGTTTGTGTTCAGGATTTTGGAGCGAAGATCATCTTCAAAACCGCTCATCACCGAGATGACTACCAAAAGCGCCCATACCCCCACTGCCACACCCAATATGGCTATGGTGGTAATGAGGGAGATGGAGTTTCGGTGTCTGGATTTAAGGTATCTCAGTCCAATGAGCTGTTCAAATCGCATCAGGCGGCACCACCATCGGTTGTTCGAGGCCTGAGGAGCGGGAACAGGATCGCATCCCGGATGGAATGGATATCGGTCAGGATCATGACCAGCCTGTCGATACCGATACCCTCGCCTGCGGTGGGAGGTAGACCATATTCCAGGGCCGTGATGTAGTCTTCATCCATCTGGTGGGCTTCTACGTCGCCTTTTTTTCTGGCCTTGATCTGATCCTCGAATCGCTGCCTCTGATCATCAGGGTCATTTAATTCGCTGAATGCATTGGCAATCTCTCGCCCACCCATAAAGAGTTCAAAACGGTCAACCAGTTCTGGGTTGAGATCGCTTTTGCGTGAAAGGGGAGAGATCTCCAAGGGAAAATCCGTAATGAATGTAGGTTGGATCAGTTTTTCTTCAACCAGTTCATCGAATAATTCCGCCATGATCTTTCCCAGGCCCATATGTTCAGCCACGTGAATGCCGAGCTTTGAAGCTGCGGCAGCGGCGCTGGCACGATCCTTCAGACTCTCGGGTTGCAGACCACCAAGTTTTACCAGGGCTTCTTCCATAGAGTAGCGGGCCCATGGGCGGCTGAAATCAAGGGTGGTATCTTTCCACTTGAGGAGCAGAGAGTTGTCGTTGATGGTGTTGACCAGGGTGCATACCATGTCTTCAGTCAGTTTAATCAGATCTTCAAAGGTGGCATAGGCCTGGTAGAACTCAAGCATGGTGAATTCGGGGTTGTGCTGGGTGTCGAGCCCTTCATTTCTGAAGTTGCGGTTAAGCTCGTAAACCCTGTCAAATCCGCCTACCACCAGTCGCTTCAGGTAGAGCTCAGGAGCGATGCGCAGATAAAGGTCAAGATCGAGGGCGTTGTGGTGGGTGATGAAGGGACGGGCGGCAGCGCCACCAGCTATTGCCTGCATCATGGGTGTCTCCACCTCCAGGAATCCCCGCTCCTCCAGGTACTGCCTGATCTGGCGGATAATGGCGGTCCTCGCCATGAACGCATCCCGGCTGTCCTGGTTTACTATCAGGTCCAGATATCTCTGGCGGTATCTGGTTTCCTGGTCGGACAGACCATGCCATTTTTCGGGTAATGGCCGCAGACATTTGGTGAGCAGTCGGACACTGTTTGAGAAAACGGTCAGCTCACCGGTCCTGGTCACCATCATAGTCCCTGTCACACCGACGATGTCGCCTGCATCCAGGCTTTTGAACCAGTCATAGGCTTCCTTGCCCAGCACATCGAGGCGGGCCAGAACTTGCATGCGGCCGCTCTGGTCCTGAATATTCAGAAAAGAAGCCTTGCCCATTACCCGAACGGAGAGGATGCGGCCTGCCACAGCAACCTGGGGCAGGTCTTGCTCTTTTGGGGCCCCCGCACCGTCCCCGTGCCCGTGCCCGTCTTCAGACTGCAGGCTACTGAACTGCTTCTTCAATTCACCGCAGGTATGTGTAGGGACAAAATCATTGGGATAAGGGTTACCGGCTTTACGCAGCTCTTCCAGCTTGTCCCGTCGTATGCGAATCAATTCATCTTCAGTAGCCATCTGCTGTTTCCGCTCCTGTGTGTGTATTCACGGGATTCATCACCTTGATGCCCTCGGGGGGCTTGCACAAATCACCGAACCGAACACGAAATGAGGTGGCATGTTTCGGAATTTCATGCGCACCATGGTTGCTGTTCTCCACTAAAGAGATGGAGAGTTGAAAAAGTCCTTCTCTCATGCGATTACTTTCGAGTCAACACCCGATGAGAAAAGAACACTCCCGAGTCGGGCATATTTCTAATATATGGTGAAGAAAATGGGAATTATTCCCTGGTTGATCTTCCCAATCGGGAATTGGAGACCCATTGTGGGACTCGTTCGGGGTGGGTGGTGTGGGTGGTATGAGTGGGGGCTTGTCATCGGGCCATAGATGTTAATATGTATTGAATGAGCCCGGGGCTTGGTGTTGGGGGGATTATTGGGTACCCCATTGATCCCGTGTTATTGATAGGCAGAGAAGAATTTTCAAACCGGCTGGCTTAATTTTAATGAGGCACAGGGAGTGTTGTGCTGCGATATTAAGTCCGGCAAGCGGTGAACCTGGCAGGAGTTGTTCAATGGACAGAGTATTGGCCATGATCCTGGCTGGAGGCAGGGTTGGCGAACTGAGTGTGCTTACCCATGGCAGGGCCAAAGCGGCAGTGCCATTTGGTGGCGCCTACAGGATAATAGATTTTCCCCTGAGCAACTTGATGCATTCGGGAATCGGCAGAGTAGGGATACTTTCCCAGTACAGGCCCGGTTCTCTGATTGATCATGTGGGTGTGGGGCAGCCCTGGGATCTGGCCGGCAGGAACAGGGGAGTTCGAATCCTCCCGCCATTTAAGGGAATGGATGAGACCGACTGGTATAAGGGGACTGCCGATGCCTTGTTCCAGAATATTGATTTCATTGAGAGTCGGGCACCGGAAGTCCTGCTGATCTTATCCGGTGATCACATTTATCAGATGGATTACCGTCCAATCATCAAGGCTCACCTGGACTCGGGTGCAGGTATGACCATCTGCCTCAAGAAGGTACCCCTTGATGAAGCGAGCCGTTTCGGGGTGGCTTCAATGGACGGGAGCGGGGTGGTCACCGAATACAGAGAGAAGCCGGTCAATCCCCAGTCGGATCTGGCAAGCCTCACTATCTACGTGGCAGACCGTAAACTGCTGGTAGAGGAGCTGCGATATAACGCCCGAATCGGCAAGACGTACCAGATCTATGATGAGATCATTCCCCGGCTTGTGGAGCGGCGCCTAGTGCGCGGTCATGTTTTTGATGGTTACTGGGCATATGCCCGGACCATAGCGGATTATTACCGGGCTAATATGGATTTGCTTGGCGATAAGCCAGTTGTGGATCTTAATAGTTGGAAGATACGCACAAACATGGACCAGGATGCCCCCACATTGTGTGGCGTTGGTGAAGGCACGGATTCTGATTATTTCCCGTGTCAGGGGGATCAGCCTCCAGCGGTGGTGAACGGGGGACCGGTTCAGGATTCCATGCTTGCTGAGGGAACCCGCATCGATGGGCAGGTGGAGAGGAGTATTGTTTCGCCCGGAGTTTATGTGGCACCAGGTGCAGTGGTCAGGGACTCCATTCTCATGCACCGGGTGCGGGTTGAGGCCGGCGCCGTAGTTGATCACGCTATTGTTGACAAGGATGTGATCATTGGCCGGGGTGCCAGGGTGGGTGAAGGGGACATGCCGGGCAGGCCTAACCTGAGGGAGGAGCGGCTGTTGAACAATGGACTGGTCCTGGTGGGCAAGGGGGCAACTATTCCGGGCGAAGTGGCAATTGGGCGTAACGTGATCGTTTATCCTGGGACAGAGGAGAGGCACTACGCTTCGAGCATGGTGGAGAGCGGTTCTACTATCATTGGCGTTTGAGTTTGCTGTTGAGAGAGAGGGTGCGGTATGACGTCCCCTCCCCCCTGCGGCAATGGTGAGTGCAGGATGCTTTGGCCTGGATGGGCTGGCACCTGCGGGTCTTGATGGGGCTGGCTGTATTGGCTTTGAGTGTTATCAGCCTGGTTTGACCTGAAAGGATTTGGGATGAGCAGCAGAGTGCAGGCTTTGATTCTAGCTGGTGGAGCAGGAACCCGCCTCAATGTACTGGCCAGGGAACGGGCAAAGCCAGCCGTACCTTTTGGTGGTATTTACCGGATTATCGATTTTACGCTCAGCAACGTTATGAACGCAGGCTATGGCGGGGTAGGTGTGCTCACCCAGTATATGCCCCGTTCTCTGATGGATCACCTTGGCGAAGGCACCTCGTGGGACTTCCCTCCTGGTTTTGGGGGAGTCCAGATTCTGCCACCCCATACTGGGCAGAAGGGGTCTGACTGGTATAAGGGGACCGCAGATGCGATCTACCAGAATCGACGCTTTGTTGCTTCTTATGGAGCAGATTATGTGATGATTCTCTCCGGGGATCACATCTATAACATGGACTACCGTAAGATGGTGGAGGCCCACCGCAAGGCTGGCGCAGCGGTTACCGTTGCCGCCATGGAGGTGCCCATTGAGACGGCCCACCGGTTTGGACTGGTAAAGGTGGATAAGGATGGGTACGTGATGGAATTTCTTGAGAAGCCCAAGGTTCCACCCACCAACTTGGTCTCCATGGGGATCTATGTTTTTAACAGGAAGACCCTGCTGGAGGAGCTGGATCGACTGGTTGCCAATGGCGGGGATGACTTTGGCAAACATTTGTTCCCGGATCTGGTCAAGAGGGTCCCTGTGCTTTGTCATCGGTTTAATGGGTACTGGCGCGATGTGGGTACAGTACAGTCCTATTGGGATGCTCACCAGGATCTGCTGGGGCCGGAGCCCGTATTTAATCTTGCCCGATGGAATGTGCGGACTAACCTGACCGCCCGAGGCCTACTGGAGAAGGGGCCTGTGCGTATGGGGAAGGCTGCTCAGGTGAACCGGAGCATGCTCGCCCGGGGCTGCGTCATTGAGGGAAACGTCGAGGATTCGGTACTCTCTCCGGGAGTGCGGGTTGAGCCGGGTGCAGTAGTGCGTCGTTCAGTGCTGATGCATGATTGCGTGGTTCAGGCTGGTGCCATCGTGGATAGGGTCGTCAGCGATAAGGATGCTGTGTTTGGAGCTGGCTCACAGGTTGGTGGCGTGGGCGCCAATGTGCCTAACGCCAATTATCCCGGTCACCTGGACTCAGGGTTGTGCCTGATTGGAAAGGGTGCAGTCATCCCGGCAGGGCAGGTGGTGGAGCAGAATGCCCTGATTTTCCCCTATGCTGTGCCCGATGATTACCGCGGGAAGACTACCCAAGCGGGCTCTACCGTAGGAACAGAAGAGCAGTCGGCCTGACTTAACCTGATGTGATCTGATCTGGCCTGATTGTTTATTTTTAGACACCATCCAATGGGACGGGCCTCTCTTGTTATTAGCCTTAAACCCAACCATGGCATGGTTTGATGGCAAGCCGTGCTCTTGATATGGCAGTTTCATTGTTGTTTGATGGGGAGATTTCAATGAGTTCTCACCAGTTGTCTTCGTTGTTGCCCGGATCAACTGCTGATCATGGCGTCAATTCCACACCACTGACACAGTCCACCGCATGGCAAGCCCTGCAGAAGCACTATGGGGCTGCTCGTTCCATGAGGCTTCAAGACCTGTTCAGAGATGATCCGGGAAGATTCGACAGATTCCATGTTCAGACAGGGGAGCTGTTTCTCGATTTTTCCAAGAACTTGGTAACGGACGAGACTATGGACCTGCTCTTTAGGTTGGCTCGGCAGGCCCGGGTGGAGGAGTGGCGGGATCGGATGTTCGCCGGGGACAGGATCAATACCACTGAGAACCGGGCCGTTCTGCATACTGCCCTGCGTAACAGGAGCAATCACCCGGTGATGGTTGATGGCCAGGATGTAATGCCACTGGTGAACAGGCAACTGGAGCGGATGGCATCGCTCAGTCATGCTGTTCGTAATGGGGAGTGGCTTGGTTTTACTGGTAGCAGGATCACTGATGTGGTTAATCTGGGTATCGGTGGCTCTGACCTCGGACCAATGATGGTGGTAGAGGCTCTTAAAGCCTACGCCCGGGATGACTTGAGGGTGCATTTTGTCTCCAATGTGGATGGCACCCATCTGGCTGAGACTATTAAGCACCTGCAGCCCCAGTCCACCCTGTTTATCGTTGCCTCCAAGACGTTTACTACCCAGGAAACCCTGGCCAATGCCCACTCAGCCCGCCAGTGGCTTCTCGATGGCCTGGGGGGTAATAATAAGGCAGTCGCCAGCCATTTTGTGGCCGTGTCCACTAATCGGCAGGAGGTGGAGAAGTTCGGCATCAACCCTGACAATATGCTGGAGTTTTGGGATTGGGTGGGGGGCAGGTACTCGCTCTGGTCTTCTATTGGTCTCTCTATTGCTATTGCCATCGGCATGGATGGGTTTTATGAGCTCCTTGCCGGTGCTCACGCCATGGACACCCATTTTGCCAACTCACCCCTGGAGCAGAACATGCCGGTAATCATGGCCATGCTCGGGGTCTGGTACAATAATTTCTTTGGTGCCTCCTCCATGGCAGTTCTGCCTTATGATCAATATCTGCACAGGTTCCCCGCTTTTTTGCAGCAACTGGATATGGAGAGCAACGGTAAACGGACGGACAGACAGGGGAGGGTCGTGGATTACCAGACCGGCCCGGTGGTGTGGGGAGAACCTGGCACGAACGGGCAGCATGCCTTCTTTCAGCTTCTGCACCAGGGTACTAAGCTGATCCCCTGTGATTTTATCGCCCCAGCCCGAACCCACAATCCCATTGGCAGGCATCACCGGATACTGTTGGCCAATTTTATTGCGCAGACCGAGGCATTGATGAAGGGCAAGGATGAGAGTCAGGTGCGTGCTGAGATGACAACGGCAGGTGCAGGTGCAGGTGCAGCACCGGGCACCAATGAGCAGTTGTTGCCTCACAGGGTGTTTACGGGTAATCACCCCACTAACACTATTCTGATCAGCAGGCTCACTCCCAGTACCATGGGGAGTTTAATCGCCCTCTATGAACACAAGGTTATGGTACAAGGGGTGGTCTGGAATATAAACTCCTTTGATCAGTGGGGAGTGGAGCTTGGCAAACAGCTTGCCAGGCGGATTCTGGTTGAGCTTGAGAGTGGAAGAGGGGCAGAGCTGACATCGTCTGGCAGCCATGACTCATCTACCAGCGGGCTGTTAAAAAAGGTGATGGAGATGGCAGAGGGTACCTTGAACAGTTGAAAGGCGGACATAGTTCTCACACCCCATCTCCTGCCCCTCCTTTTCCCACCCATGATACCATTCTAAGGTTGCCCCAGCTATTACCAACCATCCCCCCCCCCCCCCACCCCCACCACAACAACAAGCCGAAAAAAAAAAATTTTTTAAGATACCATACTGAGCATTGATTACTAATCAAGATTTTGGTATGTGTTGATGTTTGGGGTTTTTATTGGTCAGGAGTTGATGATGAAAATGGCAAAATTGATTTGCATCATTTTTATTTTAGCCGCTTCGTCCCATGTCGTGGGGTGCAGTGATAGTGGAAATGGGGAACAAAAAGGGGCACCCTGTGTGTGGATGAGCGACTGTGAGTTGGGGTACACCTGTGTGGGAGGGTACTGTGCTCCAGCTAACAGTAACATAGACCCGGGAGGTAATGACACAGGTGTGAGCCCGGGTTCGGAATGTGTTAACCCTGGGGATTGTGGCCAAGGCAAAAGCTGTGACAATGGGTACTGTGTTGCCCAGTGCAGCCGCAATGAGGATTGCCCGAGCGGGCAGGTCTGCAACAGCTCAGGGGCGTGTATTACCGAAGGCAATAATAATCCTTCCTGCCAGGATGATGCCTTTGCAGGAAACCATTCCATTAACAGCTCCCATGTTGTTGAACCAGGGGACCATGCCGGGTTAAAAATCTGTGGCAACAGTGATGACTACTTCACAGTGTATATGCAGCCCCGAGCAGTCCTGACCGCCACTACCACCTTCGCCTCAGCCACCGGGACCCTTAATCTGGAAATCCACGGGCTTGCTCAAAGTGGTGGTTCAGTCATCGAAGTGCTGGCTAACGGCTCAGGCTCTGGCGACACCCGCACCGCATCCGTGACCTCCAACGTGAATGGCCCTCTCTATGTGAAGGTGGCTCTGGCGGGAGCACAGGGTGAGCTTGCCTATTCACTGAAGATTGAGGTGACACCTCCGCCTCCACCAGATCCTGACCCAGATACAGGTGTTGAGCCAGACTCTGATACAGGGGTTGAGCCAGATCCAGATCCAGACCCTGACCCAGATCCAGATCCGGATTGTGACGATGATGAGTACACAGGAAATGTTTATTTTGATTCTGCAGTAGCCCTGGCATCGGGCACCTATGAGAATTTGGTGATCTGCAAGAATACTGCCGATGTGTTCAAGGTGACTGCTGCGGAAGTTTATGAGAGCATCTCTGTTAACATCACCTTCAACCATTCGGCAGGCGATCTTGATCTTTACCTGTTCAATGCGCCAAACACTGAGGCACTGGTTGACTATTCAGAGTCGTCGGGTAACCTGGAATCAATCAACTACATCGCTCCTGTTACCGGTGAGTATTATATTGCAGTTCTCGGTTTTGAAGGGGCTACCAACAGCTACACCATGACCATCAACCAGGGGAGCTCATGCATCGAGGACCAGTTCTCGCCCAACTATACCCAGGCCGAGGCTGCTGACCTGGAGAACGGTACTTACGGTGACCTGTACCGGTGCCCAGGCAAGTCCGATTGGTACAGTATCCAGATGGGGCAGGGTGATAGATACCAGTTCACCCTGAGCTATGATGAGAATGATGGCGAGCTGGATTTCTCCATGAAGAAGCCGGGCGGGGGGACCCAGTCCTCCTCTGGTTCCTCTGGAATGCGCACCATCGCCTATGACTCTTATTCCACTGTGGCTGCGGGCGAGTACTTCCTGGAGGTGTCCAGATTGAACGCCTACTACAACGCTGAGCCAGTGGCCATGTATTATGACCTGGATGTGTCCATTATTCCCGGATGTGCCGAAGACGCTTACACAGGCAACAATACCCGCCAGACTGCGGTTGCTGTTGAGCCTGGAAATTTCGAGGACCTGTTCCTGTGTAGGGCGAGCGAGGATTGGTATAAGATCAATATGCCCATGGATAATCTCTATAAGATTACCGTGAACTTTGATACAGACTTTTCTGATACGGTCAGTGCACAACTCCAGGATGGAAGTGGGGCGGTTATTAAAACTGCTTCCTCAAGTTATTCTTCCCCGCTGGTTTTAGAAGGTAAGGCGAGTTACAATGGCTTCCATTTTCTGAAGGTGAGCACAACGGGCAACAGCACCCCCTATTCAATATCCATCACCTCAGAGGCTGAGTGTGTTGAGGATGAGTTCAGCGGGAATAGTACGTTTGCTGCTGCTGCTCCCATTACCCCCGGTGTTTATGAAGACCTGTTCATCTGTCCTGATGTGGTTGATTGGTATGCGGTGGAGCTGGTGGCTAACAGCCAGTACCGGTTCGCTGTGAACCACACTTCCAGTACTGGTCAGCTTCAGCTCTCATTGTGCACCAGTGCTACATCCTGCTCAAACACTCGCCAGTACGGTGACAATTTGGAGATCGCCGGTTACAGGCCAAGTGTAACTGACACTTACTACCTGAAGGTGGCCGGATCAGGCTGGCCATCCCCCCGCAACTGGTACACTCTCACCTTTGAGCAGCAGTAACCTCTATACGCGCTATCTCCCTTCTGCCCACCTTCTGCCTCATCTGAAAACTTGGGAAAATCTATGCTCCTTGCTCCAAATCCCCTAATGCTATATCTTATCCATGTATCCGAAATTGGCATTTATCTCAATCGTAAATGGGCACGGTTCAGTGCGGTTAACCGTGTCTTATCACTATTCAACAGCTAAGGAACGAGCGGGCCATGATTGACAGGACAATCCCACTGGTTGAGCTTCACCGTCACCTGGAAGGGAGCGTGAGGCTTGGTACGGTTATTGAACTCTCCATGCAGCATGGGCTTCACCTGCCCACCTCCGATCTTGAGCAGCTGAAAACCTTCGCTTACCTGTTGGAACCAACTGCTGATATGATTGATATTCTCCCTCGATTTGGTCTCTTCACCCAGGTTTTTACCAATTATGAAGCCTGTAAACGGATCACCAGGGAGTGTCTCGAAGATGCCATGCAGGAGGGGGTCGATTACGTTGAGCTCCGTTTCAGCCCTCTGTTCATGGCCGAGACCCATGGGCTTGATCCCATGAGCGTGACCTCTGCTGTGTGTGATGCCTGGCAGGAGGCCTCTACCATTCTCCCTATTCAATCCAAGCTGATAGTGATCATGTCGCGCACCTACGGTCCTGAGGCCTGCAAGATTGAGCTTGAGGCCGCTTTGGCCAATCGGGACAGGGGGATTGCCGCAGTGGATCTGGCTGGAGATGAGGCCAGGTTCCCCGCATCGCTCTTTGAGCGGCACTTCAGGCGTGCCAAGGATGCGGGGCTTCGACTGATCGCCCATGCTGGTGAGTTCAGGGGGCACGAGAGCGTGCGTGAGGCTGTTGAGGTGCTTAAGGTGGAGCGGCTCGGTCATGCTGTTCATGCTGCCGACGATGAGGCGACCATGGACCTGTTGCTGGAGCGGAATGTGGCCGTGGAGTGCTGCCCGACCAGCAATTACTATACCTGTGCCGTGTCCAGTCTGGAGACTCACCCCCTCCCCCAATTTCTGGCCCATGGGGTGTGTGCCACCATCAATACGGATGACCCGAGCCTGTTCCGCAACATCAGGCTTGAAGACGAATATGGCCTGGCTGCGGCACGGATGGGGCTTGGCGCTGCTGAGCTACTCCAGATCCAGGCGAATGGGCTGAAGGCGGCCTTTCTGGAGCAGAGCGAGGTGGATGAGTTAAAGAAGAGGGTTGCTGATCGGATTAAGGGGATTATTGCAACGTGATCATTACCGTCTGAAGCACTTGCTCTTTCTTCGCACTATTGACTGTAGAGACCTTCAATTCGTATTTCTTGCCTGCTGTAAACCTGGCTCCGGTCAGCGTCACATAGCTGGACAGGGTGGTAATCCCGGGGTCCACATTGAAGGTAAAGTAGTCTACCAGGTTCTTCTTCCCATCAATTTTTTCATAGAGCACTACGTGACAGTTGTCGTTGTCAATTCGTCCTTTGAAGAAGGCGATAAAGTTGATGGTCCAATCGCCTTCTGCCCCAGCCTTGAATGTGCGGGTGTCTTGGCTCTGCAGGTATGGAGCGAAGGCGTCGGCGTCGGGTGGGGGACTTAGGGGGCTGGAGCTCATAAAGATTTGGCCGCGCAGGCTGCGAGGGATGCCATCGTCGTCGGCAAGTCCTGCTGCTGGCACCATGAGGATACCGCCCAGCACGGCACCAATGATTATTTTTGCTAGACTGAGGAAGGTTCTCATTTGGCCTCGATTTGAGCCAACCCGTTGGGGGATTGTTATTGTTGTTTTCATATGGACCTCCTCCATGAGATGTTCAAACCATATTATCCCCCAAACTGGCAACTGAATCAAAATGAATACCTTAACAGAACGTATTATGCGGTTGTCTGGGAGGTTCAGTGTGACATCTGTTCTTCTTTTTGTTGCTCACTATGGTGGCAGCGGTTGTTAGTGCCATTGCTGGAGCTTTGGCCAATAACAAGCCCAGATTCAATGCTCCTGTGCTGGTGGAGGAGGATAGAGGATAGGCTGACGGCAACTATGAGCGAGCCAAAAGTGGAGCCGTGAATTGGTGTAGGCGGTAGGTAGGAGCAGGTATGGGGGTACTGGTCAGGGGGTGACTGTCACGTTGCAGGTGGCAGTCTTGCCGCCGTCCGCAGTGATCGCGGTGATTACCGCATTGCCAGGGCCCACTGCGGTGACTAGGCCGCTGTTGTCAACCGTTACCACGTTGGTGTGAGAGGAGTGCCACAGCACGGTTTTGTTGTTGGCGTTGTTGGGTGTGATACTGGGAACGATCAACCCAGTTTTGCGGTCAGATAGGTTTAGAGAGATGCTGGTGGGTGAAATAGTGATTCTTTCCACCCTGATACTGTTTACGGTCACCTCGCAGCTTCCGGTCAGCCCGCCGTCCACGGAGGTGGCGGTGATGATGGCGGTGCCGTCTCCGATAGCCCTGACTACCCCTTCGTAGTCTACCATGGCCACATCCGGGTTGTCTGTGGTCCAGATCACGCTGGTGTTGGAGGCGTTGGCCGGGGAGATGGCCACGTCAAGTGGTTTGTTGCCGCCTGGGGCCAGGCTGGCGGTGGCTGGTGTCACCACCACCTCATCCACTGCAATGTACACAGTCACCAGACAGGTGGCCTGATAGCCTCCGTCCGCAGTAATGGCGGTGATGATTGTCTCGCCCTTCGCTATACCAGTTATCAACCCCTCACTGTTGACTCTGGCGATGCCGTTATTGGCAGATGTCCAGGCTACCGCAGGGTTGTCAGCGTTTTCCGGTTCAACAGTAGCTGTAAGGGGAGTCTGGGCACCTACGGCTATAGAGAGCTTGACCTTATCCAGGGTGAGCCCCGAGACAGGGAAACTGCACTGGCTGTCTCTACACAGGGCGTATTCCGGACAGGCGTTGCCGCAGGAGCCACAATGGTTCTTGTTGGTTACCAGGTTTACACATGTGTCGTCGCACTTTTCCATGCCGATTGGGCATGTCAGGATGCACTCACCCTCTTCACACACGTAACCCTGTTCACATTGATTGGTGCAACTGCCGCAGTAGCGCCTGTCGCCATTAATATCAACGCATGAGCCAGAACATTCTGCCAGGCCAGGTCCGCAGGCGAGCGCACACTGTCCCTGCGAGCATACCATGCCATCGTTACAGCTGTTGTTGCAGGAGCCACAGTATTCGCTGTCAGTCTCCAGGTTGGCGCACTTGTTACCGCAGGCCACCTGGGGCGAAGGACAGGAGAGGGTGCATTCCCCATTGTCACAGATGAATCCGGCCGGACATGCCTTGTCGCACTCGCCGCAGTGGTTCTGGGATGTGTTCAGATCCCGGCATTGATCTCCGCAGATTGACTGGCCTGTAGGGCACCATAAAATACACGCCCCATTCTGACAAATCTGGTCTTCATCACATTGGTTTCCGCAGGTGCCACAGTGCAGGGCGCTTGCAGTGGTGTCCACGCAGTAGCTGTCGCAAAGCTCCAGATCATCGTCACAGTCTTCGGTTTGGTTTGTGCCTGTGTCGGTTTGATCCTCGATGTCAGGTGTGGTGTCTGCATTGTCACAGGATGCCAGCATAAATGCTGCCATCAAGAGGGGCAGCATTGACTTGGCAACCGTTCTAAGAAAGCTGCCAGTATATAAAGAGGGAGATATGCACATCAGAAACCTCCATTGGGTATCTTGTTCGACCATGTAGCTTACTAAGTGCAGAAATACAAGTCAAGGAGTGCATCCGGTTTGAGTGGTAAATGGGTTATCCCCTTGAAGACTTTGGGCACGGGTTCATATGAGATGTGATGGTCTCACGGTGAGGGTGCATGGCAACTAGTACCCTCCTTGGACAGAAAGGAACCGCGATGTTTGAGGAAAGAATGGGATATCCGCTGGTTGGAGACAAAGCCCCATCTTTTGAGGCTGATTCCACATCTGGGCTGGTAACTTTTCCAGATGACTATGCGGGGAGATGGCTTCTGTTTATGTGCCACCCGGGCGATTTTACTCCAGTTTGCACCTCTGAATTTATGACCATGGCTACCATGCAGGAAGAATTTCGAGAGATGAACTGCGATATCCTGGCCATGTCTATTGACAGCATCTACAGCCACATTGCGTGGATGAAATCAATCCAGGAGAAGCTGGAATACCGTGGCATGAAGGGGGTTCGTATCGGGTTTCCCATCATCAGCGATGTGGATCTGAGAATCTCTAAATTATTTGGCATTGTACGTGAAGGTACCAGAAGGGCTCATTTCAATCGGTCAACTTTCCTGATGGATCCAGAAGGGATCATCAGGTCTGTGATTTTGTATCCAGCCTCTGCAGGGCGAAGCATCCATGAATTGAAGAGGTTGCTGGCGGCAGCCCAGTATTCTGATTTGCATAAGGTTGGTGCTCCTGCTGATTGGCAGCCTGGGGAGCCTGCCCTCATGCCTGCACCTGCAACATGGGGAGCTGCCCAGGAGCGGATGGAGGAGAAGGGGGCGGATTTTCATTGTCTGGATTGGTACATGTGCGAGCGGAAGGGGTGAGGAGGAGGTGCAAGGGGCAAGGGGCAAGGGGCAAGGGGCAAGGTTGACCCGCGTGCGTATAAGGGGCGCGGCATGCACGCACTCCTACAGGTGTTGGGTGTGAGGTGTTTTGGTGGGTGGAAATTGTAGGGGCGAGCGGCGCTCGCCCTCTAAAGCTCTGAGTTGGCAATCAAACCAGGACCAAACCGTGTGTACTTATGGGGATGTTACACCGTTGACTGGGAACAGGAAGCCTGCTGGCCACTCTCTTAACCCTGAATCATGCCCCAAACCACTTCCAGCGTTCCCCTCGCTCTTTCCCCGTTGCTGGTACTCTCTGACTTTGAATAAACCACAAACTACTTTCAACGTTCAATTTCCTCAGACTCTGTCCATGTCTCTTCAGGAATCAGGTTGTTATCCAATGTTGCAGATCCGATAATACGGGCATACAGGGCAAATAGGAGCATCACTCCGCTGGTCAGCAGGTAACCCAGGGCAATGGCAGGTGCAGCGGCCCATCCAAGGCTGGAGGAGTGGATTAGCCCGAAGAAGGAGAGGAGGGAACCGACTCCCAAATATAGGGCAGCGGAGAGGAACTTGCGGTCTATGATGAATGCGGTTGCAGCGCCTAGAATGAGTCCACTGATGATAGCCCCGTCGCCTAGTGCCGCAAAGGTTTCGTATTGGATGCCTGCAGCCGTAAAGGCTTGGGTTGCTGAGGTGCCAGTGCTTCCAAGGGCAGTGATAACCTGATCCATGTTGCTCTTGGTAAAGCTTGAGATGTGAGGGATGAAGGCCATCAGAATAGCGGGTGCGTATTTTTTGTTAACAGTCTGAAATGACTGGCTGCCTACGGTCAAGGCCACATAGAGGAGAATCACCATGGCCACCTCAGTGGGCACAATGGATTCCACCAGGGCAAAGCAGCCAAGACATCCGACAAGAAGCAGGCTTACCCCGTTCATCCAGGAGTAGCCGGAACGGGCACCCAGGGCTTTCCAGCCGGGATGGCCGATATAGACAGTGGTGGGAAAACATCCTCCGAACAGGGCAGCCACAGTAGTGCCTATGCCATCCACCAACATGGTCTCACCGGTCGGGTAGTTGTCTCCTGCCGCAGCGGCACTCTCCACATTGTTCATGGTCTCGATGAAGTTGTAAGCTCCCATGGGTAGAATTACCATCAGAAAAGGGGTGACCCCGGAGAATCCTTCCTTGAGAGCTGAGATGGACAGGGTGGGCAAATGCAGACCTATGGACTTGGATGCTGTCACAACCTGCTCCGTGCTGGTCATCCCAGTAATCCAGGCCAGGATGATGCCGGCTATGATGGCCACTGCGCCGGTGGGAAGCCCAAATGGCATGCGCACCCTGCCGATAAAGCCAACCAGTATGATTGCCATGGGCACAAAAGCCATGATGGGGTTGCCCCAGATTGCAAGGGAAGGCTTTACGGCCATCCATGCGATGGCGATTCCGGCCAAGGTGCCGAGAAGGGCAGCTCTGGGTGTGAACTTTCTGATGGTGGGGCCAATCAGGGTTCCCAGCATCTCCACACAACCCCCAATCAATGTGGCGCAGGCACCCACCTTCCATGCTGTCTCTGCATCTCCTGTGGACCAGTAGACTGGTCCGATTATCAGGAACATGTATGCAAACATTACTGGAGTGGAGATGCCATAGGGCAGGGCGGTCACATCATGGCGACGCTCCCTGCGGGCAAGCCTGCGGGCCATAAATACATAGTAGATGTTGCCTATGCAGACTGCTAGAACTGATGCGGGAATTACCCTGCCGTAAACGATCCAGTCTGGCATCTTGAAGAGGCCGCTCAGGGTGGTGGCGATAAAGAGCAGGTTGACCAGGTTGTCGATCAAAATGCCGAAGTAGCCATCCATGTCGCTTGGGACAAACCATTTTGGCTTAAACCGGGTGGCCGCTGTGAGCGATGTTCGGCTAATCTCCGAGCTGGCTGTGTACTGGTCCATGGGCGCTTACCTTGTTCAATTGGTTGTTTGCCTTATTGGCCTTGATTGTTTTTACTTATCAGAAAATCTTGCTCTCATGTGTACTGCTTGGGGCGTTCTGTGATTCCTTGATTGTGGGGTTATCAGGTACTCAGTGCTGGGTGGAGGTTGTGCCGGTGGTGGCTGGGTTGACCGGGGAGGAGGGAAGTGGCAAGTCTTTTCCTCTTTGACCCAGCTTCCGAATGAACCATGCCAGTGCAAGCAACCCTGCCCCAATACCAATGGCAGTGCCAATTCTCATGTCCAGGCCCAGACACCCGTGATCTCTCGATTCTACCATCAGGTAGGTGACTGTCATAGCAGTCATGAAGGTGGCCGGGAGAGCGGCCAGCCACCACCTGTTACCAAGTCTGGCAAGGAAGCAGGCGCAGGACCACAGAACGACCGCACCAAGCATTTGGTTGGCCAGACCGAAATAACGCCAGATGACACTGAATGGGAGGAAGAAGAGCATTATGGTGGCAGCAAAGACTGGGGCAGCAAGCAGGAATCTGTTGCTTACTTTGTTCTGTGGAAGCTTGAAGTAGTCCGCCAGGATGAGGCGTGCGGCGCGCAGCGCTGTATCGCCGGTGGTGATAGGTAGTGCGATCACACCCAGTACAGCCAGGAAGCCGCCAAATGGGCCAAGAAGGTTGTGGCAGATACTGTACACTACATGGGGAGTGTTCTGGAGGTTGGTGCCTAGTGCTGCTACCAGACCCTCTGTGCCGCCGTAGTAATTGATGGCCACCCAGGCCCAGACTAAGGCGATGAATGCTTCTGCCAACATTGAGCCATAAAATATTGATTTTGCTCGGCGATAGCTGCCCAGGCATCTGGCCATAATGGGGCTCTGGGTTGCGTGAAAGCCGCTGATGGCACCACATGATACGGTGATGATGATGATTGGCCATGCGGGCAAGTCATTGGGGTGGGTGGTGTCCATTATAAGGGGTACTGGTGGTATCTTCCCGGTGATTATGGACCAGGTCAACCCCAGGACCATCACTACAAGCGCCAGGGCCATAAAGGGGTAAATTTTGCCAATGATTTTATCGATGGGGAGGATGGTGGCGAGGCTGAAGTAGAGGAATACCAGTGTCATGAGAAGCCACATCCATCCAGTCTGTGCTCCTGCTTGGGTACAGAGGGCGTTGGTGACGGCTCCATTGAGAAAACCTCCTGCCCAGTCGCAGGGAATGAGGGTGACAATCAGGTTGGCCGAACCTCGCACGAATGTGGCTCCCACCAGCACACAGAGAATCAGGATGAAAATGGTTGAAGCGTGGCGTGCCACCGGGCCCAGGTACCGGCCAATCAGGTCTGGCAGGCTCTCGCCGTCATGTTTGAGAGACATGACGCCAGAAATAAAGTCGTGAATGCCGCCGCCCAGGATGACCCCCAGGATTATCCACAGAAAAACCTTGGGCCCCCACAGAGCGCCCATTATTGGGCCAAAAACAGGTCCCAGTCCGGCTATGTTAAGGAGTTGAATTAAATATACCCGCCAAGTAGAGAGGGGAACGAAATCCACGCCGTCATTTTTCAAGATGGCGGGGGTGGGTCTGGAGTAATCCAGCTTCATGGTCCGTTCCAGAAACTTCCCTAAGAACAGGTATGAGGCGAGCAGAAGCAGAACGCAGATGTAGAAGATGGCAAGCATAATTTCCTCAAACATTGACTATCATGGATTGAATTTCAAGGTAGGTAATATTCGCGCTACATCGGTAAAGTTGAAAGTATAAAGCGAAAAGTCGTGTGGGAGCACGGCATGCCGGATGTGTGTTCTGTTAAGCTTCAATTCCATATCACCAAGCCCTTAAACGCCCTATT
>CAYZFJ010000013.1:0-34184 GCA_964477705.1 uncultured Myxococcia bacterium | reverse complement strand
CCCTCGCTCGCATCACCCTCCTCTATATCCCTCTGCTCCCCCCCATCGCTTACATCACCCACATCACCTCCACCTCCAACATCGAAAACCAGTCCCCCCGCATCATCCTTGTCGAGCAGGTTTGTCGCACTCGTACATGAACAAACACAGAGGCCAAAGAATAGAATGCCGACTAGATGCTTAATTAAGTACCTGCTGCTCATCATGTAATTGCCTATTTATGAATGATTACTATCAAACCAACATAGAACAGTTGAACCAACTTCAAACCGAATACACGGTATTAAAGCCAGTCAGACTAGCCTTATTTGGCGAACAGAACGCCGAATGCCACCAGGTCTGCATCACCTCGATCCGCACTACACCGTCCAGAATTACCAACAGAAATTCCTGTATTCTGGCTACAGGCATCCCCCTTGGTGCCAATTCCAATCCTGGAATCCGGTGATTCACAGTCGTTCTCCTGATTGGAGATGATGCCTATTCTAGCCATAGCGTAGCTGTGATGGTTATTGAATCCCTCCCTGTTGCAGTTGGGCTGTAGAGAAGACGTATTCCCCAGCACATTCTTCCAAGCCTCCCTTCCAAGGGCAGGATTAAGGGCGATGTAGGTATTGCCACTCATGATGGCATACATGCTCTGCCCGGTGTGATTGAAGCTTAGGTTGCGCCATGTGCCGCTCCCGATAGGATACTCAAAACGGAGGAGCACCTTGGTAAATGGAACTGTTGAGTAGCTGGCAAGCTTAGCTTCAACCCCGTCCATCTCAGGTTTATCCGGATTCAGAGGTGTGGTGCTGGTCCAGTGCCCGCTGTCATAGGTGAAGGTGCTCTTTCGGCCATCAGCCTTGAGCAGCATGGTCCACCCTCCCCCCTCGGTGGTCATATCGCACCACACATTAAAGGGCGCACCACCGCTACCAGCACCGTCAGGGTCAATAGAATAGACGCCGTCTCCCCTGGAAAAACTTCCATCCAGATATGCATCACAATTGGCCTGAACTGGATCTGTCCGCCAGGGATCACCCGCTGTCCCGCTTCCAGTTGCCCCCACATATATCTGACAGGTCGCAGTGAACCCACCATCAATGGCGGTGACGGTGATTGTGGTGCTGCCTGAAGCCACCCCCTGCACCACCCCGGCGCTGCTCACAGTAGCAACATGGATTGCTGAAGAAGACCACAACAGGCGCTTGTCAGTAGCATTGGCCGGCTCGAACAGAGCAGTCAGCACCGCTGATGCCCCCGGAGCAATAAACAGTTCAGTCTGATCCAGACTGACACCCGCCACCGGCACACTGACATAAATGGTGGCAGTATCAATATGATCCCCATCAACAGTGCGCACAGTAATGATGGCACTACCACCAGCAACAGCGGATACCACCCCAGCTTCATCCACTGTGGCCACATCCGGGGCAGATGAGGTCCATGTGATCCGCTTGTCTGTGGCATTGGATGGCGCCACCTGTGCTGTCAATGCCCCGGTCTCCCCGGGGCGAAGCACCATAGAGGCAGGTGATACAGTCACACCGGTTACAGCAATGGCAACTCTCACGGGCACTTCCACAGCAAAGCCACCATCACGGGTAGAGGCGGTAATTACCGCCTGACCAACCGCCACCCCGGTCACCATGCCATCCACACCTGCTCGTGCAATCGCCTCATCGGATGATGACCAGGTTACTGTCTTATCGGTGGCGTCCACAGGTTCCACCTTGGCAATCAGCATGGCTGTGGCTCCTGGCGCCAGCGCAAGAGTCTGAGGAGTGACAGTGATGCCAGTAACAGGATTTTTCACAGTAATTCTACAGATATCGGTGTAGCCACCGCTTACTGTAGAGACAGTAATGGTAGCCTGCCCTCCAGTTTCACCTCTGACCAGACCAGCGCTGGTCACTGAAGCCACCTGTGGAGCCGAGGACGACCAGTTGACCCTCTTATCACCTGCTTCAAGAGGCAGGACAGTGGCCTGCAGATACATCTGCTGCCCCCGGTTAAGGTTCAACACATGGGGAGACAACTGCACTCCCGTAGCTCCTACCGAATCTACCACCACTTGACAGGCGGCCTGAAATCCTCCCTCAACTGTAGTAGCCGTAACAACAGCATTGCCAACATCAACAGCCGTAACCCTACCGTTCCCATTCACAGTGACAACCATCTGGTTGGAAGATGCCCATGTTACCTCACGGTTGGGGGCATTCTGGGGGGTAACCACAGCCACAAGCTGCCTCTCCTCCCCTGGCATCAATGACAGAGAGGCGGGCTCCACCTGGACTCCGTCAACAGATGCTGAAACGGTAACCAGACATGTGGCGGTGAACTCCCCGTCAATAGTTACTGCAGTGATGGTCGTCTGACCAGAACCAACCCCTGTAACAACACCAGCCGAATCCACTGTGGCAACAGAAGCTCTGCTGGAGAGCCAGAGCACTCCCTGATTACCGGCATCCTGAGGCATTATGACCGCAGTCAGTTGCCCAGTCTCTCCCATTTCAAGGGTTAAGGCGGTGGGCGAGATAGTGACTCCAGTAACTCGGACACCACAGTGCGCCGAGACACAATTGGAGCCTGGCGGGCAAGCGTTACCGCAGGCTCCACAGTTTGAACGATCCGAATCCAGGTCAACACAGGTATCAACACCACCGATACCCGGGCACAAGACGAATTCTGCGCTACAGGAGATAGTGCATCTGCCAGCAGAGCACACCTTCCCTTCATCACAGGCATTGCCGCAGGAGCCGCAATTGGCGGGGTCCGTATCCGTAGACAGGCAGATCCCTTCAACCAGGCACCAGCCCTCACCAACGGCCATCTCGCAATTGCCCGACTGGGAACAGAGGTAGCTGGTACACACCAGCTCATCCTCAAAGCACACATCACCCACATGGACTGCCCCACATCCATCACAGCAGGCCGACTCTCCACTACAGTCACACTCCACAGCCACACAGACTCCAGCCTTACACTGGCCATAAACCGGGCCATCATCTCCTTCACCACCATCCTGGCTGCCCTCGCCTGCCAGCACACACGGCTCCCCATCCCCGGCCAACACACAGGCCCCACCATCCGAGGCATCCAAGCCATCCGAAGCATCCCCCTCGCTCGCATCACGCTCCCCCGTATCCCTCTGCTCCCCCCCATCGCTCACATCACCCACATCGCCTCCACCCCCAACATCGAAAGACAGCTCCCCCACATCATCCGAATTCCATGGGGGAGGCACAGCGACACAGGAAAGGGGTCCACTCATCAATGCCACAACTAGAACCATGCCAAAGCACAGGCGTTCACAATTCCTCATCCTCAGGTCCTCCAGTCTGGTCAATTTGATTTGGGGGATAAACTACAAAATTAGCAAACCACACATACAGAATCAACCCCAAAACTGCCTTTATAATTAAGATCATATGAACCTGAAAAACTAAGCTGGAAATCCGGAATGGTTATGAAATGGCCACCATCAAGAGTGCAGTATTTGCAAAATTTAATGACAGTACTGAAAGGTTTTCATAGTGGGAGAGAGGGTAATGGGTGAAACGAGAACTGGCAAGCACGTTGGATAATGCCGAATTTACTGGGCAGTGGCCCCATTACCAGCCTTGGTCTCAGTCTTGCCCTGAGCCTGAGCCTGAGAAGCATCAGCCTTGTTGGTTGTCTGATCTTTCTTGAAGGCTCTAAACGGGGACTTCTTTTTGCTATTGGCCTTGGAATCAGCCTTAGCTTTTACGGCCCCTTTACCCGCACCGTCATCGCCTGCGGATGCAGAAACAGCGCCCTTCTTTCCTTTGGCATCGGACTGGGACTTGGCATTAACCTTGGCCTTTGACCCTGCCTTACCAGTGCCCGTACCCGTGCCAGCGCCTTTGGCAGGCTGAAGTTTGGCACCGATAGCGCCAATCTGAGCAGCATCAATCTTGGCACCCACCTTAACACTGCTCTCGACCACAGCCAGGCTCACACCGCTGAGAAGCTCATTCAGCCCCATCTTGGCGCTCTGGGGTGAAGTAGCCAGTGACCTGAGCAGCACTGCCACCGCCTGCTCCATCCCCTGAGCAAACTGGGGGTTCTCACAGGCGATAGTCATCTGAATATCGATGGCATCAGAGGCTCCAATTGTTCCGTAAATCTCATTGGCTGCAGCCAGTGGGTTCCTCACCGTTGACCGGCCACTCTCCAACAGAACCAGGGCATCCTTCCCTACCACAAACCATGCAGGCTCTTGCGACACCTTGGCAATCATCGCTGCCAATCCGCTCTGAGCTGAAGCAGAACCACTCTGGGCCGCCCCACCCGTGAGCAAACCAATAGAATCAAGCACCAGGTCCTTACCACCCATCATCAGATAGCCACCGCTGATTGCCAGCCCAACCTGCTTGCCTGGCGCACGGGCACCTTTCATAAGATGAACCACTACCCCGCTATGTTCTTCAGACTTAGCCTTGCCATTGGATTCTTTCTGGAGAGCATCAGCCACCTTGGCAGAATCAAACCGGCCTTTGATCAGAATCAACACATCCTGTTCAGTGAAAATTGTCTGACCGGTAACATGATCCACTTCCTTGCCAGCCCCTCTTCGCACACTCAGAATCAGCGAATCCATGTCCTTCTCAGGATCGAATCCCATAAGGCTGAAGATCCTGTGTCGGGAGCGAGTTCCGGTGGCTACACCTGCAGTCTTGCCACTCTTCCCCTTTTCACTGCCGATCAGCAGATCAACAATCATGTCATACACAGCTGCATCCTTCACCCTGTCCACATCCACTCCAAGCACCAGGGACGAAGCAGGTGCGTACCGAAGAAGACTGCCAGGTTCGGATGCCATTGCCGCTCCTCCACCGCCTCTACCCGGCACAGGAGCAAGCAGACACATACTCCCCGCCACCGCTGCCACAACCAGCGTAATGAACACTGCTGCGGTGCTTCGTCGGGTTTTATTCGCAGTCCCCAAACAAACGCCATGCTTCATGTTCATGAGTTCCTCGTTTCTCCTAAGTGGTAAATACACCATCAATCCACATATCTGTTTAATCGTCAATATCATCTATATAAGCTGCCAGAATCACCAATATTTTCAACATTGTCCTCATTATCCATCTTAGCCTCACCCATCACACCCCTCCCATTCTAACCCTCCTTCACCGAACCGATTCCGGCTTGTACTGAACCATTCTCAAGTACCTCATCATTCCCACCAGCCCTGCCAGCCCCACGATCACCGGTGCTCCCAACCTCCGGCACCAATCCCGTGCTGGCACCGAGCAAATGGTCCGCCAGTCCCGCCTTCTCCCTAAAAAACTTCTCCATGCGTAAAGCCACCAGTTCGGGCAGCTCCACAGGCAAATAGTGGGTCCCCCCTTTCACCACCATCAACTCACCGTCCCTGGCCTCCCGTTCCATCTTCCGTGCCGCAGAGACAGGCATAAAAGGATCCCTGGTACCCACAATCACTAGCAGAGGCACCACCAAAGCAGCCAGGTTCTTCCAACCATCATGACTGGATGTACTTCTGAAAATCTGGCCAAAAGCCTGAAAGTCGATGGTCGAATAATCTCCAGCAAGCTCCTTGAAAAACTGCTCATCAAGGGTATCGCCAAGCAGTCCAGCACGGTGGAGAATCCGTGGCACCGCCTGCTTCTCGCCCATCTTGCCTGCTACCTTATTAAACAGATGGCCGGCCTTCTTCATCATCACCGATGAACCGAATACGGCAATTCTGTTGGCTATTCCAGGCAGAATGTTCTCAAATGGGAGACCAGGCACACCACCCAGAGCAACGAGTGCCCTGACCCTGTCGGGATGGTTGCGATAGAATTCCACGGCAATCTGAACCCCAGTACCCCAGCCGGCCAGGATTACATCATCCATGCCCTCAGCACACAAAATCAGTTCCATATCCTTACAATGATCCGCCACTGCCATTTTGTTGAGATCAATAGGCCTTCCAGAACGAAACAGTCCACGATAATCCCAGGTCATAATCCGCAGATGAGGAGCGAAATATGACATGATCCAATCCCAGGTCCGGGTAGAACCACCAAGCCCATTTATTAGTACCAGCGCAGGATTTTGGGGCAAACCCACGGTGCTGTAGGCGATCCTGGTATGGTCGAAACTGGTGAGATGCTTCAATTCCATATTCAAGGGGCTATCCATCTTCTTGTTGGTCTTAATCTTCAATCTTCAATCGTAAGAAATGGTCTGTTTTCACAGGCGGCTATTTTTGCTGTCACCTTAATCTAACAACTCTAAGTTGAGAACACTTCAATAAAGCACAAATGGCGGTTCCCGACGCCTAAAAAATGCAGATATTCATCATTGCCCTGAGAGAGGCAACATATCAGACACCAGTGACGTAACGAGGTCAAATGGGAGAGTGACATGGCATTGGCAAAAAGGAGGAAAATTGGAATCCTCACCGGGGGAGGTGATTGTCCAGGTCTAAATGCGGTAATCAGAGCAGTGGTTAAAGATGCCGTCATGTTTCACGATTGGGAGGTGATTGGTATCACGGAAGGTTTCGATGGGCTGCTGCAGAAGGAGGCGCAGGTGGTTCCCCTTGGCCTTGCTCAGGTGCAGGGGCTGCTGGTCAAGGGTGGTACTATCCTTGGCACCACCAGCAGGGGTAACCCGTTCAAGTATCCCGTCAAGATAGCCGGTGAGACTGAGTACCGGGATGTGTCTCAACAGGTAGTGGACCGCATCGATGAGCTTGGCCTGGACAGCCTGATTATCATAGGCGGGGACGGCACCATCAATATTGCCAAAGCTATACACGAGAAGGGCGTTCCCCTGGTCACCGTGCCCAAGACCATCGACAACGATGTGCCCATCACCGATGTGTCTTTTGGATTCGATTCTGCGGTCCATTGCGCAGTGGAAGCCCTGGACCGGCTCCACAGCACGGCAGAGAGCCACAACCGGGCAATGATTCTTGAGGTAATGGGCAGGTCTGCCGGATGGATCGCCCTCTATGTGGGACTGGCCGGTGGCGCTGATCTGATCGCTATCCCAGAGATCCCCTATTCAATCGAAAAGCTGGCTGCCGGCGTGGAGATGAGACGAGGCCGAGGGAGCAGATTTATTACGGTAGTGGTGGCAGAGGGCGCTCATCCAATCGGGGGGAGCGCCAGCACCATCCCCTCTGACCCTGGGCAGCTTCCCCGCCTGGTAGGTGCAGGGTATACATTCGCCAACCAATTGGCCACAGTCAGTGACATAGAGAGCCGAGTTACCGTACTGGGACACATACAACGGGGCGGGACCCCTTCGCCTTTTGACCGGATTCTGGCCACCAGGCTGGGGGTGGCAGCAGTGGAAAACATCGCCAAAAATCTAAGCGGTCACATGATCTGCATCAGGAATGACAAGATCACCACTGTGCCCCTGGATGAGGTAACTGGTCAGAAGCTGGTCAATCCCCACGACCAGATCGTCACCACAGCTAAAGCAACTGGGATTCTGTTCGGGGATTAGCGGGCAATTCTGGTGAACTGGAACAGGCAGGCCCTCATTAGATGCCGATGCTGCTCATGTCATGTGGGCTTACCAACATGGCCTGTCATTACCATGTCCTGCCGTGCCCTGCCGTGCCTTGTCAGCTATTCTGCGTAATGTTGGGGGAGCCAATCAAGATTCCTGCAGAAGAGATATGGCAAGAAACTCCACATGGGAGGCCGGAGCTTGGGATGTGGCTGTATTTGGGCTTGTGGTTGTGGTCGGGGTTGAGCTGGTGCCACCCTGCTTCTGGCTCTCGGGCCAAGCCTCCACCTGGCCGCAAGCGGCTGGCAGGAGTATGGTCTTGCCTGCCTGGAGTCTGGAAGTCACGCTGTTGCCTGGTACCTGTACCAGAGCACTCCCGCCCAGTCCCACCAGGATGACAGGGTGATCAGGGACCGTGGGCACCATTTTACCTACCCACTTTGATCCGTGGGCTCCTGCCTCTTCCCCAAAGACCATGGAGAACCGTTCCATTTTAAGATTCCCATAATAAGTCGGAATGGAGATCCCATGGCACATGGTACCGGCAGTAGCGGTAGCAGCGGCGTTGGCTACCTTGCTCCCTTCGGTTGCACTGGCCTTGCCTGTTGTGGAGACCTTGGGCGTCACCTTCTCCCCCTGCTCCACCACCAAGCTGCTCTTACTATCGCCGTGGCTATTACCACAGACAGGCTTGGGGGCAGCGTCATAGGTAATAGCATCCAGGGCTTCCATGATCTGCAGATACCTGGGCTTACCAGAAATATCCATCCTGCCCCAGTCCCACAGTCGATAGGTGGTATCGGACATCTGCTGCACTTCGCAGATGAGCATTCCACCGCCAATAGCATGAACTGTACCAGCGGGAACCGGAATAAACTGCCCTGCCTGCACCGGTACCTTACAGAGAAGCTCCTCCAGAGTCCCCTCGGTCAGGCTCTTTTCCAGCACACGCCGGTCTACACCTTCCTTGAGTCCCAGATAAAGGCAGGCCCCCGGTTCAGCCTCCATGATGTACCAGCCCTCAGATTTAGGCCTGCTGCCAGCCCCGAGCTGCAAACATGCTTCTTCATTAGGATGTACTTGAACCGATAGCCTCTCTTTGGCATCGATGAACTTCACCAGAATAGGAAACCGATCCATGATTCTGGGAACTACGCCCAGAATCTGGGCCTCACGTTCGCCGAGCAGATCGTGGAGAGTGCGACCTCTGAGAGGACCATTGGTAACCACCACCGAAGCACCGGGCAGGTCAGACACCTCCCAGGATTCGCCTACCAATGTATCGGGAGGAAGCTTTTTCCCAAGGGTCTCTAGCTTGCGCCCACCCCAGACCACTTCTTTAAGGAGTGGGTTAAACTCCAGAGGGTACAATTCAAACATGATTTCCTCACACCACAACGATTAACGGCAGGAATCGGGTTGCCGGGTCGGTCAGATTTCAGTTGTTCCCGGTGGGGAATCCCCATCATGGGCCCGCATTCCTCATACCGCACCAGCCTACTTTAGTCTGGACCCAAACTTTATCCAATCAAAATCTAAGTCAAGGCCATCTGGTGATTTGAAAGAAGATATAAATTCTGTTTTGTTGGGAGTCCATTCAGAAGCAAAGTCATTCACATTATTTTCTTCGTACCGATTGCTGAAAACCTTTTCCGCAATTGATTTCTACCTGCATGACCAGGTCGATGTCAGATGGGGTGAAGTTAGGGAGGGGGCAGGCATGGTCAGGCAGGAACAGCAGGGGGCAGCAAGCAGGCTGCCATCTCCTGCCGCCAGCGCCCTTGACTTCAAGGCCACAGCCTGCTAAATACACAAGCGATTTATTGCCCACATCTGACCGCTCGCCGTGGTGCTTTTGTGGCGAGTATCGATCAGACAGATACGGTGGCTTGACGGCCACAGATAGCGCTCTGATTCACCATTCTAATCTGGATGCAGATGCAACGTGATTTGATTATTGATGGGCTGCTGCCATCTGAATCCATACTTCAAGGAGCCTGGAATCTTTCATGAAAGTCGGTTTCATAGGATTCGCTGGAAGCGGAAAGACTACTGTATTCAAGGCAGTCACTGGGATTGACACTGCACCATCCGCAGGCGGCGGAGGTGGTGGTGGGGGCGGAAGTGCGGCCAAGATCAAGCCCAACCTTGGGGTAACCAAGGTTCCCGACCAGCGTTTAGATAATCTGGCTAAGATATACAAGCCAAAGAAGATCGTTTATGCGGAGATCTCTTTCGTGGATGTGCCGGGTGGTGCCCCTGACCGGGGTGCTGGTGGGCTTCAGCCAGCCATGATACAGCATATCGGGGATATGAACGCCCTGGTGCTGGTAGTGAGGGCCTTTGACAATCTGGCCCTTGGCCTTCCTCCGGCTAATCCGACTAGAGAGTTAGAGTCCATGATGGAGGAGCTGGTGCTCACCGACCTGGTGGTGGTGGACAAACGAGTTGAAAAGCTGCGCAAGGAGCACCGCAATCCGGCATCTGATCAGCATCTGCATCTACTGGAGCACATCAAGGCTCACCTGGAGGAGGGGCATCCCCTCACCGATCTGTCTCTAACAGAGGATGAGCAAAAGGATGTGGCCGGATACAGGTTTCTCAGCTCCAAGCCGATCATTGTGATTATCAATACCGACGAGGACAGCGGCAGAGATACACCCATGGTGGCTGGTGCCCTGAAGAGCGCCGAGGCACGTGGTCTGCATACCATCGTCATGTGTGCTGAGCTTGAGGCTGAGGTGGCCTCCCTGGATGCGGATGAGCAGAAGGAGTTCCTCAAGGAGTTGGGGCTGGAGGACTCTGCCCGCAACAGGTTCATCAAGACCGCATACGAAACCCTTAATCTCATCTCTTTCCTTACAGTGGGGCCGGATGAGGTTCGAGCATGGACTATCAGTAAGGGTATTCCCGCAGTCAAGGCTGCCCGGGCTATCCATACTGATATTGAGCGAGGTTTTATCAGGGCTGAGGTGGTTCGGTACGAGGATCTGCTTGAGCTCGGTTCAGAGGCTAAGGCCAAGGCCGCTGGCAAGCTACGCAGCGAAGGTAAGACCTATGTGGTTAACGACGGCGATGTAATCAATTTCCTGTTCAACGTGTGAGAGTGTGTCCACAGGAAACATCACTGGTCGAGGAGCTCGCTGAACTCAGAGATGAGGGTAAACTCTTCCACAATTTGAGATTTGGGGCACCCCCACACATTACACACCGCCACATAGCTCCCTTTATCAAGCTTCTGAGAGAGATACAGCACTACCAAATCCCCATGCTCAGGGCAATCACAACCAGCCAGCCTGGGCAGAGTCGTCCCGCATTGGGGGCACGACAGCTCCAGCAGGGTTCCGTCTGCAGGCTCCTGGTCAACACATTTGCGAGCATCGCCATGGATTGGGCTCAGGATCACGTCAGACTCTTTTCCTGTGTTTTTGTCTGTTATGCGCACTTTAATACCAGGGAAGCCATCAAATAGTGGCTCTGCCTCACTGGCAAGCAGGTTGTGGCCAACCGGGCAGAAGGCTCCGCTAAGCACAATAGTTGGTCCGTCTATACGGATATGCCCACAAGGATCCACCTTTTGGTTACGAATCTTGAGGGAACATTTTTTTCTGGCCTTGAATGCAACATCCATAATCTGATTCTCCGTCTGTGAATCCATCCGTCCAACCATTTCCTTACGACAATCTGCCCTTTGTTTGGCTTACCACTCACTTTGCATCACACTCTCTAAAAGCCCCATTACCAAGATGTAAAAATATTGTCCAGATATCTTTCCCTTAGTTTCCAACATCAGAGAACTCAATCCGGTTCTCAGACCTTGTTGGACTTGGCTTTCACAGTGATCCAATGGTGGGTTTTTTATACTTAATCCAATGGTGCTATTCAAGTGATGGAAGTGGTGGTGATGGTGGGAGCGGTCATTGTAGTGGTGATGGGAGTTAGTGTTTTTGGGACCCCAATAGTCATACCAAGGGCATAGCGTTGCTGCTCCGCCCCTCGCCCCTTGCCTGGCGGGGGGCTAGTTGGACCGCTGGCGGCAAGGGCACGGCATGCCCGGAGAGTTACAAGTTGAAAGTTACAAGTTATCAGAAGGCAGCGGGAGTTCAAGGGGGCAGGAGTGGCCGGCTGGTTGGGTGCACCGCTGGCGAAGGGCACGGCATGCCGTGCCCGTACAGAGGCAGAGACAAGCACCTAGCCCACTGCCCACTGCCCACTGCCCACTGCCCACTGCCAACTGCCCACTGCCAACTGCCCACTGACAACTGACAACTTCTCAGGCACGGTAGTTGTAATGCAGATGTACCGTAGATAGTCAGTTCTGGTCGAAAGCACTATTATCACGGAGGCATCTATTAACCAATGTTACATGACCGGGTAATTTATTTTCGCCATATTAGACAGATAGTTCCATTGGGTACAATTTTAACTTCATTCCTCATTCTGTTGGGGCCTATGTGGCTTGGGGGGTGTTCGCCAGACAAGGAGGTGGGGAAAAAAGGGACCTCAGACACTGACCATACCGATACGGGACTCGATTCAAGCACCGACACCGACACCGGCCTGAATGGGTTGGCCGACACTGGACCATCACAGGAAGATGCCAGCAGTGACTCCGGCCCAGCCACCCCTGATACGGGCGACTCCGGCGGGGAAATCCCAGATGCCGCTCCAGACGCTGGTAATGATTCAGAAGCCGATGCAGACGCAGACACAGACACAGGCCCACCTCCTCCACCCATCCGCACTGGCGACATGACCATCTTCAAAGCCCCACATGGCGTCATCGCTCCAGTCTCATCGGTCTCCATTGATGAGGGCGGCAATATATGGGCTGCAGGTGGCGGGCGCCTGCTCCTGATGAGAGCAGGAGAGGAGAGCTTTGTATCCTTTGGACCGGAGGACGGTCTCGCTGAGACCCCTGTTCTGAGCGTGGCAGGTGGAGAGCCAGGAGAGGCAATCGTGGGGTATGAGGGCATCTTTGGCTCGGACCCTTTCCAGGATCCGCCCGGCATACGGGACAGCGGGGATGCGGACAGGTTTCATCTGGATGGGAACAAGATCAGGTTTATAGAGCACTTCGGGATCTGGTCCCCACCCAGCGCCCACTACCCTGATGGGCGTTATGTGATCCGCACCATCTTCAGGATCAGATACATCCACGAGGGGCCATTCCGGGGAGACATCTGGTTTGGCGGCAACCACGGCACCGCCATGTACAGCGCCAGGCGGGATTCAGTCTTTGAACACCACCATATCGAGATCAACCTGTGCGCAGATGGTCACTGCACCCTCTCTACAGGGGATCATCTGGGCCTTGCTTTTGATGAAGCAGGAAACGCCTGGATTGGGGGCGCTCACGGTATCGGCAGGCTAATGTATGGGAGCGAAGGCGGCAACTTCTGGGCCAACTTCGATCCCAGATACATGGATGTATGGCCGGAAGGTCAATCCATATTCCCAGCTGGCGAGGATCACGTACACGCAATGGAGGTAGATGAGGGGAACCGGGTGTGGGTAGGATCACTGGGTAACGGGTTGGTCTTAACCGATTCTGCAGGCACACCCCAGAGGTATTTTGGTGCATCCGATGGACCGCGTGATAATCGGGTGACCAGTATGGCCATAGATAAGAGCGGCAACCTCTATATAGGCACTTCATCCATGGGTATGGCTCGTTACCATATCCCGTCTGCCAGTTGGAGCTACCTGGATGCTACCGATGGACTGCCTGGTGACGGTGTCTGGTCCCTGTACTGGGACCCGGTGTCAGGCGTTCTAGTGATGAGCACAGGCGACGCCATAGTTCTGGTGAAATGAGACAGACAGCAGAGCCTAACATCTGACAGGAATACTCCTCACTCAAATGTGCAGGCAGGCCAGTCGCCCCTGTGTCAGCTCATTGGTTGCCAATCATCCATACTTAATGCCATTTCTTCCTAATCACAGCAGCGAGTACTCTGATACGCACTTCTGCGAACCAATGGTTACTGAGAGGCCCAAATCTGGTCTTTGGAGATCATGCTCAAACCCTTCAAGTAAGCGCCCCAGTTAAGCATTTTTTGCTGGATTGATCTTATGGCACATTTCCTGCAAGCCATGCTGCGGATTTCAATTTCCCGACCTTTTGCAGGGGAACCACCCCGAGCAAAGGTCATCAGATAGCAATAATGGAAAGGTACCATGAACATTCCGTCCCAGAGAATCTGGTGTTTCTTGCAGCGCTCATGGTGGGAAAACGCTGCCCAGACAGTTATCAACGCCGGTGGACTTCCTGTACTTATCGCCGACACTGAACAGGATATCCTGGCTTTCAATGCGAGCACATCACCAACCGTCAGCGGTTCCAAACAGGCTCTGTTTGTTCCTGCCCATGTCTCAGCAAACCTGAGCCTGGCCAGCAACTGCAATCCAGCCTGCTTCATCTTGGATTGCGACCACTTCCTGCTCCCAGAGGGGCAACTCTCCAGCCGCCTGGCAACCCTCAGCTCCATGGCCACGGTAATCATGGAGGTAAACAGCCAACAGCAGGCAGAGAGCGCCATGGCCGCAGGAGCAACCGGCCTGTTGGCCAAAGGTAACGAGTGCAGTGGGCTTGTGGGTGGCGAGACCACATCCGTCCTGGTGCGCATACTGGCCATGCGCTTCCCCGGCGTGTTTATTGCTGCCAGAGGCGGCATCGGCCCAGACACTGCAGCAGCAATGACCGTTCTTGGCGCAGAGGCCCTGGTGCTGGACGACCAGCTCCTCCTCCTTCCAGGTTCCCCAATCACCGAAGAGCTGCGCAACAGGCTGACCTCCTTTGACGGGTTCGACACCAGGCTGGTGGGTATTCAGAGTGGCATCCGCTACCGGGTGTACGCCCAGGTTGCCACCAAGCCACCCAAGCTGGCCCAGCAGGCTGATATCAGTAATACCCTGAGAGGGGGTACCCCCTTGAACATGGCAGCCCGCTACATGACAGACACCATCAACCCCATGGTGACTCCCATAGGTGCCGGCATGAGCCTGGGTACGCACCTGTGGCCACTCGGTCAGCACGGTGCGTTCGCATCAGGGTTCGCACAACGCTTTCAAACCCTGGAGGTATCTATCCAGGCTATGGACAGACTGGCTGTAGAGACCATCACCGAAGCAGCCGCCCAATTCCCCCTGAGCAGAGGGAACGCACTGGCTACCGACGAGAAGGTAACCTTCCCCATCCACCAGGGACCAATGGCCCAAATCACCGATGTGGCCCAGTTCGCCAAGGCTGTTGCCGATAATGGAGCTGTCCCGTTCCTGGCCCTGGGTAGCATGCCGGGAAGTGTAGCCCGGGAGCTGATGATAAAAACACGGAACCTCCTTGGAGATAAGCCGTTCGGCGTTGGCCTGATTGGCATGGAGACCAACAAGGTTTACCGTGAAGCTCATCTGCAGCTCATAAGCGAGCTCCACCCACCCATGGCTCTAATCGCCGCCGGCAGCGCAGAGATGGCCATGCAGGTGGTATCTACAGCGGGTATCCCCGCCTATCTGCACACACCCACAGCCTCAATGCTGAAGGGCGCCATCGCCACCGGCGTTCGCCATTTCATCCTCGAAGGCCATGAGGCTGGCGGCCATGTGGGCTCCCTGGTGAGCTACGTATTGTGGCAACTGGGCGTATGGGAGATCGAAAGTGCGATTGCAGCAGGCACCATCAACGCTAACCAGGTTTATCTGAACTTGGCAGGAGGAATCGACGATGCCAGGAGCGGAGCTGCTACTGCGTGCGTGCTCATCGGTCTTCAGAAGAAGGGAGTGCGGGTTGGCGCCCAGGTAGGCACCGCCTACCTGCTGAGCGAAGAGGCCCTGACAACAGGTGCCCTTGGACGCAAGTACCAGCAGGTCTGCCAGGAAGCAGACTCCACGGTGGTCCTTGGCGAAGATATTGGAGCCCCCACCCGGGTCATCGACACTCCTGCGGCCAATCGAGCCATCAAGGCCGACAATGAGCTGGCAAAGAGTGGAGCACCCCGCAAGGAGCGTAAGGAAGCGTTCGAGCATGCCAACCTGGGCGGGCTGCGCACAGCGGCCAAGGGCCAGCGGATCAAGGCGGTGATTCCTGGACAGGGGGCGATCTTCGAGCAGCTCACTGAAGAATATCAGATCGAGTCCGGCCTGTTCCATGCTGGGCAGGGGGTGGCTGTCATGGACAAGTACACCACAATCCCCCAGATCCACAGCGCTCTGACTGACGGGGCGGTGCAAATGCTCACCCAGGCAGCCAATAAGATTGCATCTGGTCATCATGGCAAAAGCCGGTTTGCAGCCGCTACACCAACTCATCCCACCGTTGCCGCAGCGGCTTCCAGCCCTATTGGTGCTGGTGCCAGTGCTGGTGCAGGTACAGCATCAGATATCTGCAACAACCCAGCCTCCACAGATCACGGTAAGGAGCCCATCGCCATCGTGGGAATGGCCCTCCAACTGCCGGGAGCCAACAGTAAGGAACAGTACTGGGATAACATCATCAAAGGAGTGGTATCCATTGGGGATGTTCCAGCAGGCAGGTGGGACCCGTCCATCTATTACACTACGGATCGTCAGGACAGGGATAAATCCTATACCAAGGTTGGTGGGTGGCTGGGTGAGCTCACCTTCGATGGCCGCAAGTTCAGGATCCCCCCACGGGTGATGTCTTCCACAGATCCAGTACAGTTGCTGGCTCTGTCCATAACCAGTCAGGCCCTGGAAGACGCAGGTCTCCATCAGAGAGATTTCGACAGGAGCCGCGCTGCTGTGATCTTCGGAAACGCCCTTGGAGGCGAGTTCAGAGACATCAGCGGTGCAAGGGCGTTCATGCCTGAGATGCTGGATATGGTCTCCCGCTCTCTCGCCAACGCCCAGATCTCCGGTCAGCTAAAGGAACAAATCTTAAGGAACGTCCAAGATTCCATAGACAAAAGCCTGCTCCCCTTCACTGAAGATTCCATGCCAGGCGAGCTGGCCAACATCATCGCTGGCAGGGTGGCCAGCGCTTTTGATCTGGGTGGGCCCAGCTACATATGTGATGCGGCGTGCGCCTCATCAGCTGCAGCCTTTAACGCAGCAATCCACGGGCTGCGTGACCACCAGTTCGACATTGCCGTAACTGGCGGCATAGACCGCTCCATGAGCCCGGGCACATTCATCAAATTCTGCCGGATTGGTGCCCTGTCTCCCAACCGGAGTGCCCCATTCGACAAAAGCGCCAATGGGTTTGTCATGGGCGAAGGCGGCGCAGTGTTCATCCTCAAGCGGCTGGAAGATGCGGTCAGGGACCGGGACCGTATCTACGCTACCATACTGGGAATCGGTGGAGCCAGCGATGGTAAGGGTAAAGGCATTACCGCTCCCAATGTGGTGGGGCAAATTCGGGCACTCAACAACGCCTATCAGAACACTGGCATTGACCCGGCCACCGTTGACATGATCGAGGCCCACGGGACTGGCACGCCCGTTGGCGACGTGGTGGAAGCAAACGCCCTGAAGGATGTGTGGAAGTCCGCAAACCGGACCAAGCCTGTGCTTCTGGGCTCGGTGAAAAGCCAGATCGGCCACCTGAAGAGCGCCGCCGCAGCGGCGAGTATGGCCAAGGTTATACTCGCTATCCAGAACAAGACTCTGCCCGGACAGGTACTCTACGAAGGGCTGAATCCGGCTCTTGAGTTGGAAGGTACACCATTCCGGGTTACCACCTCACCTCAGCCATGGGAAAATAATGGAAGCAACCACCCGAGAAGGGGCGGCTTCAGCACCTTTGGATTCGGCGGCGTGAACTTCCACTGCATTGTAGAGGAATATGTGGAAGGTGGTGCCACTGGTCGAAAGGTGCATCCAGTATCAAGAGGTGCAGAGGACGAATTCGCAGCCGCAACCACCCCCATCGCCTATGCTGACGCCAACACCAGCACCAACGCAAGCTCATGTGCATGCACTGGCTTGAGCTCAGGCTTGAGCACTGACCAGACCAAGTCTGCCAACTGCAGAAATGAAATTCTGGGTCATGTGGTCCTCCTTGGGGATGTGGACAGGGCCAGCCTGCTTAATAAGACCAAGGCTGCCCTGGAGACCCTGACAACGCACGGAGTTGTAACAGGTAATGGCGGAGAAGCCCTGAACGCTCCCATCAGGCTGGCCCTGTCCGGCATGGACACCACCGAATTGCGAGAAGGTCTGGAGAGGGCTGTCGCTACCCTAGAGGGCCGAATGGCTCCCAGAATGCTGGAGGCTAAGGGAGGGTTTCTACGGGAGGGTCCCAGGGTTGGCAAGACAGCTTTCCTCTTCCCGGGACAAGGCTCCCAGCGACTGGGAATGACTGGTTCACTGCGCCAATACTTTGGATGCATCGACCGCCTCTGGCTTGAGACAGACCGACTTTCAAGTCAACTGATGAAGCAGCCCCTCTCGCAGATCGTCCTCCCAGACGAGTTCCCCACTGAAGAGGCACAAAAGGCCGCCTTCAAGCGGTTATGCCGCTCCGAGTTCGCCCAGCCGGGTGTGTTCGTAGCCGACCTGGTTCACTACGATCTGCTGGTGGGTTCTGGTATCAAACCCGATGCGGTTGCGGGCCATTCCCTGGGCGAATATGCAGCAGCGGTGGCAGCGGGGGTGATTGACTTTGAGGATGGCTTCAAGGCGGTCATCGGACGTGGCAAAGCGATGGATGTCTGCTCACCCGACGACCCAGGAAAGATGGCGAGCATCGCCACAGATTCAGCGACCGTAGAGAAGGTGCTCAGCACCATAAATGGTTATGTGGTGGTGGCGAACCGCAATTGCTCCACCCAGACCGTGATTGCCGGCACCTCTGCAGCGGTGATGGAGGCCATGGCCAGATTCAACGCCATGGAGATCCAGACCATACCGCTCCCAGCCTCACACGCATTCCACTCTGAGATCGTGCGACCAGCAGCGGTACCGTTGCGCAAGCTCCTTGACACGCTCAACATGAAGGAACCCGACGTTCCCATTGTCTCCAACGTGACAGCAGACTATTATCCGAGCGGATGCAACGCCATAGAGAAGATCAAGGATCTGCTTGGGCGCCAGGTGGCATCACAGGTCAACTTCATCGGTTGCGTTGAGCGTCTCTATAATGATGGTGTGCGTCTCTTTGTGGAGGTCGGACCACGGCGGACTCTGGCAGCTTTTGTGGGCAGCATTCTGAGCGACAACAACGTTCGCACCTATGCCGCATGTGACCGCAAGGTGGGTGAGGAACGTTCTTTCATCCGGTTGCTGGCTGCCCTGGCTGCTGAAGGATACAAGGGTGCCCTGGATTTGTGCAGGGGCAGGGACCTCCCCTCCATTCTGCTGAACGAAGGGGCCACCGCCAACAGGTCTGAGGCCGTCGCATCACCTGCAGCCGCAGTGGCGAATTCGGCGATCTCAGTGGTTACCACAACTAATTCTATCCCAACATCAACTGATATAAATGATGATGAAGAGCAGGAAGAAATGGCCAAACAAATACAGACAGGCATAACCGGTGTGGCAATAGGCCTGCCCGGTCGAGACAGGGTCTTCAGTGAAGACAACTTCGATGTGGTATTGAACGGGCACAACCTGATTGGAAACATTGACCGCAAAACCAGAGAACAGATGGTTGAAAAGGGCATGGTTCGCCTGGTCAAGGACAGCAATGGCAATGGTACGTTCAAATCAGTGACCGACCCGGAAGATGCCATTCATCTTGCTGGTATCGGCGGCAAATTAGACCTTGTTACAGAATACGGCGTTCCTGCTGAACTGGCCGGTCTGCTTGACCGATCCGCTCAATTGGCCATGGCCGCAGGTATTGAAGCCCTGCGTGATGCTGGCTTGCCCCTGGTGAAGGCTTACCGCACTACCCGCACTGGAGCCAAGATAAGCAATGGATGGTCCCTGCCCGAGGAGATCGGAAATGACACGGGCGTAATCCTGGCCTCTGCCTTCCCAGGTCTTGATTCCATGGCCAGGGGCATGAAGCAGCAGAATGAGAACGACAAGCGCCAGGCAAGAATTGACGAGCTCAAATCACTGCTCGCCACTACCAGCGATTCAGCCTTGCGCAACTCCCTGCAGGACAGGATCGATGCTCTTGAAAGCATAGAGAAGGAACCGTTCAGCCGCCACTTCCTCATGGAGATCCTCTCCATGGGGCACTCCCAGCTTGCCCAATGGATCGGGGCAAAAGGCCCCAACACCCAGGTGAACTCAGCCTGTGCATCTACCACCATGGCGGTAGGTATGGCCCAGGACTGGATCAGGACCGGACGGGCCAAGCGAGTGCTCATTGTGGGTGCAGACGATATCACCACAGGCAACCTGCTGGACTGGATGGGTTCTGCCTTCCTGGTCACTGGAGCCGCCACCGACGCCAAGAGGGTTGAGGACGGGGCTCTCCCCTTCGACAGGCGAAGGCGGGGGATGATTATCGGCATGGGTGCGGTTGGCTTGGTCGTTGAGACCATGGCGGATGCGAAAGCGAGGGGGATAGAGCCATTAGTGCAGGTCCTGGGGACCCGATTCTGTAACAGCGCCTTCCACGGACAGAGGTTGGATACGGAGCATATCGCCCATGAGGTGAACCAGCTCATCACTGACGCTGAACAGGATTATGGCCTGGACCGGAGAGAGATGGCTCCAAAGACCATGTTCATGAGCCATGAGACCTACACCCCGGCCAGGGGAGGCAGCGCAGCAGCAGAGATTGCTGCCTTGCGTAACACATTTGGTGAGGTGGCCAACCAGGTGATCGTGGCCAACACCAAAGGATTCACCGGGCACCCCATGGGCGCCGGGCTCGAAGATGCTGTCTCCATCAAAGCCCTGTACAAGGGCATTGTTCCCCCCATCCCCAACCTTAAGGAGCCGGACCCGGACCTGGGCGACCTGAGATTGAGTGATGGTGGCAGGTTCAACCTGGAATACGCCATCCGTCTTGGAGCAGGATTCGGTTCTCAGCTCGCTCTCACCCTGGTCAGGAAGGTTGCCAGGTCAGGAATGCGTTTCCAGCCAGATGTTTACCGGGCATGGCTCAGGAGCATAAGTGGTTTGGAGAGGCCTGTGGTTAAGGTTGTGGCTGGGACTCTCCGGGTTGAGGAGGATGATCAGCCAGCAAGGGCCGCTGCTGATCAGAACGCTGATCTGTTTGCATTACAGGATCATATTGTGGAGCCGGCTGAAGGGGTGGGTATGGTAGAGGGAAACAACCGGGTTGTGGCATCGACGTCTGCCACCGCATGCGCTGGCGCAAACCCTGGCGCAGGCACCGTGAACAGGGGCGCCGTGGCTACCGCTCTCCTCAACATCATCAGCAACAAGACCGGGTACGGTTTGGATGAGCTGCAGGAAGAGTACGAGCTGGAAGCTGATCTGGGCGTAGACACGGTGAAGCAGGCTGAGATCCTGGCCACCGTGCGTGAGATGTACAACCTGGAGCGGGATGAGTCCTTCAGGCTGGCCGACTACTCGACCATCCGCTCCCTCATCGACTACACAGTGACAAGAGCCGGTGGCGATACCAGTGCTCCCGCCACAGCAGCCGCTGCCACCACCACCGCTGACGCTGGTGCGGGCACCGTGAACAGGACCGCCGTGGCTGCCGCTCTCCTTAACATCATCAGCGACAAGACCGGATATGGTCTGGATGAGCTGCAGGAAGAGTACGAGCTGGAGGCTGACCTGGGCGTAGACACAGTGAAGCAGGCCGAGATTCTGGCCACTGTGCGTGAGATGTACAACCTGGAGCGGGATGAATCCTTCAGGCTGGCAGACTACTCCACCATCCGCTCTCTCATCGACTACACCGTGACAAGAGCCGGTGGCGATACCACTGCCTCCGCCGCCTCTGCCACCACCGCAGCCGCTGCTGCTCCCTCCGCCTCCGCCGCTGCCACCACCACCGCTGACGCTAGTGCGGGCACGGTGAACAGGGCCGCCGTGGCTGCCGCTCTCCTCAACATCATCAGCGACAAGACCGGGTACGGCCTGGATGAACTGCAGGAAGAGTACGAGCTGGAGGCTGACCTGGGCGTGGACACGGTGAAGCAGGCTGAGATCCTGGCCACTGTGCGTGAGATGTACCACCTGGAGCGGGATGAGTCCTTCAGACTGGCTGACTACTCAACCATCCGCTCGCTCATCGACTACACCGTGGCCCGGGCCTCTGGGGCTGACAGTGAGGCTGCAACAACAGCTTCTGCCACAACAGCACCCACGGCAACGATCGCCACTGACTCTGCCCCGGCCAACAACACAGAAGCAATGGCCGCACAAGCATCCGCTGCCACCAACACCCGCACCTTCCCCCTGCCCGAGCCATTCACATGTCGAAGAGCGGTTCTGGTAGATGCACCTGCCACCAACACCAAGGTGAAGGTACAGGGAAACATGGCCCTGGTAGTGGGAGGCGATCAGTATAGTGAGCTCTTTTGTAAATGGCTCACCGCTGCCACCATCTGGCATGTGACCATTGATCCGGCAACCGCCCTGAATCTGGGGAGAGAGGGTAAACTGGCCGACTGGCTCAAAAAGGAAGGGCTCAAACCTGACCAGGCGATCCTCATCAACCTGATGCCACTGGAGCGAAACATCGACGGCTTCTCAAAGCAGAATGTGGAAGAACGCACCAGCGCCCTCCACCATCTGGCTCAGGCTTGGCAGTCCCTCAGTGCTCAAGGAAAACCAGCCGGCAGAATTGTGACCGTCACCCGTGGTTGCAGGCTGGGACTCCAGCCTTCATATCTCTCCTCACCATACATCGGCGCCCAGGTGGGTTACACCAAAGCCCTGTGTCGGGAGTGGGAGAACAGGCTCGTGAAGGTGCTCGATCTCGCTCCTGAACTGCTGGACGACACCCCGGACAAGGCCATGCCAATCTTCACCGAAGAGCTGCAGAGTGACGATTCGCTCCTCGAGATCTGCCGCACCGGAGATGGCAACAGATACACATCCGGGTTGGGCCTGACCAGGGAGGAGGGCGTGCAGCCGCCTGTGGTTGATAAAAACACTGTGGTGCTTGCCTCTGGCGGCGCCCAGGGTATCACCGCCCACGTGGTAAAGCACCTTGCCCTTAAAGGATGCCAGTTCATGCTGCTGGGTCTGGTCACCCTCGATCCACAGGACAAGGAGGCGGCTGCTCTTGCCAACGAAGACGAGCTCAAGGTTCTGGCACGCAGACGCCTCCAGGAAGCTGGAAAACCAGCCACTCCCATGGCCATCAAGCGATGGATGAGCCCCTACCTGCAGAGGCTTGAGATCCTGTCCAATATGGAGGCAATCAGAAAGGCCGGCGCCACCTCCGTTGACTATATGCCCTGCGACGTTACCGACAAAGCCCAGGTGGACGCCCTGTTCAGCACTATCAGAGCCAAGTATGGCAAGCTGGACGGGATTATTCACGCAGCAGGCCGTCAGATCAGCAGGTACCTGTCAGAGAAAACTGAAACTGAGCTGGTTGAGTGCCTCTCTCCCAAGGTGGGCGGTGCCCTCAACATGTGGAACAACCTGGGTGATTTTAAGCCCCGGTTTATCGTCACGTTTGGCTCGGTGGCCGGCCGATTTGGCAACGTGGGACAGGTTGACTATTCATCTGCGAATGCAGCCCTCAGCTACCTCTCGAGCAACATAAACGGCACCGTGGGCACAGGCACTCTGGCGTTCACCGTTGACTGGACCGCATGGGGTCAGGTGGGGATGGCCGCACGGGGCGGGATGGCTGAGATTATGGAGAAGAGGGGCGTGGACATGCTTCCCCCCGAGATTGGTCAGGTCATTGTCCCCATGGCCCTTGAGAAGGGGTGTCGGGGCGAGTGGGTAGTGGCTGGCAGGATGGGTGACATGTGCACAGAAGATGAGGCTGCCGGTGCCAAAGCTGCCGAGTTGCCTCCCGTTGAGATGCCGACGGCTGTCTTCATCAAGCGTCTGCCTCGCATGGAACAGAATGTGGAGATCCTGGAGTTGACCGCCAGCAGGGCGGTGCTGCGCAGAAAGCTGGACCCGACCAAGGATTCATTCCTTTATGACCATGCCATTGAGGGCGTTCCAGTGCTTCCGGGCGTAATGGGGCTGGAATTCATTGCCAACGCTGCAACCCTACTCTTCCCTGATGCTAATCTGGCAGGATTCGCGAATGTCTCCTGGAACAGACCGGTGAAGGTGATGCGTGACAAGCCAGTAGAGATTACTGTGGAGGCCAATGTGATCGGTAACGGTCTGGTACAGGCGGTCCTCCGGAGCGCAAGACCCGGCATCAAGGGGAGAATGCTCAATAGCGACCACTTCTTTGCTGAGGTTCGGTTTGCTGGAGCAGACACTGAACCTGCCCGTGGTCAGATAGCCGCCCCCGCAGGGTTCACTCTCCCGGCTGTAACTGGAGGAAAGAAGCTGGGTAAGGACTGGATCTACAAGGCCTTTTTCCATGGTCCAACATTCCAGGTGATTTCTGGGATTACCGGTAACAGTGATGCTGGGATCACCGTAGAAGGGTACTATCCTGAAGGCAGCTTTGGAACAGGTATCTCTTCACCACTCATGCGTGAGCTTGAATTGCAGACTGCAGGGCTCTGGGCTGTGATTAACCGAGGCTCAATGGCACTGCCAGCCGCTGTGGATACGGTGAATTACTCTGAGAGGGTGAACGAAAGAGACAATGTGAACCGCAGCGACAGCTCCGATTCAACACGGTTTGAGGCAAGAGCTATCAGCCTGGGGCAGGATGAGCGTGGTCTCTGGCTCTTTGATGTGGAGGTCCGCTCTCTGGATGGTCGGTACCATGACAGGATGACCGGGCTCCGCATGATCCCTACTGGACCTTCGCTGCCTGTGGCTGTTGAAGAGGTAGTTACAGCTACAGATACAGATACAGATATTGAAGCTGGTGGGAATGTGCTCACCGATGCGATCGTAGAAGCTGTCGCAGAGCAACCTGAAGCCAAGTCTGCCACATCCAAGGGCAAGGCCAGCAAATCCAAGAAACCGGCTGACGCACCCGCCAATGCCGCTGCCCAGACAACTCCTCCAGCGTCAACTGAGGCTGTTGCCGAGGCAGAGGTAACTACTCAGTCAGGTGACGCCAAAGCCGCTGAAGAGGCTGATGGTACATCTGTAGAGGAAACCACCACAACAGCCACAGCAGCAGAAGAACGGGCTGAAGACAGAGCAGAAGATCTTGTGCCCCTCATCAACACCCTGCCCCTGAGCCAGGTGTTGACTGAGGAGATGCTGGTGGAGCCAGTGCTTCTAGCCATCCAGTCTGGAGACAACAAGCTGGCATCCACCTGGCTGACCAGCGAGGAGATGGACCAGTTCAAGAAGTTCCGGAAAAAGGAGCGTAAGGCCCAGTGGCTGGCGGCTCGGGTTGTAGCCAAGAAGCTGCTCATAGCCCACATCTCCCAGGTTACTGGCCTGGAGGTGACCCCAAGGCAGATCTCTGTCTGGCGCAACGAGGGGCAGGCTCCCCAATGGAAGATTGTCGACAGCAAGCTAAGCAAAAAATACAACGGGAACACTCCGCCCAAGATCACCATCTCACACTGTAACGGAAAGGCGGTCGCCGGTTTGTCTGCACAGGGATTCCCCGGCGTTGATGTGGAAGAGGTGGCAGCACGGGATGCCTCGTTCGCAAAGCACTGCTTTACCGATGGGGAGCGTGACAATGTGGGAGATGGAGATGAAACGCTCACTTCACTATGGGCTATCAAGGAAGCCGTATCTAAAGCCCTGTGTCTGGGGCTGAAGATTGATCCACGGGAGATCGAGGTGCTGAAGCTCACTACTGAAGGGTTGGCCGAGATGACTCTCCACGGGATGGCCAAGGAGCAGATGGAGAAACTGGGTGGCGAGAGCATCCATGCCCATGTGGAACAATTCGGCACCCATGTGATAGCCAGAGCCTACCTGAAAGCATCCGGCAGCAAACTAAACTGACCAGACTCAACCTGAAAATCTCGCCCCACCTATGCTCCCCCCCACTGCACCCTCACCGCCTGTTCCAACTCCCAGCGAGTGCTTGCTCATCTCCACATCATATCTTATAATTCCCATTCCAAATTGAGGGCTAGAGGCTGAGAATGGAAAACTTACACCCCATAATCCAGACCCTGTTCGCTACAGGAGTTACCTGGTTTGCCACTGCTCTTGGTGCGGCTACAGTATTTCTTACCGCCAAGCCGAACCAGAAGATGATGGACAGCATGCTGGGGTTCGCAGCCGGAATCATGATCGCAGCCAGCTACTGGTCCCTGCTCGCTCCAGCCATTGAAATGTCACAAGGTCGCTCCCTGCCCGCCTGGTTCCCTCCCCTGGTCGGCTTTTTGCTTGGCGGTGTCTTTCTTCGACTTGCAGACAAGCTTATTCCCCACATCCACATGGGCATATCTTCGGATCACAAAGAAGGAGTCAAGACCAACTGGCGCCGGAGCACCCTGCTAATCGGTGCAGTAACCTTGCACAACATCCCTGAAGGGCTTGCTGTTGGCGTCGCCTTTGCGGCAGCAGCCAGCCAGGAGACCGGAGGCGTCCCCATTGCAGCCGTCGCCCTCTCAATCGGTCTAGCCCTGCAGAATATGCCCGAAGGAATGGCAGTAGCTATCCCCTTGCGCCGGGAGGGGTTATCAAGGTTCAAGAGCTTCATGTGGGGTCAGTTCTCTGGCATGGTAGAGCCAATTGCAGGCGTCCTGGGGGCCACGGTGGTAGTCGCCTCCCAGTCCCTGCTGCCCTACGCCCTGGGGTTTGCTGCCGGCGCCATGATATTTGTTGTGGTTGAGGAGCTAATCCCCGAAGCCCAGCGCCATGGCAACACCGATGTGGCTACCATGGGAAGTCTGATTGGATTCGCCCTGATGATGGTGATGGATGTGGCCATCGGTTGACATGAGCCAGCTATGAAGAGGCACGAATTTATCTAGAAGAATACAGGGCAGGGCATGAGACAGTCATTTCAAGGGGCCAACTTATTCGCCGATAAGATGCACGACCATTCCAGAGCGGAGCTTTGGCTCGAACCATGTGGATTTGGGTGGCATAATCAAGCCGGCATCTGACACATCCATGAGCTGCTGGATAGTTACCGGGTAGAGGGAGAAGGCAACCTTCATCTCCCCACTGTTCACCCTCCGTTCCAGCTCACCTGTGCCCCGAATACCACCCACAAAATCAATCCTCTTATCCCGGCGGGGGTCCCCAATGCCCAGAACCGGAGAGAGCAGATTATTCTGGAGAATGGAACAATCCAGACTGGCCACCGGGTCGGCTGCATTGAAAGAGCCTTCCTTGGCAGCGAGTCCATACCAGCGACCATCAAGATACATGGAGAACTGCTTGGAGCCCGAGGGCGTCGGGGCAGCATCATCAGTAACCTGGAACTTCTCTCGCACCAGATTCAGGAACTGCTCTTTAGTGTGCCCGTTCAGATCCTTGACCACCCTGTTATAGGACATGATAAACAACTGATTGTGGGGAAACAGTACGGCCAAAAAACGGTTGTACTCCTCATTGCCATTATGATGGGGATTGCGCTCCCTGCGCCACTCACGGGCCCTGGCAGCCGATGCGGATCGGTGATGCCCATCGGCCACATATAAAACCGGCACATGACCGATAAGCTTCACAAGCTGCCCCACCACAGCATCATCGGACACAAGCCAGAACGTATGCTGCACCTTATCGCCGGTGGTAAAATCATACTCAGGCACCCCGGCAACAACCTTGCCAATCAAGGCATCAATCTCCCCCACAGCCCTGTAAGTAAGAAACACTGGACCCGAGTTGGCTCCCAGCACATCAAGGTGTCTGGTCCGGTCTTCCTCCTTGTCTGCCCTGGTCAGCTCATGCTTCTTGATCACATCGGTGACATAATCATCAACGCTGGCGCAGGCCACAAGGCCAATTTGGGCCCGGCCGTTCATAATCTGCCGATACACATAGAGCATGGGCTTGCTATCTTGAACCAGGATCTTTTCTGCCATAAATTTGTGCAGATTATCCCTGCCCTTCTGATAAACCCTCGCATCATACTGATCCATATCTGCCGGAAGATCGATTTCAGCCTTGGACACGTGGAAAAAGGAATAGGGATTACCCTCTGCCAACTTGGCAGCTTCCTGAGAAGACACCACATCATAGGGCAGCTCGGCTACTTTCTCTGCCAGGTTCTTGACTGGCCTGACCCCTTTGAACGCAAATATCTTGGCCACTCTTACCTCCTCAGTTGATCTGTGGGAACTTAGATTAGAGGAATTATGCAAAACCTCTTGAACAGCAATCCATTTTGAAAGTAATCAATGAGCACCAATGAGAACAAATTACTGCAGTACAGCATCAAGACAATATTCACCATGAACGATTGCGTTCAGCACCACCTGAACGGTTATCATATGCTATTTCAGGGGAAACATCTTGGAAGTTTTACCAATTACCAACTGGATTCTCAAGCAATATGTCAGAAGTGAATGACCAGACCCACGTGGGTAGTCCAACCAGAGAGTTCAAACTTGCCCATGTTCAAGGGCGCACTCTCTCCATTTTCTGTTTCCCAGGTTGGCACAACCTGATCGAATTCCAGAGGGAATGCTATCACTCTGGCAAAATCCAAAACCAGACCAGCGGTAAAATTTCGCATAAAAGAGGTCTCTGATGCACCCCAAAAGCTGTGGGGAATTAGGAATTCCACACCTGCCCCCATATCGAATGCAGCAGCGGCGGCAGTATCCTGAGAGACATCGGGGCCAGCACCATCATCAGAGCCACGACCCGCATAATAATCATCGATTTCGAGGCTTCCCACCATCAGCCCCGCCCCACCTTTAATAAACGCCAGCAGCACATCCTTATATAAGTACTTCTGGAACCTGGCACCCAAACTGAAGTTGTATGTATTCAGCACCGCATCCCATCCCTCCCCATCACCTCCAGCAATGTAACTCCTGAAACCACCAACCAGCAGGAGATCATTGAACAACTCATACCCCACATCGAGCTCCAGGGTATCAACCCGGTCATCGAATGCCTTTAAGAGCCCCATCTCTGAGATTGGCATAGGGAAATCCCTGCGGCCTATAGAGAAAAAACTGTCCCTTGTTTCCCCAGCCGAGGCTGTCTCATCACCAACATCACCGCCCAAACCCGTCATCTCCTGGTAGCTCCCGGCCAAAGGCATAATCTGGCCCTCAGCAGGCACCTCCTGGAACCCGGCACCGGCCTCTATAGGCGCAGGACCATCCTCCATTGCCTCCAGCGCCTCAAGCGCCTCCACCTGCCCCAGATCGTCCACTGCCTGGTTGTTTTCAATAGCCTTTGATGCAGTACCACCCAGGGAAACAGAATCGGAGCTGCTGGCAACACCAGCTACCCCATCCACATCGGGGGCCACTCCATCACCTTCAGAGACCTGCCCTGCCCCAATTACCACAGCCCCCTGCTCCTGTTCCTGTTCCTGCCCCTGCTTGGCTCCTCCCACATCTTCATCAGCAAAGGCCAGCCCACCGCCTCCCATGAGCACACCTCCGGCAATCGACAAGGAGACCAACCCCATCATCGCCGAGCATGGTCCACTCCACCACCCCAGCTTGGACCACAGGTTAAATTTACAGGTATTTTTCACAGATAAAGAAGCTCTCATTTCTGCACCCCCTCAGCCAAGAGGAAGCCCTGAACATGGGTGGCCTTTTTTCCGGCAGGATCAGCCAGGTCATAGAAGGAAACAAACCCTGTGCCGCTCTGATGAACCACCGCCAGTTTACCGCTACCGGGCATCAGGAATATCTTGCCCTCATCAGCCAGCTTAAGATTCTCAGGCAACAGGGTGACCATATCAATCCAGGTAAGCATGGGAGGGTTGCTCGCCAGCACCACAAAAAGCTTGTGCCCGCTCTGATCCATGGTCGAAGAGAAGACGCCCCCACCCCCACTAAAGGGAGCCAGAGTGCGATTCTCCAGATCCAACACAGTCAGGGGTAGATTAGACACACCATCATGGACCATCACGGCAACGCCCTGCTCCCCATCAACCCACAGGGACTTGAGGGCTACATTGAGGATCTTCTCATCAACAGCCCTTACCCATGAGGTCTCCACATCTGGCAGATCCACCAACTGGACAATCCTGCTACCCACCTTATACAGGATAGCAAGCTTCTTCGCTCCACCATCGGGATGATCAGTCACCGCAATACGGTTTGCAGCGCTGGATAAATTGATATCCTTGGTCTGCAAGGAGGCCAGGTCAATCACTGTCAAGGATGAGCTTCCATGGTTGAGCACCAAGAGCTTATCCTTGCCGTCACCACCCAGATAATGAACCACATCAGCAGGATCTTTGCCTACCGGTGCGGGGTTGATGCTTGGCTGAAGCCCACCACTGTCCCCATCCGGGACAGTCAACAGAAACACATCCTCCACCCCACGCACAAGCAACACCGTGGTAACTCCATCATCCAGGAAGAGAGCCTTCTGTACCCTGGCTCCCTCCATAGCCCCAACGGTGAGGGGAACGTAGACCACCTCATCGGGCTCATAGTAATCCAGGACCAGCACATAAGAGTTGGACCCCACAATCACCAGCCTGCGCCCACTCTCTGTCACCCGTGGACCAATATCCACCCGTTCAGGGAGAGCACCATGAGAAGGGAGAGAAACCCACCTGGCATCAAACTCACCCTCAACCCCTCCATCAAGGTCAATCAGGGCCAACTGGTGAGGATTGCCCAGACCAGCCCCATCACCACCGCTGCTGGTAAAATAGGCCACCGCAGCCTTCCCATCCGCAGAAAAGGACAGCCCGTCAAATGGAGCAGCCAGGTGCCACTCAGCCTTCTTGCATCCACTCTCCCCTGGCTTCACAGCCACGAAGCGCCGAGACTCCGCACAAATGATGCCCACACGACCATCTGGCATAGGGAGCATTCTGCCCGGATTTGGGCAAACTGGAATCCGCTCCACACTCACATCACCCACATCCTGGTTGCCAATTACCACCAGTTCACCAGCCTCACGGTCCATAAAGAACAAGCTCCCCCCTGCCTCCACTGGCAGCCTTCCCCCATCCTCACTGAACCATGATTCATAGGAAGTGCCGTAAGGCTCACCAGAATCTAAGGAATTGCACCCGGTCTGCAGGAATAGCCCCGCAAAGCCAAGGAGAAGGCACCCACAAAGACCGAGCCCCACCTCGCTCCAATTCCACAGCCCCTTACCAATGGCCGCCCGGCGCCTGCCAGGGCTCCAACTGTGGCCTCCCGCAGAGCCGCACCAACTACCGCCAGTTTTCGTGGTCACAGATGATGTTTGTTGATACATGATTATTATCCTGATTCAGATTCCTCGGCAAGCCATATAACAGCAACCTGCAGTAGTAAAAGAAATTACAATTGAAATTATAATTATAATTACTTTTAAAATGAATTTAATAGGCCATCTATCATTGAAACTTGAACCCGAGGCTCCTATAATTACTAACGGATCTGTTCATTAAGTTCGAAACCAGTCACAGTATGAATCTTATTAGCAGCAATATCCATAAAGGTAATTCTGCCAGCAGGGTGATCCTGATTGATAAAGATTATTCCTGCGGATTCCAATTCGCCCAGATGCTCAGGCGATGACCCAAGCTGTACCGTACTGGTCACGAAATTTCTCAGGTTCACATCCTTGACTAGCCGAATCTGGCCAGCGGGATCATCCAGGGCCAGCAGCAACCTGCTCCCGTCAGCGCTGAACAGGTATGGCCCCAGAGCAGCCTCCGGGTTATTCACCCTGGCGAAACCACTCTCCAGATCGATTAATGAATAAGCGAACTCACGCCCCTGCGAGGCCAGAGCCCGATTGGGGGCATGAAATACCATGGCAGTCCGATCATCAGGGGCCAGAACCACGTTGGTAATCTGCCGATCCTGTACCCTTACCACCTTCGATTCACCAGAATCCACATCCAGAATGGCGATATAACCAGTAGGCTGGGCAATGGTGGTAAACATCACAGCCTTACTCCCATCCGAACTAAACTGAGCTGCTCCAACCACCATCTGCCCGAATTCAATCTCCCTGATCTGGGCATCCGGCTCCAGGTCATCGGGCAGTTCAAACAGCAACGCCTTGTGCTCCTGGCGAAGGACCACCATGACCCGAGAGCCATCCGCAGTGATTGCAACATCGCTGGGGATAGCGTCCAGTTCCTTCTCCACAATCCCCCCATCACCCACCAGATCCACCACGGAGAGCACCTTTTGGTCAGTGTAATAGACTATGGCGTACTTGCCATCGCTGGTGATCCTGACCCGGCGGCTATCAGCAGAAGCCAGAGGATCGCTGCCGAGAGGGATGGGAGGCACAATGCCCGGGCCATCCAGGGTCTCCAGATCGATTATAGAGATCCCATCATCGGTAACCACATAAGCAGTCTTGCCATCAGGGCCAAACGCAACGCCAGAAGGGTTGAGCCCCACCGAAAGATCGATAACCCGATCATCCCCTTCTTCCAGCACAACTACGGAGAGATCCTGGAGGCCACCGAATCCTTCGCCATCAAGCCATGCGGCTTGAGAGAAGAAAGCCAGCACGAAGTTGCCGGCTGGGGCAGGCACCAGCATGTTGTAGTGTGGGGTTATAGGCAGGTGAACCACCCTGTCTTCCACTTCAGAAGCAGCATCACCGGGAGCAGCGGCGGCATTTGCAACTGCAGCCTGTGCTGCGCTCACATCACCCTCCCCCGTTCTAATAATACTCACCTCATGGGAGCCCGAATTCAGGACTACCGCCACATCCCGATCAGGCAGGGTGGCGATAACCGTGGGGGCGCTTCCAACCGGAATTGACTTGAGAGAGAGAGTACGGGGATCCATGCGCACCACCGAATCTCTGGTTGTATTCGCCACATAGACATAGTTTTTACTTGCCTTAGGGGTGCGATAAAAAACCTCCTCCCTGTCTTCAATATCCTGATTGGGGTCATGATTATCATCCAGCCCTGAGTCGTAGTAGTTGCCTCCTGGAGTCTCATCATTGGCGCCACGCTCCATGGATGTGAAGTCAGCAGCGCTGCACCCCACATACCCCACCAGGAGCAGGAGCAACAACAGTGTTCTCCCAAGAAATGGCAGCCTAAACAGGCCGCTGCTGCTGTAACGGAAGCCGCCCCATTTACCGGCTCCAAATCCCTTTGAGAAGAACCTCTTCCAGGATGCCATCATCTCTCTCCTTCAGACATCCCCCGATTCGTTACGAATACTCAACGACTCCCTACTACTATCAGCCTTGATGTGCCAACTGTATCCCCAGCCTCATAAAAACCTCCCAACCCCATATCAGCCCATTGGCCCATTGGCGCATTGGCGCATTGGCGCATTATACCGTTGCCGTTTCGCCATTATCCAGAAGAATGTGATCAATTCGATCTGGTCAACATAATTACCTGAATGCGCCCGTGATTCACAAATTGGTGGAAACAAAAAGAGTAAATTATTATGAAGTCTCAAAGTCGTGCAAAAAAAACTGATTTGAACGAAAATCAACCCGACTAGTTATTGGTTATGTTATTGGACATCCCATATTGCACCAGGTCAAGCCAGGCATCTTTAACCTGAATACTAGATATTCGAAAAGACAAAACAGATAAATGGTCGTTTATTACTGCAAGAAGGCCTAGAGAGGGAGTGAGTGAGAGATGAAAGATACTCGAGATATCTACAAGGAGATCATAAGGTTAAGAGAAGAGGGCAAGCAGGCAGCTCTCTGTCTTGTCACCAATGTGACCGGTTCAGCTCCCCAGGTAATGGGCGCCAAAATGCTGGTGCTTCAGGATGGCTCCATAGTAGGAACCGTGGGCGGCGGTGCCTTTGAGCATAAGGTCAAAGCGATGGCACAAGACCTGCTCAACAGCGACTTTCCCATGCCCAAAACCATCAGCTTCGACCTGGGCGATGACCTGGGAATGACCTGCGGCGGTGGCATGTCTGCATACATCGAGCCTCTCCATGTGACGGAGCGGCTGTTCATATTCGGTGCCGGACACGTTGGTAAAGCGGTAGCCTCAGTGGGAAGCCTGCTGGGGTTCAAGGTTATCGTCGTTGATGACCGAGCCGAATGGGCCAGTGAGGAACGGTTTCCTGAAGCATCCCAGGTGGTGGTATCGGATTTTTATGAGTACCTGGATACCCTGGAGATCCGCAAAGGCGATTACCTGTTGATTGTCACCCGAGGCCATGAGCATGACCGTGACATTCTTGAGAGGGTGGTCAGGAGCCAACATACATGGCTGGGGATGATCGGTTCAAGGAACAAAGTGGCAGGTGTTCTTCAGTCCCTTAGAGATAAAGGGGTCCCTGATGAATGTATATCCAGGGTGGAGGCCCCTGTAGGGCTGAAACTGGGTGCAGTCTCCCCCGAAGAGATCGCCGTCTCTATTGCTGCAAGGTTGGTCCAGTTCAAGCGCTTGGGCGCTTCTGCAGCGAACCGGGCAGAAAACATGGCAGTTACCACAGAGCAGCCAGAACAGCGACGCTCAAGCCAGTCAGCTCAGTTAGAAACAAATCATACATCGACTCCAACTGCATAGCCCTATCGTTGGGTGCGCCGCTGGCGAAGGGCAGGGCATGCCGTGCCCGTACAGGTGTTGGGAGTGGATTCCCCCTAAAAACAAGGGCTCCCGAAAAGTTTTGAAAATCGGAAAATATTCAAGCATTTCAATGGGTTATGATTATATAATCACTGGTTTGCAA